>DJOV01000093.1:42313-44932 GCA_002437285.1 Prevotella sp. UBA6429 | reverse complement strand
TAAGGGTGGGAAACTTCAGTACCTTATCCTATATCCATAGAGGCTAATGGTGAGGTCATCAATCAAGGAACAGTGCAAGTATTTGTGCCATACAAGTATTTGTATCTTTTCGATGAGCCAAGGACGGCTCATGTTTCTTTCGAGGGCAACGACAATGCATCTTATAACTGCAACATCATAAACCATAATGCCAAACTCATACATAGGGAAGATGGCAACTATTTTATGGCTACAGCCTCTGTGAGCACACAGGGACAAAATACCCCTGTGTTTCAAAAGTACATGAAAGCCGATGTCAGAATCATCGTCAGCAATAAAACGTTATGGCAACAGGTATTCGGATAGGCTATATCCGAATACCTTGCCTACTTTCTCCATAAAGGTTCGTTTTCCCAACCTTGAGGGAATCCCATGGCATTCGTGTCAACTTCTGGATACCGTGACAGTAAGTCCTTGAAGTTAGCACATAACTCATTTTGTGAATCAATAGCATTTAGCCAATACAACAAGCAGCAAAGAACCGAATACAGTCGATTGGCGACTTCGGGTTTATTCGTTATCCATGCTTGCTTTAATGATACTGGAAGTTGGGGCATTACAGGCATCACACGATTCCAAACACGCCCATGATGGGCACAACAATTGCGAAGCGCATTGATGGATTTCATCCAACTTTCAAGAATCTCTTGTTGAGGTACGCCGTAGGAACGGGCTATTTTCTTTTTGACAGCACCATTGGAGAAATTGAAATACAATTTTGTCAAGCAGCCAAACGAAGTCAAGTCTATAAGTTTCCAAGCTGGAGGAAAGTTTTCCTTGCCATACTTCACATAATGCTCTTTGATAAAATCATCCTTGGAACGTTGTAGCTCCCTATCCAAAGAAGAAAGATTCTCGGCATACTTGTGCTTGTCGATAGCCAAATCGGGATTGATAAACCAGAAAGCTCCATAAGCCAAAGAAAACTGATTGATGACCTTTGCTCGCAAAGAAATTTCAATTTTTTGAATGGCAGAAAACAGCAGTGTCCTAAGTTTGGCATCAAACTCATAAAGTCTCACAGCCTTCTCGAAAGTAGCATTTTCCTTATAAGTATGCTTATCTGAAGTTTTAAAAGGACGCAAATATGCAGCAAACCTAAAGTAGCTGACATTCTCAAGGAAAGCAAAAGCTTTTCTCTCATCCATGATAGCCAATCCCTCATTTTGAAGATTGGCTAAAAGTGTTGCCGTATCAAGTGGTGGGTTAGTATATCCCATACGCATATAAACAAAAAGTTCCGCCCTGGTACGCTGTTCCATGGGAAGCGTGGCGGATTCTAGTGATGCAAAGATACGCTTTTAATTTGAATTTTCCAAATGTTTTCAGAGAAATCTGCTTATAAGAAGGGGAAATTTAACGCAAAAAGTTCTAATTTCCGTAAAATTCTCCTTGCAAGTTATGGGATATTTAGAAAATTGTAGTATCAATTTGTCCCCAAATTGAGGCGTTCTTTGCATATTGCAAAATACAGAAACGAGCAGAAGTCCGCTCGTTTCCATATTGTTACCTATATAATATAGGCAAATGCCTAACTTCTTGATATTCAATCAAAGTCCAAATTAGAGCGAGTTAGGTTTATTAACGAGCGTCCAGACGTTCCTGTCGCATGGCGTGAGTGATGGTCGACTTAGTCCCAACTCTTGCTTCGTATCTCCGCGAGTGCCTTCACCCAGTCGGTGTCAAGCGAGAAGGGCGTCATGAAGTTGGCGTTGTTCACGTAGGCATGGCAGAGTTCGTAGTCGAGGTCGCCAAACAAGGCGTTGTTGAGGCTCGCGTTCTTGAATCGCACGACGGCAATCTCCTTTTTGCTCTTGTTGTTACCCGCCTCTGAAAGTCGCTTGAAATAGAGATTCACAAACTCCGTCATGGCATAGGTCTCAATGCCGAGTTGCTTCTCGGTGAATGTCGTGTCTTCCTTGGCCTTGTAGAGCATGTACTCGATGACATCCCACTTGAACGATGCCGTCTTGCGCTCCGTCATGGGCTTGTCCTTGTCATACTTGATGGCCTTGAACTCCTTTTGCATCCTCATGACCTCGTTATAGATCTGTTGTGCGTGCGCACTGATGGCGCAGGCGCACAGCAGCATCAGGGTGAGCAGTGTCTTTTTCATTTTCGATGTTGTTGTTATTCGTGTCTGGTTAATCGCAGATGGTGGTCGATGCATGCGGGATATTCATCCTCGTAGTGGCTCACCATCATGAGCGTTTTGTTGTTTCTCTTGCAGAAGGTCTCGATGACATCCTTGGCCAGCCGGCGGTTACGGTTGTCCAGTCCGTGCAGAGGCTCGTCGAGGATGAGCAGCTCGGGATCCTTGACGAAGGCCCTGGCCAGCAGCACCAGGCGTTGCTCTCCGCTCGACAGTTTCAGGAATGTCTGGTTCTCCAGCCCCTCCAGTCCGAACACATCCATCCAGAAACGGCAGATGTCATACTCGGCAGGATTGGGCTTCACGTAGAGGCCGATGGAGTCTTTCAGTCCGCTGGCCACGATCTGTATGGCCGGCAGGTCGCGCTGGTAGGCCCTGTGCATCTCCGGTGACACATAGCCGATGTGCTTCTTGATGTCCCAGATGCT
>DJOV01000093.1:27034-42264 GCA_002437285.1 Prevotella sp. UBA6429 | reverse complement strand
GCTTCTTGATGTCCCAGATGCTCTCTCCTGAGCCACGCGCCATGCCGAAGAGGGCGATGTCGCAGGCATAGCTCTGCGGGTTGTCGGCGCACACCAGGCTCAGCAGGGTCGACTTGCCGGCACCGTTCTGTCCGCTGAGCACCCAGTGCTCCCCGTTGAGCACGGTCCATGAGAGATCCTTGAGGATGGTGCGCTTGCCATAGCGTATGCAGACGTTGCTCATCCTGACCACCTCGTGGCTGTGAAACTCATGGTCGTGGTAGGGCAGGCCGATGATGGCATCAGCCTTCTCCTTGCTCAGCACATGCGCCGGGGTGGGCATGCGGTGTTCCATGTAATTGGCAAGGCTCACCTTGGGCATGACTGTCCTGTCGCGCACCTCCACCACCTGGTGGATGAAGGGCGGTATGTCGTCGCTCTTCGACAGCACCAGGATGACCTGCAGTCCCAGCTCCGTGGAGAGGGACGCCAGCAGTCCGCGCAGTTGCTCGCGTGTCTCGGCGTCGAGCCCGATGAAGGGATTGTCCATGATGAGCACGCGCGGTTGGGACAGCAAGACCTCCGTCAATTTCAGCTTGCGCAGTTCACCGCTTGACAGTGATATGATGTATTTCTCCAGCGAAGGCCCCATGCGGAACAGGTCGTAGAGCCGTTGTTGCAGGGCACGCCGTTCTGGCGTGTCGTCTCCCGCGAGGCCATAGGCCTTTTCCAGGCGTGTCGCCACGGTGGGCGTGGAGGCGTCTATCTCCTGCTGGTTCCACCGCTGCTGCAGATAGTAAGTGCGGTCGTTGTCGCCCCCATAGGCATCACGGAAGGTGACATACTTGATGTTGTCGGACACCAGGGGCTTGTCGCTGGGCGAGAAGTCATAGTCCGGGTCACGGCCCAGCAGTGGGTGTCGTCCGATGAGGATGTCGACCAGCATCGACTTGCCGCCCCCGTTGGGCCCCACGATGGCCATGTTCTCGCCCTCGTCGAGGGTGAAGTTGACGGGTTGCGCCATGCGCCAAGCGGGCATGCGCGTGATCCCGTTCTCTATGTTGATGACATGTTTCATGCTATTGTTTGTTGGAAATGCGTTCCTGGTGACTCCTCACGTAGTCCTTCCAGTTGTGGTAATGATGTGCGCCCGTGTCGGGCTTCGACAGTTGGAGAAAGTGGCAGTAGGCCGCTCCCAGTGCGTCGGTGGCATCCATAAACTTGGGCAAGTCATCCTTGGAGAAGCGCAGGATGCGCTGCAGCATGGCCGCCACCTGCTCTTTTGAAGCCTGTCCCTGCCCGGTGATAGCCATCTTGATCTTCATCGGCGCATACTCGTGGATGGGCACGTCATGCCTGATGGCAGCTGCGATGGCCACCCCCTGCGCCCGTCCGAGCTTCAGCATCGACTGCACGTTCTTGCCGAAGAATGGAGCCTCGATGGCCATCTCGTCGGGCAGATACTCGTCGATGATGCCTGTGACACGCTCAAAAATCTTGCCGAGCCGCAGGTAAGGGTCGCTCATGCGGTGCAGGTCGATGACCCCCATGGTCATCATCTCCGCCCTGTTGCCCATGACGCGCAGCAGGCCGTAGCCCATGATGTTGGTACCGGGGTCTATGCCGAGTATGATCTTCTCCGCTTTCTCCATGCGCTACCGGGTCTTATCGGTCAAGATAAGGGTTGCCCGCCAGCTCGTTGCCCACGGTGGTCTCTTGTCCGTGTCCCGGCAGGATGCGTGTGTCGTCGTCCATCTGGCATATCATGCGCAGGCTCTGGATGAGCATAAACATCGATCCGCTAGGCAGATCGGTGCGCCCCACGCTGTGGTGGAAAAGCGTGTCGCCTGAGAAGGCCACCTTCTCGTCTTTCGACCAGTAGAACACGCCACCAGGCGTATGTCCCGGTGTCTCGATGATGTCGAGCGTGTGGTTGCCGAAGGTGATCTTGTCTGTGCCGTCGAGGTATCGGCCCACGGGCGCGAGATCCGCCTCGGTCAGCTTCTGTCTCATGATGTGTGAGGCCTGTTCGGACAGGCTGTCCATCAGTTGCTTGTCGGCCTTGTGCACTTCCACCTTCAGTCCCCATGTGTCATAGACAAAGCGGTTTCCGATGTTGTGGTCCACGTGTCCGTGGGTGGCCAGCAGGTGTACGGGCTTCAGCTGATGGGCCTCTATGTAGTCTTTTATGGCCTGGCGCTCAGCAGGAAACTGTGCGCCGCAGTCGATGATGACGGCCTCCTGTGTGTCGTCGCTTACGACATAGCAATTTTCCTGTATGACATTGCATACAAAGCGTTTGATCTGTAACATAGTCTCTATTGGATGTGGTGTGTCGCTCCCTCCATCAGATGGGGAGGTAGAGCACATATTTCTCAGCAAACCACTTGTCGTCGAAGAGATCGGTGATGGGCGTCTGCTGTATGAGTTTGGCGAAGGGACGCGTCTCGTCGTCGATGTGTCCCCCCTTGAGCACGAAGAGCCCGTTGGGGTAGGCATTGTGTTGCGTCTTGCTGATGTTCTTGCGCACAATCTTCACGAGGTCGGGTAGGGGCATGACGGCGCGCGACACCACGAAGTCGAACTTGTCTTTCTCGTCCTCGCCCCTTCGGTGCACGGCCTCCACGTTTTTCAGGCCGATGGCGTCAGCCACCTCCTGCGCCACGCGCACCTTCTTGCCTGTGCCGTCGATGAGGCGGAATTGGCAATCGGGAAAGAGGATGGCCAGGGGGATGCCGGGAAAGCCACCGCCCGTGCCGAAGTCGAGGATGCGCGTGCCGGGCTTGAAGCGGCACACCTTGGCGATGGCCAGTGAGTGCAGCACGTGGTGGGTGTAGAGGTTGTCGATGTCCTTGCGCGAGATGACGTTGATCTTGCTGTTCCAGTCGCGGTAGAGGGCGTCGAGCGCCTCAAGCTGTTGACGCTGCCCGTCGGAGAGATGGGTGAAATATTGTAGGATGTGTTGCATGCTTGCTGATTATTTTTTGCGCTTCAGTTCTGCCAGTTGCTTGTTGGTGAGTGTCACGCGGATCTCGCCCGCGGCATGTGGGGCGACTTCGTCCTGGCAGTAGATGAAGGTGATGCCCTTGCTTCCGATGATGTAGTTCTTGGGGATGTAGACGGCCATGTCCATGAAGACGCAGGCACTGTCCTGCAACTCCTGGAGGTTCTTGACCTTGAACTGCCATATCAGTTCTGTCATGATCTTCATTGTCAGCGGTGCCTCGTAGCCGGGCCGCAGGATGTCGGCCAGCGTGACGGCAGCGCCCGTGTGCGGATTGAAGTTGCGCGCCCAGGTGACAGACTGCCCGTGAGCGCCGCCATCATAATAATAGGTGTCAGCCACATAGTTGACAATGCTGTCGGAGACCTGGTGCACCTTGGTGTGCACGGTGTAGGAACGGTTGTAGGTGGGGCTGAAATCGGCCATTTCCTTGAACAGCTCCATGTTGTCTGCCAGATATCGCTTGCCGAAGTTGGCAGACACCTGACCCAGGGCTTTCTCCATGTAGCCTTTGGGTGTGAGCCCCTTGGTGACGGACGGCCGCACGCCGGTCATGTAGTCGCTCATGAGCAGGTCGGAGGAGAGCAGCGCCTTGTTGATCTTCCATGCCGCCTCCACCGATTGCGGGTCATCACCCAAAGGCTTGGCATAGACCATACGGATGGATAGCTCTCCGTTGGGTGTTTCCGTGTCGGCGTTGAGGCGTGTCGTGGAGTCGACGACCACGGAGTCGAACACGACACCTTCTTTCTTCGAGCCTGATGCTGACTGATGCTGACAACTGGCCATCACCAGGAGCATGAGCAGCAGGAGCGAGCAAATTTTCTTCATATACAACTTCTTTCTTGTTCGTCAGATTGTTGCAAAGTTACGACAAATATTTGTATCTTTGCGCGCAAAAAAGCTAAATAATGAAAAAGGCAGCGTTATTTGACCTTGACGGTGTGGTGTTTGACACCGAGTCGCAGTATACGGAGTTTTGGGGATCGGTCTTCCGCCACTATTATCCCGACCAGCCAGGGCTGGAGCACAAGATCAAGGGTTCTACCCTGGTTCAAATTTACGACCTCTACTTTGCGGACCGCCCCGCCGACCAGACCCACATCACCGACCAGCTCAACGACTTTGAGCGCCACATGCGCTACAACTATGTGCCGGGCTTTGAGACCTTCGTGCGAGACTTGCGGAAGCAGGGCGTGAAGACGGCAGTGGTGACCAGCAGCAATGTGGAGAAGATGCTTAACGTCTATCGCTCGCACCCCGACTTCCCGCAACTCTTTGATGCGGTGCTCACCAGCGAGGACTTCTCGAAGAGCAAGCCCGACCCCGACGGTTATCTCAAGGGGGCGGCCCGCCTGGGGCTCAGCGCCGCCGACTGTGTGGGGTTTGAGGACAGCGTCAACGGTCTGAAGGCGCTCAACGCAGCGAGGATGTTTACCGTGGGCCTTGACACCACCAATACGCGCCGCGTCGTGGAACAGTATGCCGACCTCGTGGTCAGCGACTTCACCGACCCGCAGTTGTGGCAGCGCATCTTACTGTCTTGATGCAAAACGCGAAAAGCGGCAAAGGCGTTTCAACCTTTGCCGCTTCATCTTTTTTCATGGCAGGCAGAATTATCTGATCACGAATTTCTTGCCGCCGGTGATGTAGAGACCCTGTGGTAAGTTGTTGTCCTGTTGCAACTTGCCACTCAGGTCGTAAACCAGCTTGTTCTTTTCGTTTCTTGTCATGATGCCGCTGACAGACAGCTCGGGATTGTTCTCAATCTTGATGTTGTCGATCAGTAGCTTGTCGCCCGTTTTCCCGATTTGTGCGAGGAAGGCGAGCTGGATGTAGGGAGCCGACTTGAACGCATGCAGGCTCACCACCGCATGGTGCCATCCCGTGGCGCCTGTCTCCTTGCCCATATTGATGGTCTTGACGACTGTGGTGTCGATGTATGCGCGGTTGATTTCGGTCAAGAGCACGTCATCGGATCCCGGCTGGCAATAGTAGTCGAAGGTCAGCACAGGGTTGTCACAACCGCCCAGTGCGATTTTTCCCGAGCAGAACGAGGCGATGGCCTTGTCTTCGGCAGCCACGAAGGAGACACACCCGCCGTCGTTGTCGGCCGATGTGGTGTCGTCGAGCCCGAAGCTGTTGCTGCCAGTCTTCTCGCTGTACCAGATGCCGTAGGCCAGTTTGCCGTAGGCGAACGAGTCGGCGAAAGGCAAGGTGTAGGCATCACCCATGATGACGGAGTTGGACGGCATGATATCGCTTTCGCCCTCCTTGTTGGTGGCCGACACGCCGAAATACTCGAATCGCTGATCCCCCGTGTTGTCGAGGTAAGCCAGGCTGATGCTGTTACCCTTGATCTCTTCCTCATACAAGTTGGCGTAACCATCCTCGTCGACGGTGTATGCCGTGTAGGTGAGCTGCGCCTTGTTGATGTATCCGCCGTTCTTTCCCTTCTCGGGCGTTGTCCACGACAGATTGAGAGAACCATCCCCATTGCCGCTTGCTGTGATGTCCGCGGGAGCCGCAGGCGCGTCATTGCCCACAAAGGCGGTCACCTCAGTGCGCGTGCCGGCACCACTTTCGTTGTAGGCTGTGATGACGTAGTGGTTCTGTCCCTTGGTGGCGTTATCGTCGTTGCACGACAGGGCTTCACCCGGCGCCGGTGTTTCAAACACCTTGACGGCATCGCCATTCTTCACCTTTACCTCAACCTTGCTGATTGTCTGCAAGGACGTGCCGTTGATGGCCTTCACGGGTGCCTTGAAGGAGATGGTCACCGGGTTGGCGCCATAGGCGGCTGCGCTCGCTTTCGCGTCGTCCACAGCGGCAGGTGCCGTGGCCTCCGCCTCCACGTCGAGCTCCAGGTTGTCGATATACAGGAGTCCGTTGTTGGCATCACTGCAGGCATGGAAGCCGATGTGGTAGTTGCCGTCGGTGGCTGGGGTGATATACACCGTCTGGTTCTCAAAGTCAGCGTTGGTGAACGTGGTCTTCTTCATGGCCACCTGGTAGGAGGCAGGGTTGAGTCCCTCGCCAAACGAGACCTCCAGTTTCTCAGGATAGCTTGCCAGCGTCACGTGCTCATCGAAGGTCAGCTTGTATTTCCTTCCGGCTTTCAGGCTGATGGGTGGTGTGAGCAGCCAGTCGTCGGCAGCGTTCTTGCTGTTGTAGGAGTAGGTCACGGCCTTGGTCTTGAATCTTGACCATGTCCATGTAGACCCGTCGTTGTTGGCATCGATTACGGTGAACAGGTTGAGCGACGACGCCTTGTCGAACGTCTCCGTCCAAGGCACTTCATATCCTCGTCCGTACATCACGGCATTGGATGTAGCGGCTTGTCCCTTGCGTGAGTGGTTCACCGCAGCAACGTCGTAACTGTACATCGTGGCCGTGGCGGTGGGCAGATTATCGTCGAACGATGTTGAACTGACACCATCAATCTCTTTCTCGTCAGGATGGCGCACAATGTTGTATGTGAGATGGCCGGTGTCCACATATCCGTTGTTCTCGCCTGCGGTGGGGGCTGCCCATGAGAGATGAGCCTTGCCGGTAGTCTCGTCGATGGCGAGCGTCACGTCAGACGGTGACAGGGGCTTGTCGTAACCCGTGTATTGACTGATGGATGTAGCCGGGCTCTCGCCCACACTGTTGCTCACCACGACGGCGATGTTGTGCAGGCCGGTGGATGCGGTGATGTCGACGGTCACCTCTTGGCCTGCCTGTCCCTTTCCCGAAGCTTGTTTCTCGTCGTCGATGCTGACGCTGTATGCCAGTTCGCCAGAGAGAACAGAACCGGCAAACGTTTCATTCGGGAGCTTGAACGACAATTTGCCGCTTGTGGCAGCCTTGGCGAAGGTGGCCTTCAGGTCGGAGGCAGGTGCCGGTGCGTCGTCTTTGGCCTTGGGGGCCAGCACGCGAAGGGTGGAAAACTCATCGAGGCCGGGATAGGAGGCCAGTTTTGTGGCCTGTGCCGTGGCGAGGTCTACCTCATACAGTCCCGCTTCGTCCTTTCCGTTAGCGTTCTTGTAAACGGCAGTCCAGTACATCTTGTTGGTGTAGGTGTCGATGGCGGCAGCCTGCATCACATTAGGCTTGACGCCCGTGTTGCCCACCTCGGTGAGCATGCCGTCGGTCTTGTCGACCTTCACCAGCTTTCCAGACTGAGTCACGGCATAGAGCTGTCCGTTCTTGTCGCAGCAGAGAGCGTATAGCGCCTGGCTGATGGTGGCAATCGTCGTTCGTGTGCCATTGGGATAGTCTATGATGCCCAGTTCGCGGCTTGACATGTTTTCAGAGTCCCAGAATATGCCATACACGTTGCCAGTGGTCGGGTCTACGGCCGTTCCGGCCGCTGTGGCCATCAGGTCGTTGGTGCAGATGCCAAGGTTCTCTCGCTTGCCCGTCTTCAGGTTGAACTTTTCCCTTTGGCAGAGTGTCACCTGCCCAGTGGGGTCTCGCTGCTTCCACACAAACCAGAAGTCGTCACCCACAAACGCGCCGCCGCCGTTCGAGTAGACAGCGCTGTTGATGAGATGGGGTTTTATCTCATATCCGTTTTCCTGCTCCATCTGGTAGATGCCCATGGGAGTGAGTTCGCCTTCGGGCAGGTTGTTCCAGGACTCGGAATAGATGCAGGCCCCCTGAAGCGCCACACCGTAGTGTGAAGCAGTGAAGGTCGTGGCGCCCTTCTGCGCCTGTGCCTGCATGGCTGCCACGGAGAGCAGCCATGCCAGGCACAGCCATAAATGCTTGATATTGTTCTTTGTCATAGTTGTTTGGGTAAACCGGTATATCCTATTTCACGAGAATCTTCTTCACTTCGGGTCCCTTTTCGCCGTTCACCTTGACGAGGTAGCAGCCTTTGCGCATGTTCTGCATGGAGAGCTTGCCGCCCTTTACCCTGCTGACGAGCGATCCGTTGATGTTGTAGAGGCACATCTCTTTGGCTCCGGGGGCTGTCAGCGTGTTGCCGGTGTAGTAGATGCCCTTGCTCACTACTGTCATGCTGACGCCCGTTGCCTTATGTGCGAAGGTGGCATTGACGCTGTTGCAGTAAGTGGGGTCAATATACTCATCATTGTTGGTATAGATGCACAACTCATAGGTTTGTCCTTCCTCAACCTTTGTGAGTGCACCTTTCAGTACCACGTATTTGCCTTTGCTGTCGGCTGGCACGTTGATGGTGTCGGTCGTGAAGGAATCCTCGAAGTCCCAGTCATCGTCGGATGTTGCCTTGACGATGACGGGCGCGTTGTAGGCGGCACCGTCGTTTTCCAGGTTTACGCCCAGTTGTATGTCGTCCATGGGTACGGTGCCGTCGGTCTCGTTGAGCAGCTGTATGTCATCGGTCATATAGAGGGCGGCAGGCTTTTCCGCTCCGTCCACGGCAATGGTTGTCTTTCCGGCCTTCACCCGATCCGTGTATCCATCCTCGTCGGTCGTGTAGTAGTAGAACTGCAGCACGTAATCGTTGTCGGAGACGAGCTCAGCCGGGATCTTTTCTTCGAACTTCAGGGTCACGGTGCTGTCAGCGGGTATTGAGACGATGCGTTGCGAGCTGCTGTATGTGGGGTACACATTCTTCTTGCCGTTCACGTAAAGGAAGAAGCTGAAGTCGCCCACATAGTCTTCGCCCGTGTTCTTGAATGTAACGTCCATGTCACAGGTCTCGCCCGCCTTGAGCTTGTCGGGCGTGACGCTCTCTATTGTCAGTTTCACTCCCGAAGCCGTGGTGACATCCACGTCGTCGCCGTCCACCTTAATCTTATAGTACTTGTTGGCTCCGTTCTTCACGGCGGCGCTGTGCACGGTGGTGTAGTCGTCCCCGGCTTCTGTGAAGTCAAGTCTCATGGTGTAGTCTCCGTCGGCAATGTCGGTGGGAATCTTAAACGTCGTCGTAAGCTTGTCGAAGCCATAGTTCAAGGGCAGCGTGTCGTTCTTGATGAAGTTTTGCCCGATGATTTTCCCCTCTGCATCATATAGGTCCCAGTAGAGCTTGCACTTCAGCGTGTCGTAGGTGCTCGAGTTGTTGTATGCGTCATAGATGGTAGCCTTGATCTCATCGCCCTTGGCATAGAAGTCATCGAGTGTTGAGATGTTATCCACCATGATGTTCCACCCCGTCTGTGACCCGTCTTGCGGTTTCTGGATTCCGGAGATGTATAGTTGGTGATACTTGAACGCTGTGTAGGTGGATGTGGCACCGCCCACACCCTGTGCGTCAGGGTCGAGTGATGAGATGAGGAAGTAGCCGTTGGACAGTCCGCCCCATCCCCAGTTGACGTGGTAGTAGCCGTCCTCGTTGATACCATCGAGCACGAAGAAATGTCCCTCGTTCTTTTTGGTCACGCCACCATAGGGTACAGGGCGCCCCGCCTCAATCTCGTTGACGAGGCCTTGCTCGTAGAGCTTCACGGGTGTGTAGTCGCGTTGCACGTAGCGTGCCCCGGGATCATAGTTGAAGTATCTCACGAGTGTGGGCACCACGTCGACATCCGTGGCACCGGTGCCCGACGGCGTATAGTCGCTTTGCAGGGCCGCTCCGATGTTGTACATCAGTTTGGCCACTTCAGCCTTTTGCTCGTCGGTGGCCGTGACACCGCTGTAGGAGGGTAGCATCAGGTCCCAGTCGTAGGTGGCGTTGAGGTCGGCGGTGACGTCCTGCTTCAGCGTGTATGTGGTGTAGGAGATGGTGCCCTTGCTCTCAGCCGGCCATTTGTGGTAGCGCATCACCTGGGCGATGGCCGTTGCCACACAACCCGTGGGAGCCTTTCCGCTCACTGTCTCCTCTTCGTCCTCGTCGTAGTACGACATGTACGGGCAGTTGGCGTTGTACGGGCTTTCCTGGTTCCAGGCGATGTCGCCGAGCAGCGGTGCCACGGCTTTTGCAACCTTTTGGGGTGCGGCCAGCCTTGCGTTGGGGTTGTCTTGCAGGTAGCGCATCTGCTGCTCGTATTGCTGTATCCACCATCGCATGTTCTCAGGCATCTGGTTGAGGTCAAATGAGCCCGTGTCGGCGAAGCCCAGCACTTGCGGTGCGCGGTCGTCTCCGGCCACGACAACGAATCCGTTGGACGCCCCGCGGTCGAAGGCGTAGAGCAGGTTGGTCTTGGCGGTTTTGCCGTGCGACTTGTAGGCGAGTTTCAACTTGGTGTTGGCTGGCGCTTTGCGCATCTTGTTATTCGCAACAGCCTCAGAGCAGAACTTCCTGGCAATGCTTTGAGCTTGTGTCACATCAACGGGGTTGGCTGAAGCGGTCATGCCTCCCATCAGCAGCGACAACCACAAAAGGTGTAATCCATTCTTCATAATGCAATGGTGTTAGTTGAAATAATTTTTGTTTGTGTATTGTTCGTGGCAAAGGTATCAAAATGTCAGAACAACGTGTGCCGGAGAGGGAGTGAGGTCGTTCTAAAACATGAATAAGAACAAGAAAAGGCACAAAAACTTGCGTTTTGTATGTTCACTGCAAGTTTTTGCGCCTTGTTAGCGTCATTTTGAAAGAACTATTCCTTTGCCATCTTCTGGAAGTCGGAAGGCGAGATACCGGTTATTTTCTTGAATGTGACTGCGAAATTGGACCTCGACTTGAAGCCCAGTCCTGTGGATATGGCCTCTATCGTGAGGTTGCCATAGTGCTCCGGGTCGCCCAGGCGTCGGCACGCCTCGCGCACCCTTGCCTCGTTGACGAGTAGGCGGAAATTCTTTTGGTATCTTTCGTTGATCACTTGCGATACATATTTGTAGTTCGAACCGATGTGCTCGGCAAGTTGCTGCAGGGAAAAGTCGGGCGAGCAGATGAGCGCATTGTCCCGCAGAGCCTGGTCTATCTTGTCGCAGAGATCACTGATCCTGTCTTCGCCCAGGCTTGTCGCTTTCTTCTCTTTCGGTTTCTCGGCCTTGGCAAGGGCCATGTTCTTTTCGTAGAGTATCTTGATGTATGCCCTTTGCCGGTAGAATCCCCTGATGATGAGGACCAATGCCACAGCGATCATGGCGCAGAACATGGCGACGATGATGAGCGTTATCCACAGATGTCGCCGTTTGGCGTTTAGTTGCTCCATCTGTTCGTTCACGCTATTCATCTCGCTCACGAAGTGCGAGCGTTCCATCTTCTCTACATTGCTTCGGTGGAACAGGTTGTCTTTCTCTTTCAGGTACAGATAGTCGTATTGTCGGGCTTTCTCCTTGTCGCCCATCTGCTCATACAGCTCCTTATAAGCCTCGTAGAGATTGACCATCTCGTCGTCCATCTTGTTGTCGCGGATAAAGTCGGCTATATGTCCATACGTTGTTTCCGCCATCTTGAAATCGCCCATTCCGGCAAGTGCCTTTGCCATTTTCCATCGCGCGCCCAACTCACACTCAGGCCCTATGTCGGGAATGTCGCGTGACAAGGCCTTCATCTGCAGGGCCTGGTAGAGGGCCTTGCCGTATTCCCCCTTGTCATAAGCCTCCTGGCCAGTGAGCAGAGCCATGGCAAACTGTCCCATTGGAGTGGGGTGACGGTGTAGGATAGACTTGAATATCTTTATCTCTTCCTGGATGCCGTGCAGGGCCTTGTTCTCTGCCACCATGTTCATCAGGTTGGTGAAGCAGGTGTATGCCACCGTCCACTCCTCTTCTTTTGTAGCGCTCTTGAAGGCAAGGCGCATGTTCTTCAGCGCATCGTGTTTCGGGTCGCTGATGCCGAATACGGACTTGCGGTTCTCATACACGGCGGCAAGGTTGAGGTAAACATACGGCAGATTGTCGTTGAACTCTTTTTCCCGCGACAGCTTCAGCGATTGTGTCAGATAAGCGTACGCCTTCTCGTAATCCAAATAATGGCCGGCAAAGAGAAAGCCCATATTGTTGAGGGCTTTGGCATACTGGTAGAGATCGTGGCGAGACGCCTTTCCGCTTTTGTATCTCGAAGTGACAATGGTGTAGCAGATGAGTGCCGAGTCCGGCTTGTCACCGCTGAGCAGGTATTCCCTGCCACGCTTCATCAGCGAGTCGGTTGGCAACTTTGCCCACCGCTCATGTTCCGATAAGCTGTAGGATGCCCCTGCGCTTCTTGCGGTCAGGACGAAGAGCGCCAGCAATAGTGTGATGAATAGGTGTCTTGACATGGTCAACGTCTTCCTTGTCTCTATCCTTATGGCCCCAGCATGATGCGTGGTGACCGGGGACGACTGGTTATCTTGATGCTGTCATCGTCTTCTTTTGTTGCAAATGGTCCCATTGCGTGGTTGAGAAAGTGGCAACAGCATTGCAAATGTAGCAATTATTTGTCTAATCAACAAGTTTTCGACGGGCAAACAAGCACTTTCACATTACTGGCCGATAGATGCCTCCATCCCTGGACGTCCCAGCCCATTCCGCAAAAGATGACAGAATAAAAGCGCTCCATTGGGAGAATGGAAACAAATTACAAAGCAATTGATACGTTATAAAAAGCGGAATTGTGAGGATTATCTTATTTTTGCAATCGAATGCGCCCCCCCCCCTCGAAGACACATCTTCATCGCGTCTATTCGTATTTACCCAAAAACTGAAAACAACCAAGAGACAAAAGATCGATATGACTAAAAACGTAATATTCGTCTCACTGTTGCTGCTGGCAATGCCCCTTGCCATGCTGGCGCAACTGCCCTATCAAGACACCACGCTCTCCGCTCATGAGCGTGCAGTCGACTTGTGCGGTAGGCTCACCCTGGAGGAGAAGGCCTCCCTGATGCTTGACGATTCGCCTGCCATTCCCCGGCTCGGTATCAAGCGGTTCAACTGGTGGAGCGAGGCGCTTCACGGTGTGGCCAACCAAGGTGACGTGACCGTGTTTCCGGAGCCAATAGGCATGGCGGCCTCCTTCAATGACGCCCTGGTATATAAGGTCTTTGACGCCACGTCCGACGAGATGCGGGCCAAGTGGAATGAGCTGCAGAAACGTGGAGGTGATGTGACCCGTTTCCATGCGCTCTCCGTGTGGACACCCAACGTGAATATCTTTCGCGATCCCCGATGGGGACGCGGACAGGAGACCTATGGTGAGGATCCCTATCTGACCTCACGCATGGGGTGTGCTGCGGTGCGTGGCTTGCAAGGGCCCGAGAGTGCCAAGTATCGCAAGCTCTGGGCTTGCGCCAAGCATTATGCCATCCATAGCGGCCCCGAGTGGGCCCGCCATACGGACAATATCACTGACGTGTCGCCCCGTGACCTTTGGGAGACCTACATGCCGGCTTTCAAGTCGCTGGTGCAGGATGCACGGGTGCGTGAAGTGATGTGTGCCTACCAACGCTGGGACGACGAGCCGTGCTGTGGCAACGCCAGACTGCTCCAGCAAATCCTGCGCGATGAGTGGGGGTTCAAGTACCTGGTGGTGTCTGATTGTGGAGCTGTCACCGATTTCTGGGAGAGCCACAAGGTGTCGAGCAATGCCAAGAATGCGGCAACCAAGGCGGCGCTGGCAGGCACGGATGTGGAGTGCGGATACAACTACGTTTACAGGTCTGTGCCAGAGGCCGTGAAGTATGGGGCCTTGACCGAGCAAGACGTGGACAAGCACGTCATACGCCTGTTGGAGGGTCGCTTCGACCTTGGAGAGATGGATGACAACAAACTGGTGCCGTGGTCGTCCATCCCGACGTCCGTACTCTGTAGCGAGGCCCACCGCCAGTTGTCGCTCGCCATGTCGCTCCAGACCATGACGCTGCTCCAGAACAATGACCATGTGTTGCCTCTTGACAAGAAGGCAAAGAAGATAGCCGTCATCGGTCCCAACATGGACAACGAACCGATGATGTGGGGCAACTATAATGGTACGCCACGTCAGACCATCACCATCCTTGACGGTGTGAAGAGAAGGTTGGGCAAGAACAAGGTGGTGAGCTTCAAGGGGTGTGACTTGGTGAACGACCAGACGCTTGACTCTTATTACGGACAATGCAGCATGGACGGGAAGACTGGTTTCCGCGGTACCTTTTGGAACAACCGTGAGTGTGAAGGCAAACCAACAGCTGTCACCCAGGAGAAGACACCCGTGCAGGTGACGACCTATGGGCAGCATGCTTTTGCCCCTGGCGTCAACTTGGTGGGCTTCTCTGCCAAGTACGAGACCGTGTTTCGACCGAAACAGACCGATCGGGTGTTGCTCGATGTGAATGGATGCGGTTTTTACGAGGTCTATCTTGACGGAGTGCGAAAAGCCAAGGTGTCGAGCTGGCGCACCACGGAGAGCCGTGTGGAGTTTGACGCCGTGAAGGGACGTGAATATAAGATTGAGATTCGCTATCATGAGATGCCCAATTGGAACGCAGACCTGAAGGTAGAGATTGGTCATGAGAACCCAATCGATTACCAGGCAGCCATCCAGCGGCTGAAGGATTGCGAGACCGTGGTCTTCGTCGGTGGCATCGCTCCTCAGTTGGAAGGTGAGGAGATGCCTGTGGAAAAGCCTGGGTTTAAGGGCGGAGACCGCACCAACATCGAGTTGCCGCAGGTGCAGCGCGGCTTCTTGAAGGCCTTGAAGGAGACAGGCAAGAAGGTGGTGCTTGTCAACTGCTCCGGGTCGGCCATCGCCTTGGCACCGGAGACGCAGACGTGCGATGCCATTCTACAGGCGTGGTACCCCGGGCAGGAAGGTGGCGAGGCTGTGGCTCGTGTGCTTTTCGGCGAGTACAATCCAAGCGGAAAGTTGCCTGTCACCTTCTATAAAAGCTCTGAACAGTTGCCCGACTTCAAGGATTACAGCATGAAGGGCAGAACTTACCGTTACATGGACGACGCCCTTTTCCCGTTTGGCTATGGGCTGAGCTACACCTCGTTCCAGGTGGGAGAGGCTTCGCTATCGAGCGACACCTTGATGCAGGGCGCGCAGATCACCTTGAAGGTGCCGGTGAGCAATGTGGGCAAGAAGGACGGTACGGAGGTGGTGCAGGTCTATGTGAAAGACCCTTCGGATGTGGATGGCCCATTGAAGACCCTGAAGGCATTCCAAAGGGTGGACGTGAAGGCCGGACAGACCGCCGTGGCCACCATCACCCTTGACAGCAAAAACTTCGAACTCTTCGATGTGGGCAGCAACACCATGCGGACCAAGGCCGGCACCTACGAGGTGTATTACGGCAACTGCTCCGCTGACAAGGATTTGAAGAAGCTCCGCGTCACTTACACTTTATAGGTGGATTCTATAAAATACCACCATAACGATATAAAAAAAACAGTGGATTACGCTTTGCTATCTTTTGGTCTCTTTTTGGCC
>DJOV01000093.1:0-26939 GCA_002437285.1 Prevotella sp. UBA6429 | reverse complement strand
ATAGCCCGCTATGCTCCCTCACTCGCTAACGAAATGACCTCAAAAAGAGCCTCAAAATCTGACAAAGTTAATTTATGGAACCCACCTATAACAAATACACTTGATATAGACTTGCGCAATATGAAAGCATTGGCTAGCTTGGTGTTGATGGCGTTGACCTGTGGAGGGGCGACGGCACAGAATCCGATTATCAGCGGACAATACACCGCCGACCCTACGGCACGTGTGTTTAACGGGAAGATGTATCTGTACCCTTCCCATGACATTCCAAGCCCGATAGAGAAACTGAAGGACTGGTTCTGTATGGCCGACTATCATGTTTTCTCCTCCAGCAATCTTGCAGATTGGGAAGACCATGGTGTCATCGTGTCGCAAGACAAGGTGCCATGGGTGCAAGACGGCAGTTACACGATGTGGGCCCCTGACTGCGTGGAGAAAGACGGACGATATTATTTCTATTTCCCGGCCGCACCGAAGGGAGACGAAAAGGGCTTTGGAGTGGGAGTGGCAGTTGCCGACCGACCGGAAGGCCCGTTTAGGCCGATGTGGAGGCCTATCGAGGGCATACATGGCATTGACCCTTGCGTGCTCATCGACCCGAAGGACGGACAAGCCTATATCTACTGGGCCGGTGCAGGACTGCGCATGGCAAAGCTGAAGCCGAATATGATGGAACTGGCTTCCCAGCCACATCTGGTGGAGGGATTGCCTGAAGGGTTCAAGGAGGGCCCCTTCGCCTTTGAGCGCAAGGGAAAATACTATCTTACTTTCCCTTGGGTACGGGAGAAAAATGGAACGGAGACCTTGGCATACGCCATGGCGGATTACCCGACGGGACCTTTCGTCTTCAAGGGCGTCATCATGGATGAGTCGCACACGAAGTGTTGGACCAACCACCATTCCATTGTGCAGTATCAAGGGCAGTGGTATCTCTTCTATCACCACAATGATTATTCGCCTAAGTTTGACAAGAACCGCTCGGTGCGTGTTGACTCTCTCAACTTCAATCCCGATGGAACGATAAGAAAAGTCCTTCCCACCTTGCGAGGCGTGGGTGTCACCAGCGCCCGCACGCGCATCCAGATAGACCGCTACTCGGCACTGCTGGGCAAGAGCATGAAGCCATCAGCCTCGTTGCAGGAGAATGGCATCGGCATCGACTATCTTGATACCGCCAACTACTTTGCGGGATGGAAAACCCTCTTTGCCCAACATGGGACGTCCTTACAATATAATAAGGTGGACTTCGGCCAGGAGAAAGTGGAAGAAATCACCGTTCGTGCCCGGTCATCAAGGGGTGGCGTGCTCGAAGTAAGGGCGGATGGAAAGGATGGGCAAGTCATAGCCAAGGTTAGGATACCAAAGACGAGTGAATGGAAGGAGATCCATGCCAAAGTGTTGCGGGCTCCTCTTGGACTTCATGACCTCCATGTCTCGCTTCATAGTGGGGGCGATGTCCAGGTGGATTGGCTGGGTTTTGACGCTTTACCGTGGGAACGGGGAGCCTTTGAGACGCATCAATATCGCAATCTCTTCGCGGAGATGGGATATAAGCAAGCCGATATTGACCGGAAGCTCAATGAAGCCTTTGCTGATGTGTTCTACGGTAAGAACAAAGTGTATGTGGAGGTGGGCGACACCTTGGGATATGTCAGTGACATCAAGAACCATGATGTGCGTACCGAGGGTATGTCGTATGCCATGATGGCTGCCGTACAGATGGACAAGAAGGATATCTTCGATCGTATCTGGAGATGGAGCAAGAAGTATATGCAGCATCAGGACGGACCCTACAAGGGATATTTCTCATGGAGCTGCAAGCCAGATGGAACGCGCAATGCGCAGGGGGCGGCATCGGATGGCGAACTCTATTACGTCACTTCGCTCATCTTTGCATCCAACCGCTGGGGCAATGACACAGGCATCAATTATCTCAAGGAGGCGCAGAATATTCTTGATTGCAGTATGCAGAAGGCGGGAATGGACCGTGTGGCTCCGCTCATCAATCTTGAACACCAGTTGATCACCTTCACGCCAGATCATTGGGGTGGCACGTTTACTGACCCTTCCTATCATGTCCCTGCCTTCTATGAGGTCTGGGCGAAATGGGCTAATGACGGCCGCTCGCAGTTTTGGAAGGAGTGCGCAGAGAAGAGCAGGCGGTTCATGCACAGTTGCGTCAATGGGCAGACGGGCCTGACACCAGACTATTGCAATTATGATGGCAGTCTGATGAAGACGGGACAGCTGCTGGGAGATGCCTTCCGCTACGACGCCTGGCGAGTGCCAATGAACATGGCGCTCGACTATTCATGGTCTTGTCAGGACAGGAAGTGGCAACGGCAATATGCCAACACTTTCCAGAACTTCTTGTACGCCCAAGGCATCGATCGTTTTGTCGACCAATACAATGTGGACGGGACGGCAGTGGCGGACACGCTGCAGGCTGGCGGAGCGCCCAAGGCTCTGCGCCATTCCATCGGCCTGGTGGCCACCTCGGCGGCCGCTTCGCTGGTCAGCACTCATGTGAAGGGACGCGAGTTTGTGGAACAGTTGTGGAATGTCAGGCACGAAGCCGACAAGGACGGATATTTCGATGGCTACTACGATGGATTGTTGAGGCTCTTCGCCTTCATGCACCTGAGCGGCCGTTATCGCATTATCGAGCCGCAACTATAGTTTCACGATAGCAATCACAAAAGCAAAAAGATTGAAGAAAATGAATTTGAATCGAATAGTCAGATGGTTGTGTCTGTGTGGACTCCTCTTAGGACAGTCTTACGCCAATGCCCAAACAGGGAGGCTCCCAGAGGCCATCAGCCCTTATTTTGCTCCTGTTGGCAAACAGGCAGTGATGCCCAATGAGGAGGGCTTCATACAGAGATGGACACTCCTGGAACCTATCCCCATGCCTGTCAAAAGCAACACGGTGTTTACCGATTCTTATCTCAGAGGTCAGTTCTATGCACGGTATTTCCCAAAGCAGTTTGAACTGGTTCCGAAGGATGGCACTACCGTGAAAGTGGGCAAGGAGAAGCTGAGATGGCATGCGTTGGACAGCAAGCTCTACAATGTGAAGCTCTTTCGTTTCGCCACCTCTTTTGACAAACCAAAGTATGGCGTGTTGTTTTGGGCAGTGACGGTCATCGATAGCCAGGAGGAGAAAAGAGACGTCCGACTGTCTGTCGGCTCGAACGGAGCTTCCATCTGGTGGCTCAATGGCGAGGAGGCGGTGATGCTGGAGGGAGACCGCAGAATGGTTCGTGACGATGTGGTGTCGAAGAGGCTGACCTTGAGGAAAGGCCGGAATGTCCTTCGGGGGGCTGTCATCAATGGCCCAGGCATGAGCGACTTTTGTGTCCGGTTCATCGACGCAAAGGGAAATCCTGTGCGTGACATATCTATTCAGGTGGGTTCTATAAATTACCACCATAAACAACAAGAATGATGAAGGGTTACGTTTTGCCATCTTTGGGCCTCTTTTCGGCTCATGGCGCCACCTCGCACGGTTGTATAGCCCGCGCGTTGCTCACTTGCTGGCGTTCAGCCCTCAAAGACAGCGCGAACCGAACGCCATGGAAGTTTGCTTTCTGAATTGCTGAGGTGCAGCCTGCCTGATCTAAAAAGATCCTCAAAATCTGACAAAGCTAATTTATAGGACCCATCTAACGTGGAGTAAGACAATGAGAAAGACAATATGTATGCGTGCGCTTTGCGCTCTGTTTGCCGCTTCGGTTATTGAGGCAAAGGCACAGGTGGGTGAGCCTTTCATCCATGATCCTTCGACCATAGCGGAATGTGACGGGAAATACTACACTTTCGGCACGGGAGAGGGAGGACTGTGGTCGGCCGACGGATGGACCTGGCAGGGCGGCGCTGTCCGGCCAGGCAGAGGCGCAGCCCCTGATGTGGTAAAGATTGGCGATCGTTATCTTGTGGCCTACAGTGCCACGGGAGGTGGATTGGGAGGCAGCCATCGTGGGGATGTGCTGACGATGTGGAACAAGACGCTCGACCCCAATTCGCCCGACTTCAAATATACAGAGCCTGCGGTGGTGGCCTCTTCTCTTGATGGCGAAGACTGCGACGCCATTGATGCCGGACTGTTGCTCGACCCTACGACGGGAAGGCTTTGGTTGAGCTATGGCACTTATTTTGGTTTTATCCGATTGGTTGAACTTGACCCTGAGACAGGAAAGCGTGTCAAAGGCAACGAGCCCATCAACATAGCCATCGACTGTGAGGCTACCGATCTGATCTATCGCAAGGGGTGGTACTATCTCTTGGGAACCCACGGCACTTGTTGTGATGGTCCTAACTCCACTTATAATATTGTGGTGGGGCGATCCCGCAGTGTGACGGGGCCCTACGTTGACAATGTGGGCAGGGAGATGCTGCAGGGCGGTGGCAAGATGGTGATAGCCGCCAACAATCTAAAAACGGGTCCCGGACATTTCGGCAGATACATCGTGGAAGATGGGGTGGAAAAGATGTCGTTCCATTATGAGTCGGACTTCAGGCAAGGAGGCAGGAGCGTCTTGGCGATTCGCCCTTTGGTGTGGAAGAATGACTGGCCCATGGCAGGAGATGAGTTTCATGAAGGCACCTACGAGATTGAGTCGGAACGAAGAGGTTATGCCTTGGAACTGGCTGTCGATTTTGTACGGATGCAGCGAGATGTGGAGCCATTCTGGACCAAGCCAACCAAGCCTTTGAGGAATATTGCTCCTCAGACGTTGGCCGAGGTTCAGGACGAATGGCCAAAAGGTGACGTCATGGTTAGGATGAACGATTACATGTTCCGTCCTCATCAGAAGTGGACCGTCACCCCTGCTGGCATGGGTGGCTATCTTGGTGGCCCTTACTATAAGATATGCATCGAAGGTACTACCCGTTGCTTGACCGCCACGGCGCAGCATGATGTCATTGCCACACCGGAGTTTACCGGTGCTGACGCACAGTTGTGGCGCATAGACCAGCTCACCGATGGAACCTATCGCATCATGCCCAAGGCGGTGCCGGGTTCGGACGAGAAGTTGGCGCTGGTGTCACTCGGCGATTGCACTCCGGGGCTGGCACCTTTCGACATGAACAGCGATAACTCGAAGTGGAATTTTAGAAAACAATAAAGTTGACGACTCAAAAGGCTGTAGAATATGTTTGGGGTTAGAACTATGATAAGGGAGCGAGCATGCAAGAGGGGTGCTTTTTTGTCCTTGCTCTTGGCGATGAGCACCCTTGCGTTTGCCCAGAATGGAGGAAACATCCATGCGGTTTTCAATGGCTTGGAATGGCAAAAGGGCAGTGGCAAGTTGCTGGTGCAGTTTGTTACACCTGACGTGGTGCGGGTGCGCTATCAGCCTGAAGGCAATTTCCCAGGCAATGGAACGGATGTCTGTGTGCCACGTAAAGACAAGAAAATCAAGCTCGTCTATGGCAAGGATCATCTCTCCATGTCGTCTGATAGTTTGCTGGTGACCATCGACCCGCAGTCCGGCGCCATTCGCTACCACGACTCTCGGCATCGTCTGCTCTTGGAAGAGGCGGCAATGAAGCCGCGCACTTCCGAAAAGGTCTATCAAGAGAAGGTCACCTTCGATGAGCGGACGCGTCACGTGGTGCACACCGCCAACGGTGATGTGGAGGAGATGGATGTCGTAAGGCGAGACACCATCGGTTCGTCTTACCGTTATCGTCTGAACTTCAGATGGCGGAAAGACGAGGCGCTCTATGGGCTTGGATCCCATATAGAGGACTTTATGAACCTGCGTGGCAAGAAGATGTATCTCTGTCAGCACAACATGAAAGCCATGGTACCCGTGCTCAACTCCACAGCAGGCTATGGCCTGCTGTTTGATGCGGGTTGCGCCATGATCTATAATGATGTGCAGGACAGCAGTTATGTGGAGATGGAGGCGGCCCGGCAGATCGACTATTACTTCATGAAAGGTCGCACCATGGATGCCGTGGTGGCCAACTATCGTCTGCTGACAGGTGCGTGCCCGATGATGCCGCAGTATCTTTTTGGCTACACCCAGTCGAAGGAGCGTTATTGCAGTTCCGAGGAGTTGGAGAGTGTCGTGAGGGAATATCGCCTGCGGCACATACCGCTTGACATGGTCGTGCAAGACTGGAACTATTGGCCCGAAGGCCATTGGGGCGAGATGAAGATGAATCCAAAATTCTATCCTGACAAGAAAGCGCTGGCGGATAGCATACACGCCATGCACTGCAGGCTGATGATTTCTATCTGGCCCAATGCGCAGTACTGTCCGCAGTACGACGATTTCAAGAAAAGGGGATGGATATTGCCTGGCGGCTCGGTGTATGACGCATACAATCCTCAGTCACGCTCGCTCTATTGGGACTATGCCAACAGGGAGTTTTTCAGCAATGGCTTCGACGCATGGTGGTGCGACTCCTCTGAGCCCGTCGATGGCGACTGGAACAACCCTATGCCCAAGGGGTATGACTATTCTTGTCATGCTGAGCGCTGGAAGGTCAACACACGGGCATTGGCCGATATGCTCGGGGCCGAACGCAGTCAGACCTTTTCGCTCTATCATGCGATGGGCATCTATGAGCATCAGCGGGCGACGACGGAGGACAAACGCGTGGTGAACCTGACGCGCTCATCCTACGCCGGACAGCAGCGCTATGCCACAATCACCTGGAACGGAGACACGTATGCCTCATGGCAACGTTTTGCCCAGATGATCCCCGCTGGCTTAAACTTCATGGCCACTGGTTGTCCATACTGGACCATAGATGTGGGAGCTTTCTTCGTAAGGACCGGGTGGATGAACAGATGGTTTGAAAAGGGTGAGTATCCCAAGGGTTGCGATGACCCCGCGTACCGAGAACTCTACACCCGCATGTTCCAGTTTGCCACCTTCCTGCCGATGCTTCGAAGCCACGGCACGGACACGCCGCGCGAGGTGTGGCGATTCGGCCGGCCGGGCGAGCCTTTCTATGAGAGCATTGTCAATCACATTCGGTTGCGCTATGAACTTTTGCCGTACACCTATTCACTGGCATCGAGGGTGACAAGGGAGGGCTATACCATGACAAGGGCCCTGGCTTTCGACTTCGCGTCGGACACCACGGTGCATGATGTCAAGGACGAGTTCATGATGGGCCCGTCATTATTGGTGGCACCCATGACCAAGCCTCTGATGACATTTGGAGAAGCCACACGCAAGGTGTATCTGCCAAAGGTTGAGGCCGGATGGTATGATTACTGGACGGGCAGTCGTGAGCAGGGCGGACAGTGGATAGACGCCCCAGCCCCCATCGACCATTCGCCACTCTATGTAAGGGCGGGAAGCATCATCCCCTTCACCGTCTGCCAGCAGTATACGGGCGAGCAGCCCGATGCGCCCTATATTATCAAGGTGTATGTTGGGGCGGATGCCGATTTTGAAATCTATGAGGATGCGGGTGATGGCTATGCCTGCGAGAAGAATGCCTTCGCCACCTATCGCCTGCATTGGGACGATGGAACAAGGTCCTTGGAAATTGGCGCGAGAAAAGGCGCGTTCAAGGACATGGTGAAGAAAAGGAAGCTTGACATCGTGCTTTCGGATGGGAGCAAGAGGACGGTCGTGTATCAGGGAACGAGGCTGAAGGTCAGCTTTCCAATGCCATAAAGCAGGGCCGCATTGCTTGTGTCCTTTATGCAATAAGAACATCAATAACATCACTAAAATCAATATTTAACCTATGAGAAAAGCTACAATGATTTCCATGTTGCTGAGCTTCTATGGAGCAGCAGCGCTGGCGCAGAAGCCTGACATCAACCTGCCCATCATCCAAACCAAATACACGGCCGACCCGGCGCCTTATGTGCATAACGACACCGTGTATCTCTACACAACCCACGACGAGGACGGCGCGGAGGGCTTCCGGATGAAAGACTGGCTGCTCTATACCTCCACCGATATGGTGAACTGGCAGGATCGCGGTGCCGTGGCTTCCTTGAAGGACTTCAAGTGGTTTAAGGGCGACAATGGCGCCTGGGCAGAGCAGGTCGTGGAGCGCAATGGCAAGTGGTACATGTATTGTCCCATTCATGGGCATGGCATTGGCGTGCTCGTGGCAGACAGTCCTTATGGCCCCTTCAAGGATCCCATAGGCAAGCCCTTGGCCTGGGAGGGCGACTGGTTTGACATCGACCCAACCGTATGGATTGACGATGACGGACAGGCTTATATGTACTGGGGGAACCCCCAGTTGAAAGCGGTGAAGCTGAATGAGGACATGATATCCTATTCCGACTCCATCATGCACTTCCCGAAAATCAATGACTATCAGGAAGGTCCTTGGTTCTGGAAGCGCAATGGCAACTACTATCTGGCCTACGCGTCAACCTGTTGCCCAGAGGGCATCGGCTACGCGATGAGCAAAGGCCCTCTCGGCCCATGGGAGTATAAGGGACATGTCATGGACCATACGCCCCGCACGCGTGGCAATCATCCCGGCATCATCGACTATAAGGGTAAGAGCTATTGCTTCGGTTTAAACTACGACATCTTCCGCCTAAAGACAGGGCGACATGCCGAGCAACGCTCAGTGTCGGTGGCCGAGATGACCTACAATGCTGATGGTACCATACAGGAACTGCCCTACTTTCAGGAGTGTCAGTTGAAACAGGTGGAATGGTTGAATCCTTATCGTCAGGTGGAAGCTGAGACGATGGCTTGGGGATATGGCCTGAAGACCCAGCCCAAGAACCCGTGGGCACAGCATGACACATGGAACCAAGTGGTGACCCATGTGGATGAGGGCAAGTACATTCTTGTGAAGGGTGTCGACTTCAGGAAAGGCGCCAGCCGGTTTGAGGTGTCTGCCTCTTGCCACATGCTGGGTGGCAGTGTGGAGATTCGTCTCGACGGTGTGAAGGGCAAGTGCATCGGCACGGTCGAAATCGGCAACACGCGGGATGATTACAAGACCTTTGCCACCAAGGTGAAAAAGGTGGCAGGCGTGCATGACCTCTACCTGGTGTTCAGGGGTGGAGACATCCAGAAGGAAAACCTCTTCTTCCTGGACTGGTGGAAGTTTAGCGAGTAACTTGGATACGATGAAATTATTATCAATTCTCAATAAGAACAAGACATGAAGCGGATTTGTTATAAAAGATATCTGTTGATATTCAGTGCGCTGTTTTCCACTCACCTGTCCATTGAGGCTGCGGAACAATTTGTGAGGTTCTCGTCTCCGGCACCGAATGCGGTTCAGTTGACTGGGACGAATGACACCATTCGCTACAGCAAGAACGACTGGGCGGGAGTGAAGTTGGCGGTCGGTAGTCTTCGCAATGACCTTCGCGCTGTGACAGGGAGCGACAAGGCTCCCATCGTTGTCGCTACCGTGGGTAAGAGTGAGCTGGCTAAGCGTTATGCCAAGCAGAGCAAACAGCTGAAAGGTAAATGGGAAAAGTTTCTCATTTTTACAGATAAGGAGCAGTTGGTCATCTTAGGTTCCGATAAGCGAGGCACCATCTATGGCATCTATGAGTTGTCACGCCAGATAGGTGTGTCGCCCTGGTATTGGATGGCAGATGCCCCCATCGTCCATCACGACAACCTCTACATCACTCCGGGTGCTTATACAGATGGTGAGCCCAAGGTGAAATACCGTGGCATTTTCATCAACGACGAGTGGCCATCGTTCGGCGGATGGTGCACCAACAAGTTTGGTGGCATAAACTCCAAGGCTTATCGCCCTATTTTCGAATTGCTGCTTCGTTTGAAAGCCAACTATTTTTGGCCAGCCATGTGGGGCAGCAACTTTAACGAGGATGATCCAAGGTCGCCAGAGCTCGCTGACGAGATGGGCATCGTGATGGGCACCTCCCACCATGAGCCGATGATGCGTTCCCACCGTGAGTATTCGAAACGGAAAAACGAGGTGGGGCCATGGAATTATGCCACAAATCCAGAACGGATCGAAAAATTCTTCCTGGATGGCATGACACGTAACAGTAAGTACGACAACCTCGTGACCATCGGTATGCGTGGAGATGGCGATGTGGCGATGGGCAATGGCGACGATGCCGAGAATATCAAGACCTTAGGGAAAGTGGTCGCTGCCCAGCGTAAAATCATCGAGCAAGCATATGGCCGTCCGGCCAACACCGTCCCACAGCTATGGGCTATCTTTACGGAGGTGCAGCGGTATTATGATGCCGGTTTCACCGTGCCGGATGATGTCACTCTTCTTTTCTGCGACAACAACTGGGGGTACATCCGCCGTAAGGGCACTGCCGAAGAGCGCAAGCGAAAGGGAGGCTTGGGACTATATTATCACATTGACATGAATGGTGGCCCGTGGAATGATAGATGGGTGAACACCACTACCATACCGAAGCTCCGTGAGCAGTTGCATGAGGCTTATGCCAGTGGCATCGACCGCATCTGGATCATCAATGTGGGTGACTTGAAGCCCAAGGAAGTGCCTATCGACTTCATCATGAACTATGCTTGGAACCCTGACGCCATACAACCTGGTGATGAGCAACCTTGGCTGGAACGTTTCTCTGGTAGTATCTTCGGTGAGAAGTATGCCAAGGAGATTGCCGACATGATTGCCAAATACAGCAAGTATAATCTGCTGCGCAAACCCGAAGTGCAGGTTCCCGGCATTTTCAATGAGCACGAGATGATTGTCACCTCGCAGCGTTGGCGGTCACTTGCCCTGAGGGCAGAGGCCTTGAGGAGCAAGCTGCCCAAAGCTATGCAGGATGCTTATTATCAACTGGTGTATTATCCTGTTGTGGCAAGTGCCAATGTCGCAGAGATCTACAACCATGCCACCATGGGTGATAGTCTCGGCGTTGAGGTGATGATGAGGAAAGACGAACAACTCTCTGATTATTACAACAATGTGATGGCTGGCGGCAAGTGGAAGGGCATGATGCAGGACAACCATATTGGCTATACCCGGTGGTCTATACCCGATAAAAATGTCAATCCGACGACGCTGGGATTCAAGGTGGAGCATCCGCTCAACGCCACGACTTCCGAGACGGAGACAGACATCCCTGCTTACCGGTATTCACGTCTTGTGAACGGAAAGGATGCTAAGTGGATATTCCTTCCAGATCTTGGACGGGGCAAAGGATGCATGGGAAGTAGTAACGTGATGGCGGCAAGTCATACGGATGGCCAGGGTGCGGCGCTCGAATACGACTTCAACTTGAAGGAGGACAACGACAGGCTTACCATTGCCCTGGGTATCCTTCCCACGCAGGATGTCTATCCTGAGCGTGGCCTTCGGATAGGCGTGCAGATCGACGATGAACCTATGCAGATTGTAGATGCGCGGCAAGGACTACGTGATGAATTTCAGGAATATACAGCAAAGAACCTTGCGGTTTCCAAGAAGCTGAAGCCTTTGCCTCAAGCGCCACGCCTATCCCTTAACGGTTGGTGGAACGGCAAGAAACAGCTTCGTCGTGACGAGGTGTTTGACAATCAACGCTGGTTGGTGGCAACCTCGGCGAGTCCTTTGAAGGCAGGCAAGCATACTGTTCGTGTCGTGATGATAGACCCCGAGATCGTGTTAGAACAGGTAGTGGTCAATCCAGACAACAAAAAGTACAGTTATTTATCAGCGTTTCAGACCGAATAGTTGATAGGAGTGTGCATCCAGTGGCGAGAAAGACGCCACTGGATGCCTTGGCCTTAGACAGACCTGCCTTGGTCATTGCCTACTCCTAATGGGAAAGAAGGCCTGGCCGAATGTGATACATCCAGGTCTCTCGGCAGATATTTAATAGAGGAGGGAACGCTGACCAGGCATGTCCCGCAAGCCTTGTTTGGCAAACCTCCGTGGACATGGCGGATAAATGGCGTGAGCGGTTTATCTCGGTTTACATCCAAACATTGGCTTCGTCACTCCCAAATACGGAAGAGTCCAAAAACATGTAAATACGAACAAAGCCGCTGACCCTTTCAGCGGCTTTGTCCGTATTTATAGTGAGCAGTTTCGGATGGCTTGTATCAACCGAAATTGTCGTACATGATGCTCTCGGGATCCACACCGAGGCTGTCGAGGTAATCGGTGACAGTCTTGATGAGCATGGGGGGACCGCAGAGGTAGTACTCGCAGTCCTCGGGAGCGTCGTGATCCTTGAGGTAGGTGTCGCGTACGCAGTTGACGGCAAACCCTGCATAGTACTTCACGCCAGCGGCATCAGCAGCCGGGTCGGGACGGTCGAGCGAGAGGTGCAGGTGGAAGTTGGGGAATTCCTTCTCCAGTTCCCAGAAGTCTTCCATGAAGAAAGCCTCGCTCAAGCTACGCGCACCGTAGAAGAAATGGAGCTCACGGTCGGTGCAATGCAATGTCTTGGTCATATGCATGATTTGTGAGCGCAGGGGAGCCATACCGGCACCACCGCCAATCCAAATCATCTCCTTCTTGGAGTTGAAGTGGGGATGGAAGTCACCATAGGGACCGCTCATCATCACCTTGTCGCCAGGCTTGAGGCTGAAGATGTAGCTGGAGCCGATGCCAGTGGGCACATTCTGGAAGCCCACCTGTGGACGAGGTAGGAACGGCGTGGTAGCGATACGCACCGTCAGGGTGATGATGTCACCCTCGGCAGGATAGTTGGCCATGGAGTAGGCGCGGATGGTCGGCGTGGGATTGTGGGCTTTCAGGGAGAAGATGTTGAACTTCTTCCATGCTCCGATATACTCTTCGCCAATCAGTGACTTGTCGAAATCCTTGTCGTAGTCGATGCAGTCGTATGCGGGAATCTTGATTTGTGCATAAGAGCCCGGGATGAAGTCCATGTGCTCGCCGGGAGGCAGGGCCACCTTAAACTCCTTGATGAAGCTCGACACATTCTTGTTGCTGATGACAGTGCACTCCCATTCCTTGACACCCATGATAGACTCGGGAATCTTGATTTTGAAGTCGCCCTTGACCTTGGTCTGGCATCCCAGTCGCCAATGTTCTTTGATTTGTTTGCGTGTGAAGTGCGGCTTCTCCGAATCGAGAATCTCTCCGCCTCCCTCAAGCACCTGCACCTTACATTGTCCGCAACTGGCCTTGCCGCCACAGGCGGAGGGCAGGAAGATACCATTGGCGTTGAGCGTGGACATGAGCGAGTCGCCTTGTGCCACGCTGAGGGTCTTGCTGTCGTTGATGGTGATGGTCACATTGCCGCTGGGGCTCAAGTATTTCTTGGCCACAAGGAGAATGATGACCAAGAGGAGTATGACGGCAAGGAATACTCCTACACTATTGATGATGAAACTGAAATCCATGATCATTAAATTTTAAGTCCTGAAAAGCACATCATGGCCATGGCCATAAGTCCTACGGTGATGAAGGTGATGCCCAGTCCCTGCAGAGGCTTGGGCACATCGCCATACTGCATCTTCTCGCGAATGGCACCCATGGCCGTGATGGCAAGCGTCCATCCGATGCCCGATCCGAAGGCGTAGACCACGGCATCGAGTGCAGAGCCGATGTACTGCGTGTTGCTCGGGTCAAGGTTGATGCGCTGCTGCATGAACAGCGACGCACCCATGATGGCACAGTTGACGGCTATCAGGGGCAAGAAGATGCCCAGTGAGGCGTAGAGTGATGGCGAATAGCGCTCGACCACCATTTCCACGATCTGCACGATGCCGGCAATGACAGCGATGAAGATGATGAAACTCAGATAGGTGATGCCAAGCGGGTCAAGCACCTTGGTCTGGAGCAGATAGTCGACCGGAACGGTCACAATCAGCACAAACGTCACGGCCAAGCCCAGTCCGAGAGAGGTCTTCACATTCTTCGACACGGCAAGGAACGAGCACATGCCGAGGAAGAAAGCAAATATCATGTTGTCCACAAAGATGGACCGGAAAAACAAACTAATGAGGTGTTCCATAATTATTTCTTATCTTCTTTGTAAAAGAATGCACGGTGAACCCAGATGACGCACCCCAGGAGGATGAGCGCCATGGCGGGCATGGTCATCATGCCGTTGTTTATGTAACCGAAATCATAGGCGCTTGATGGGATGATCTGGAAGCCCAGCAGGCTGCCTCGGCCCAAAAGCTCGCGCACGCCACCCACGATGACGAGAATCAAGGCATAGCCGAGGCCGTTGCCGATGCCGTCGAGGAAGCTGGGCCAAGGTTTGTTCATCATGGCGAATGCCTCCAGGCGGCCCATGAGGATACAGTTGGTGATGATCAGGCCCACATAGACAGAGAGCTGCACGCTGACGTCATAAGCGAACGCTTTCAGGATCTGGCTGACGATGGTCACCAGCGCTGCCACCACCACGAGCTGCACGATGATGCGGATGCGCATGGGGATGGTGTTGCGGATGACGGAGATGATCACGTTGGAGAAGGCGGTGATGACCGTTACCGCCAGTCCCATGACAATGGCCGGCTTCAGTTGCGAAGTGACAGCCAATGCCGAACAGATGCCCAGCACCTGTACCAATATCGGGTTGTCGAGGTTCAGCGGGTTGCCGAGAACCTCCTTGTTTTGTTTGCTTAATAAACTCATCTTCTTGCGATTAAAGTTTGATGTTATTTGGCATTGAGGAACTTGGTGTATTGTCCCAATCCCTCTTTCAACATTTCAGTCACGCCATTGGAGGTGAGTGTGGCACCCGTCACGGCATTGACCTGTGTCTGCTTGTCCTCCACATTCTTCTCCACAGCCAGCGCGATGGTCTCGTGGTTGCTGCCCGCGAAGAGGTGCTTGCCCTGGAACTGCTCCTGCCAAGCCTGGTCATCCTTGATGTTGGCACCCAGGCCGGCGGTCTCACCCTCGTGGTTGAAGTAAGCGCCGTAGACCGTCTGCTTGTCCTCATTGATGGCGATGTAGCCACTGATGCCGCCCCACAGGCCCATGCCGTAGACGGGTATGACATACTTGGTCTTTCCGTCGACCTTGCAGATGAACAGCGCCAGCTTGCCAGCCTTGGCGTCGGCGGAGTTCAACTTGAATCCAGTCTCCGTTCCTCCCTGTGATCCGGCCTCTTGCTTGTTGCCGTCTCTGTCCAGGATGGCATCGGCGATGACCACCTCCTTATACTTATCGGCGGCAGCCTTGTCGTCCAAGCCGCGGATGTTGAGCGAGTAGAGGATTTGCTTCTGCTTGTCAAGCGCCACATTGGCATCTTGTGCCGGCTTCAACGCCTGGAACGTGAAAGCCAACAGGAAAGCGACAATCAAGACAAGGACAATCGAATAAATAATCGTGTATGAATTGGAATTTGTTTTCATGCTTTTTCTCCTTATTTATTGGTTGCGCGCTTGGCACGTTTGGAAATGTTAGCCTCCACGACACAATGGTCGATGAGCGGCGCAAACATGTTGCCGAAGAAGATGGCCAGCATCATACCCTCGGGATAGCCAGGGTTCATCACTCTGACAATGATGGCTATGGCACCGATGAGGAAGCCGTAGATCCACTTGCCGGTCTCCGTGCGAGCAGAGGTCACGGGGTCTGTGGCCATGAACACGGCGCCGAAGCAGAAACCACCCAGCACGATGTGCTCATACCACGCGATGTGTGACTGTCCCGTAGCGCTAAAGACGAGTGCCATGGCGATGCCGCCCACGAAGACCGACAGCATCGTCTTCCAGCTGGCGATGCCAGCCCACAGCAGGATGATTGCGCCGATGGCAATGGCGATGACCGATGTCTCGCCCACCGAGCCGGGAATGAAGCCCAGGATCATGTCCGACAGGCTCGAACCCGCGTCGGCCCCTTGGGCAATGAGCCCGAGCGGCGTGGCCTCAGTGAAGCCTTGCGGCAGGTTGTATCCCAATCCGAAGATGGCGTCTTGGGCTACCCACACCTTGTCGCCCGACATCTGTGTGGGGTAGGAGAAGAAGAGGAACATGCGCGCAGCGATGGCCACGTTGAAGATGTTCATGCCGGTGCCTCCCCAGATCTCCTTGACAAAAATCACGGAGAATGCGATGGCGAGAACCAAAGTCCACAGCGGTGTGTTGATGGGGATGATCAGCGGAATGATAATACCGCTTACGAGGTATCCCTCCTGAATCTCCTCGTGTTTCCACTGCGCCCAGGCAAACTCGATTCCCAGGCCCACGATGTAACTCACGAGAATCTTGGGCAGCAACGCCAACAGGCCAAATGCAAACATGGACACGAAACTCGTTTCTGCAAGTTTGCCAGCTGCCAGCGCGTTCTGGTAACCGATGTTGTACATGCCAAAGAGCAAAGCCGGCATCAGGGCGATGACGACCATGCTCATGATGCGCTTCGAGTCAATGGCGTCATGGATGTGGACACCGCTCTTCGAAGTGGTGCTGGGTACAAAAAGGAACGTCTCAAAGCCATCGTAGAGACTTTGGAAGGCGTGCCATTTGCCACCCTCTTCGAAGAGGGGCCGTATCTGGTCGAAATGTTTTTTTAATCCACTCATAATTGTTTTGATGTGTTATGTACTTAAGGATAATCCAGTCTTAAGCGTTCTCCTTGCGCAGGGTGTCGAGTCCTTGCCTGACGATCTTTTGCAGTTCCAGCTTTGATGAATCCACAAATTCGGCCAAGGCGAAGTCCTCCGGGCTCACCTCGTAGATGCCCAGTTGCTCCTGCTTGTCGATGTCTCCCGTGATGATGGCCTTCACCAGGTACTCGGGATAGATGTCCATAGGCACCACCTTGTCGTATTCGCCGCTCATGATCATGTGGCGCTTTCCGCCTTTGACACGTGCGTCGAGGTCGTACTCATGCTTCTTGCCCTCCAACCAGGAGAAGTAACTTCTCGACACGGAGAAGTCGTTGAGGCGCGGGAGGATCCATCCTAAGATCTCCTCCTTGTCATCACCCTCGGGTATGGCCGTCAGTTCTGACGTGTGAGCACCCACGAAGTCGTCGAGGGTAGCGCGCTCGCCAGTCAGCGGATTGCCGTTGATGAGGCGCACATGGTCGGTCTTTGACAGTTTGCCGTCGAGCACGTCGGCCAGTTGGGCACCCACCAACACATCGGCGTAGGCAGGGTCGTTCACCTGGCTTCCCGCGATGGCGATGGTCTTGTGCAAGTCCACTTTGCCCGTGAGCAGCAGTCGTCCGATGAAGATCACCGCAGTGGGATCCACGGTCCACACCACTTCTCCCCGGTTGACCGGGTCGACATGGTTGACCTGCACCCCCACGTTGCCGGCGGGGCAGGGGCCGTCGAAGACGTTCAGGTCAACATCCTCCACGTTCTGCAAGGCGTCCGCAGTCTGGTTGGCGCCTACTCCGAGGTGCAGGGGTGCAATGCGGTTGAGTGCCTTGAGACCCGTCTTGAAGGCCTCCTCGTTTCCTTCCAACTCGTATTCGAAGTCTGCCGCCAGCGGCATGTCGCGGAGTGCCGAGACGAAAATGCCTTTGGGAGAGGTCCCCGGATGGGTGGAGACTGCATAGGGAAGCTGGTTGATGTAGCCGAAGAGCCCGGCCTCAAGAAGCAGTTGCTTCACAGCCTCGCCGTCCATCTCGTTGACATTGTGCGCACCGAAGTCTCTGAATTCTTGCTTCTCGTCGGCTTCCACGCTGACGCTAAGCACGCGTCTCCGCTCTCCGCGGACAACAGACTTGACGGTACCACTTACAGGCGAGGCAAACAACACCTCGGGGAATTGTTTGTTGACAAACAAGGCATCTCCGGCAAGGACACGATCTCCTTCCTTGACAACGACCTTGGGGGTGATGCCTGTGAAATCAGAAGGGCGAAGGGCATACACCTTGGATGCTCTGCAATTCACCTTCTTCTTTACGGCCTTACCCTTAAGGTTGATGTCTAAGCCTTTGCGCAACCTAAAAACATTTGCCATAAAATTAGAATATAATTTGTTGGTTGATATTCAACGATTGATAAAAAACCCAACATTTGTCGGACTTCCGCAAGCCTTCTGGCGAGCAAGCTCTCAAATCAGTTGCAAATGTACATAAAATTTAATAGATTTTGGATATTTTTGATGATTTTATTTTCGTTGCAAGTTTATTTTCTTAATTTTGCAAGTGTTTGAAAAGGGTCAAGCACTTCATCAATACGATTTTATGGGCATTGGTGTGCCTGTATGTGGTCGTGGTCGCCGTGGTAAATGTTCCCATGGTGCAGACTTTCATTGGCCATCGTGTGGCCGGCGCGATATCCTCAAAGTTGGGCACGAAAGTCTCAGTGGGCCGCGTTGACGTAGGGCTGTTCAACCGCGTTGTCATTGATGACGTGTCTTTGCTTGACCAGCGCGCCGTGCCTTTTTTCCAAGCCACTCGCCTTTCCGTGAAAATCGGCTTGCTGGCGGCTCTCAGGGGCGACATCGACATTACCTCGGCCCAGGTTTTCGGCATGAAGGCCCGTCTCTATCGCGCCACAGCCGATGCGCCGCTCAACATCCAATACGTCATCGATTCGCTTGCTTCAAAAGACACGACAGGGCACAAGCCTCTTGACCTTCAGGTCAGCAGTCTGGTCATCCGCCACGGTGCCTTGCGCTACGACCAGCTTGACGCACCCCCCAAAGCGACGTTCGACCTGCACCATCTGTCAGTGACCCATCTCAGTTCGCACATCATGCTCAACGCCCTGCGTGACGACTCCTTGAACTTGCGTGTCAAGAAGATAGCGTTTCAGGAGCGTTCGGGTTTGCAGTTGAAGTCGTTGTCGTTTAAGGTGGTAGCCGGTTTAAGGCAGGCTCATGTGGAGGACCTGTCCCTGGAGTTGCCCCATTCGAAGTGCTCGGCCGGACGTGTCACGGCAACCTACCGTCGCAAGGGCGGAAAGATTGACGCGGAGTCGCTCCGTTTCGAAGGCCGCATCAATCCCTCCCATATCAGTCCGCCCGACTTGGCTTTCCTCGACAACAGGTTGAAGCGCCATGCCAATCCGCTTGTCTTCTCAGTAGCCTTCTCCGGTCGTTCGAACCAGTTGCGTGTTCGCCGGCTTGATGCCATCCTTGCAAGCAGCCCGCATGCCACATCCCTTTCGTCGCCTTTCGTCGCCGCCTTGGGTGTGAGCGGCACCTTGTCATCGTGGCACTCGACACCGCGTTGGACGGCCGTGATACACCGCCTGGCCATCACTCGTGACATGCTGCCTGCACTCTCGCTTCATCTCCCTGCTGCAGTCCAGCGTCTGGGCAACGTCAGTTACCGTGGCGAGGCCAGCGGGCGTGGGCGTGACGTGTCGACAAGGGGCACCCTGCTCTTCGACGAAGGAAGTGCCCGACTGGCTCTTGCCTTGCGGGGCGACGCCATGGACGGGCATCTTGACACAGACGGTATCAATCTTGGCCAGGTGCTCGACGACGACAGGATGGGACTTCTTGCCGCTGACCTCCATGTGAAAGGCGACCTGTGCCGACAACGTCTTGCGGCGCAAGGCACCGTGAAACGGTTCGACTGGAACCAGTACCGGTACCGGAATGTGCACCTTGACGCCAGTTATGACCACGGTCGTGTGGCCGGCAAGGCGGACATCGACGACCCTAATGTCGTTGCCGCCGTGGAAGGCTCTTTCGTCAACGACAGCCGACAGCCGTCGGGCAAAGTCACGGCCAGCATATCCCACATCAACCCGACAGCCCTTGGCCTCACCGGCCACGCCCAGGCCGGGGCCGTCTATGGCGGGCGGATGAGTGTGGCGTTCAGCGGTCGTTCGCTCGCCACCCTTCAGGGAAGGGCTACGGTCAATGACTTCTACGTCACCAGGCCCAACGATGAGTACCGGTTGAGCAACCTCGAACTGTCTGTTGGCACCAGCGCCCAAGGCCGCTATCTCACATTCGACAGCGATTTCGGGCATGGTGAGGTGCGTGGACATTTCGATTACGCCACGTTGCGCCAGAACATGGAAAATCTCATCGTCGAGCAGTTGCCCAGCCTTCAGAAGTTCACTCCGCTCCGCCATCGCGCCGTCCGTCATGACAGTTTCACGATGGAGGCCTCGGTCACTCGCGGCGATTGGCTTCGCCATTTGCTGGGCGTTCCCGTTGAGCTCAACGCCCCGGTGGGGCTCTATGCTTCTGTCAATTCGCGTTCCGGTCACGTAGATGTCAATCTCAACGCACCCGACATCGTCTATGACAACCGCCACTTGCGCCAGTTGTCCGTCAGCCTCTCGTCGCCCTCCAACAACCTTTGTGCCGACGTGCAAGCCACCCAGGTGGGTGAAAACGGTCGCGGGACCGACTTCTGCATCAGCGCTACTGCGCAAGGGGACGAGCTGTCCGCTGAAGTGCAGCTCGACAACCATGCCAAGCGCCATCGTTTCCGTGGACGCTTGCAGTCCATGGTCTCCTTTGACCGCAACAGCGAGGGCGTCACGGAGGCGCGTTTCAATGTGCGCCCGTCGGAGCTTGCCATCGGCGACACCCTGTTTGCCATTCATCCCGCGAGCGTGGTCTACAGCAAGAATCATTTGCAGGTCAATGGCCTGTCGGTGAGCAGCGGCAACCAGTATGTGAAAGTGTCGGGCGAAGCCGCAAAGGGAAGTGACGAACCGATTACCATAGACCTGAAAGACGTGAACGTCGAATATGTCCTTGACTTGGTGGGCTTCCACTCAGTCGACTTCAGTGGTTTTGCCTCCGGCAGAGCCTATCTCACCCATCTCTTCGACGGAGCCGGTGGGCATGCGGACCTCTATGTCAACAAGTTCCAGTTTGAGGAGGGCAATATGGGCACACTCCTGGCCAAGGTGGGATGGAACAAGGAGGACGAACAGATCGACATCGACGCCCAAGCTGTCGACACCCTTGGCGGTTCGCTTTTTGCCGGCAAGCGTCTCACGACCATCAAGGGCTATGTCTCTCCCAAGCGCAACTACATCGACCTGGCCATCAAGGCCCTTGACACGCGTGGAGAGTTTGTGCAGTCGTTCTGCTCCAGTTTCATGCGCGATGCCGACCTTTCAGTCAACGGCGACTTGCGCCTTTGGGGCGATCTCAAGCAGATCAACCTCACGGGAGACGCGCGTGCCAACGGCAAGATGACCATCCGCCCGCTCAACGTCACCTACCAGTTGCACGACGCGCCCATACAGTTTATGGTCAACGAGATACGCTTCCCCGGTGACGTGGTGTATGACCGCAATGGCAACACGGCCATAGTCAATGGTTCCGTGTACCACCAGCATCTGTCACGCCTGACCTACGATTTCGGTGTCGAGCTCCATCACCTGTTGGGCTATGACTGGGATGGCAGCGACGGCAGCACCTTCTATGGCACCGTCTATGCCAGCGGAGACGTGCGTGTCAAGGGACGCTCGGGGCAGGTCGACATCGATATCGAAGCCACTCCCGAGCGTGGCTCGCAAGTGGTCTACAACGCTTCCTCTCCCGATGCCATCGCGTCTCGCGAATTCATCAACTGGTCCTCGCGCGACACCTTGCCGGACGCTGACGCCCTGGCTGCTGACCAGTCGCTGGAAGATGACGAGGAGGAAGCCTACGACATGCCCTCCGACATCCGCATCAACTTCCTCATCAACACCAATCCCGATGCCACCCTCAAGGTCATCATGGACAACAACTCGGGCGACTATATAGCCCTCAACGGGTCGGGCGTCATTCGGGCTTCCTATTATAATAAAGGTGGAGTGGACGTCTATGGCAACTATCTCGTTGACCATGGTGTTTACAAGTTGACCATACAAAACATCATCAAGCGTGACTTCGAATTTCTCCAGGGTGGCCTGATAGCCTTCGGGGGCGACCCCTACCAGGCCGACCTCAGGCTCAAGGCACAATATCCGGTCAACTCCGTTAGCTTGTCGGACCTCCAGCTGGGCCGTAGCTTCTCAAGCAACAACATCCGCGTGAACTGCCTCATGAACATCACCGGAACACCGGGGGCGCCTAAGGTCGACTTTGACCTTGACATGCCCACTGTCGGCACCGATGCCAAGCAGATGATCTACAGCATCATCAACAGCGAGGAGGAGATGAACCAGCAAGTGCTCTACCTGTTGGCCGTCGGCAGGTTCCTGTCGCCCGGCAGCAACAACTCCATGGGGACAAGCACCGGCGAGAAGCAGACCAGCCTGGCCATGCAGAGCATCCTCAGCGGACAGCTGAGCCAGCAGATCAACAATGTGCTGAGCAACGTCATCAACAACAACAACTGGAACTTCGGAGCCAACATCTCCACGGGCGACGAAGGTTGGAACAACGCCGAGTACGAAGGCTTGCTGAGCGGTCGCATGCTCAACAACCGACTGCTCATCAACGGTCAGTTTGGCTACCGCGACAATGCCAACGCTACCACCTCCTTCATCGGCGACTTCGACATCCGCTACCTCATCTCGCCCAATGGCAACTTCAGCGTGCGCGTGTACAACCAGACCAATGACCGCTACTTCACGCGCAACTCGCTCAACACGCAAGGCATCGGCTTCGTGCTGAAGCGCGACTTCAACGGATGGCGCGACCTCTTTGGCCTCCGACGAAAAGGAACCAAGGCGCAAAAGGTGTCCAAATCTGTTAAAAAACCGTAAATGTTTTAGGCAAACTTGCGCATGAAGCCATCTAATCGCCTAATAATGTGTACCTTTGTGCCCGATTTGCGAAGGCGTGGATGGCCACGCCCGAATATTTCACATAAAGTCTAACTTTATTAATTCATTTAACATTTAATTATTTATGTCTAATTTGAACGACATCAAGAATGTGAAGCCATTGGACGATTTCAATTGGGATGAGTTCGAGAATGGTTCACTGAACGCTGCCAGCAAGGAAAGCCTGGAGAAAGCTTACGACGAGACCCTCAACAAGATTCAAGAGCACGAGGTCGTCGAAGGCACTGTGATCTCTGTCGACAAGAAGGAGGTCGTGGTCAACATCGGTTACAAGAGCGATGGCATTATCCCCGCCTCTGAGTTCCGCTACAACCCTGACCTGAAGGTCGGCGACAAGGTGGAAGTCTATGTGGAGGACCAGGAGGACAAGAAGGGCCAGCTCGTTCTCTCTCACAAGAAGGCTCGCCTGAGCAAGAGCTGGGAGAAGATCAACGAGGCTCTCGAGAACGACGAGGTCATCCAGGGCTACATCAAGTGCCGCACCAAGGGTGGCATGATTGTGGATGTGTTTGGCATTGAGGCCTTCCTCCCCGGCAGCCAGATTGACGTTCACCCCATACGCGACTACGATGTGTTCGTAGGCAAGACCATGGAGTTCAAGGTTGTCAAGATCAACCAGGAGTTCCGCAATGTCGTGGTTTCTCACAAGGCCCTCATCGAGGCCGAGTTGGAAGCCCAGAAGAAAGAAATTATCTCCCACTTGGAGAAGGGCCAGGTGCTCGAGGGCACAGTCAAGAACATCACCTCTTACGGTGTGTTTGTTGACCTTGGTGGCGTCGACGGACTGGTGCACATCACCGACCTCTCTTGGGGCCGCGTCAGCGATCCTCACGAGGTTGTGGAGCTCGACCAGAAGATCAACGTCGTTATCCTCGACTTCGACGAGGAGAAGAAGCGTATCGCTCTCGGCTTGAAGCAGCTCACTCCCCATCCTTGGGATGCGCTCGATCCTAACCTCAAGGTGGGCGACCACGTGAAGGGTAAGGTTGTCGTCATCGCCGACTATGGAGCATTCGTTGAGATCCAGCCCGGTGTTGAGGGCCTGATCCATGTCTCAGAGATGAGCTGGAGCCAGCACCTGCGTTCAGCACAGGAGTTCCTGCACGTTGGTGATGAGGTGGAGGCTGTCATCCTGACACTCGACCGCCAGGAGCGCAAGATGAGCCTCGGCATCAAGCAGCTGAAGGAAGATCCCTGGGAGAACATCGAGACCAAGTATCCTGTTGGCAGCAAGCACACCGCCAAGGTGCGTAACTTCACCAACTTCGGCATCTTCGTGGAGCTCGAGGAGGGTGTTGACGGCCTGATCCACATCTCTGACCTGAGCTGGACCAAGAAGGTGAAGCATCCTTCAGAGTTCACCACGGTTGGTGCTCCCATCGACGTTGTCGTGCTGGAGATCGACAAGGAGAATCGTCGCCTGAGCCTCGGCCACAAGCAGCTGGAGGAGAATCCTTGGGACAAGTACGAGAAGGTCTATGTTCCCGGCTCTGTCCATGAGGGCACCATCACCGAGATGATGGACAAGGGTGCTGTCATCACGCTCGCTGAGGGCGGTGAGGGCTTCGCCACTCCCAAGCACCTCCAGAAGGAGGATGGCTCACAGGCTAAGCAGGGTGAGACACTCCAGTTCAAGGTGATTGAGTTCGCCAAGGAGACTCGTCGCATCATCCTGTCTCACTCTCGCACCTTCGAGGATGTGAAGGACGATGTCGTGAAGACACACCGTCACGCTCCCCGCAAGCAGAACGAGACTGCCGCCATCAACAATGTGGCTGCCGGAACTTCGCTCGGTGACCTCGATGTGCTGGCCAAGCTGAAGGCTGACCTCGACAAGAACAAGTAATCTCTGATTACACCTTATACCGGCCAGGCCGACTCAATAGAGTCGGCCTGGCTTTGTGTTTATGGAGCCATTGTGTATTAATGTTTGTTAATTCGTAAAATTAGTACTTGCTATTTATGCGTTTTTCACGTATTTTGTGTAACTTTGCATAGTATTTCGTATGCACCTTTGTTTCCATGTTGGAAACATTTCCATTCAGAAAACATTCATTATACTCCATATGTATAGCAAAGAAGATTTACTATCTAAGAGTTCCACTGAACTTGCGGATATTGCCCAGTCACTTGGCGTTAACTCGGAAGAGGCCACTGGTGGCGATGATCTGATTTATGCGATCCTCGACAAGCAAGCCGAGGAAGAGGGAAAGAACAATCCCCTGGTATCATCGAAGCGCAAGCGTATCCGTATCGCCAAGACCGAGCCGGACAAGGTCTATTCGGTCAATGGCAAGTCAGGCGAGAACTTTGACACAAAGAAGGCGCGTGCCGCCGTCGAACAACCCCGACTGTTTAAGGATCCCCTCACCGTGAAGGAAGAGATGTCGGCTGACGCTCCGCTGGACGTCAAGGCGCTTGAGGAAGAACTGGCTTCGCTTCCGAAGCACCGCGGTCCTAAGACCAAGCGCGAGCGCGAACTTCTTGAGCTCATTGCCAAAGCCAAGCATGACGATGCTGGCGTCGATTATCAGGACGGTACCGGTGATGTTGCTGCCGCTCATGAGGGTGAGGCACCTGCCCAGGCTCAGGCCGAAGCTTCCGAAATACCCGAGGAGACTTATTCTCGCATTGCAGGCGAGGCGCATGAGGATGCCCCGGATGACGACAAGCTGGCCCAATTGCAGGCAAAGGTGCAAGCTCACAATGAAGCGAAGAACAGCCAGCCGCAAAGCTCCAATGGTGAAGTGTGGGATGGAGATCCCGGCGACGGCACTGATTTCATAACCGTCGTGGACCTGCCCATCGAGGATCAGGGCGCCGTGCCCAACTATGACATGTTTGACAATCCCACGACTCCCTATCAGCGCCAGGAGGAGCCTGTTGCTCCTTCACGCCCCCAGGCACCCGACAATACGACTGCTGACTACGATTTCTCTGATATCATCACCGCCAACGGTGTGCTTGAGATCATGCCCGACGGTTATGGTTTCTTGCGTTCCAGCGACTACAACTATCTCTCGTCTCCCGACGATATCTATGTCTCCAATGCGCAGGTGAAGCGTTATGGCCTGAAGACGGGAGACGCCATCCTGTGTCATGTGCGGCCACCGCGTGAGGGCGAGAAGTATTTCCCACTGACGAGCATTGACAAAATCAACGGGCGCGAGCCCGCTGAAGTTCGTGACCGCTTGCCTTTTGAGCATCTCACTCCGCTCTTCCCTGATGAGAAGTTCAATCTCTGCGGCGATCCTGCCACGACCAACCTGTCCACACGTATCGTGGACCTCTTCTCGCCCATCGGCAAGGGCCAGCGTGCCCTTATCGTGGCACAGCCCAAGACCGGTAAGACGATCTTGATGAAGAACATTGCCAACGCCATCGCTGCCAACCATCCTGAGGCTTACCTGATGATGCTGCTCATCGACGAACGTCCTGAGGAGGTGACCGACATGTCGCGTACGGTCAATGCGGAGGTCATCGCCTCCACCTTCGACGAGCCTGCTGAGCGCCACATCAAAATCGCCGGCATCGTGCTGGAGAAGGCCAAGCGCATGGTGGAGTGCGGACACGATGTGGTCATCTTCCTCGACTCCATCACCCGTCTGGCGCGTGCCTACAACACCGTCAGCCCGGCCAGTGGCAAGGTGCTTACGGGTGGTGTCGACGCCAACGCCTTGCAGAAGCCCAAGCGCTTCTTTGGCGCGGCCCGCAACATCGAGGGCGGCGGTTCGCTCACGATTATCGCCACGGCGCTCATCGACACCGGCTCCAAGATGGATGAGGTCATCTTCGAGGAGTTCAAGGGTACGGGAAACATGGAGCTGCAGCTCGACCGCTCGCTGTCGAACAAGCGCATCTTCCCTGCGGTCAACCTCGTGGCTTCGAGCACGCGTCGCGACGACCTGTTGCAAGACGAGGTCACGTTGCAGCGCATGCGTGGCATCCGCAACTTCATAGCCGACATGAACCCCATCGAGGCCATGCGCACCATTCACGACCCGCTGTCGACGGCCAAGGACAATTATGAGTTCCTTATGTCCATCAACGGATAGGTGCAAGGAAGCGATAGTCTCCTTCGTCATTTTTAGCGTTTCGCGGTGGCGTCTGGCAGAAACCACCCAAATGGTCAGAACATAAGCCCTAAAAAGAGCGCGTGTTTGCAGATTACCCAGTTATCGGGCTGCAAATGCGCGCTCTTTTTGGACTCATCACGCAAAATTACGGAAGAACCTTCTTCTTGGCTGTCAAACTTTTTGGTGCAAAAGTTTGTCACGGATGACTGATGAACCAGAGAGCGAAAATGGCTTTTTTTGTCGGTCGCGCCGCGATTTGCATGGGGTAATTTTGCGATCAAGGGTGTTTTATGTTGCGATATACCCTT
>DJOV01000087.1 GCA_002437285.1 Prevotella sp. UBA6429 | reverse complement strand
GCAGACTGAGAACGGGCTGAAAGCCCAACAATTCCATAGCCCAGGGCAAGCGAAGCGGCGCCCTGGGTAACAACGGCAACGCAACCACGCCCTGAAAGGGCAAAAGTATTGTCAATGGGTACTTTACACAAACATCCATAAAATCTATCCGCCGGACGCTGATTTCCATCCCTACTTCTGATTTGCATCCGCAAAATCAGTGTGACAAACCCCGCTCCACCACCCAATCCTCCACCCCGCACTCGCTTCATTTTTCATAAAGTCAACTATTTTCTCTTGATTTATTTGTACCAATCGTAAAAACTTTGTAACTTTGCAACCATCGGGGGGGGATACTCCGATATGCACATTCAAGAAGCGTTTCGCGCTGTTTCCTAAGTACTGGGGAGGGATTCTTGTACGAAGGGGGACGGCGTGAGATCGGCTCACCCTTCTTCCTTGTCGCATCTCGTTATTAGGAAAAATGTATTTTCTCACCTTTGGGTCGATGGGTGATGACGGACCGGCGCACCGATTCGTTACACACGGCGTGTGCGCACAATCGAAACAAAGGAATGAAAGCAAATTTTGTTCTTCATCGTTTCACGTTTGCGGCTCTCTCTCTCATCGCTCTCGCGACGGCTTTCCCGACGCGGGCCTTGGCGCAGTCGGCCGGCAAAACGGGAACGACCATCGTGTTTGACAAAAGCACGAGCCATGGCTTGTTTGGCAGTCAAGCCAGTGGCTCGGGGACAAGCTCACAGTTTTTCACCTATCTTCGTCACGACATCACGCATGTGCAGATGCAGTCGTCCAACAAGCCCGCACTGGGCGACAAGGGTACCGGCACGTTTGCCAGCAATGACAACGACATGCGCTTTGAGACCAGCAACAGCAATTATCTCAGCGTGACAAACTATTTCCCCGACGCAAGATCTTATTACAACCATGTCTACCTGGCCGTGGTGGCACCCAAGGGCTATCGCTTCACGCGCTATCAATGGGAAATAGACAAAGCCATAAAGATAGGCACGACAACAACAGTGTCGACAGCATCCATCTGCCAGTACACCTATGATGCCAACGGCAACGTGAAGCCCATGGCCGACAGCCTGAAGATCACATCGGGACTGGGCAAATGGGATGTCACCCTCAACCAGGGCTCCAACATCCTTTACTTCCGCACCACATCGGGCAACACTTCGGCAGCTGTGAGCATCCTCATGAAGTCGCTGAAGCTCACCTATGTCATCGACCAGCCTTTCGAGAACCAGTTGCCTGGCACCGACCTCTCCGAGAACATCCACACGGGTCTGCTCGACCTCGGCGAGTTCTCGGCCAACGGCAACGGCTTCATCTCGTTCAACTACCAGACACCTGCCTCCGACCTGCAAGAGGTAGCCTTCTACCAGGGCAGCAACGGCACCGTCAGCGTCGTCAAGCCCAACGGGGTCACCGTGGGCGACGACCAGTACTACGTGGCAGCCAGCAATGGTGACTACTATGTGGAGGCTCCCAAGAAGTTCCGCGTCATCGGCGCCAAGCTCAACTTCCTGAAAAAAGACGTGTCAGGCACCAAGACGGAGCTCACCTACACCGACAAGACATCCATCACGTCGGGCAGCAAATACATCATCTCCGACGGCAATGGTCATTACCTCAGCCAAGACGGCAGCGACATCATCACCGACACCGACCCCGCCAAGGCCACGGAGTGGACCATCTCGGGCAGTTCCTATAATGGCTATACCATCAAGAGCGGCAACTACTATCTGACACTGACATCCAGCTACGGGCTCACACTGAGTTCTTCAAGCAATTATTCATGGAAGTGGAACAGTAGCTATGGATTCTATTATACCTATTCATATGGGTGGTATACCACTTACTATGTTTCATTGGTCTACAACGATGGATGGGTGACCAGCTCCACCACGTCATCCAGCAGCCGTCCTTCCAACGCCAACAAGCTGCAGACGCGCACCACGACCACGACCACAGGCGTGAGCTACACCGCCGGCAACTTCACGGCCACTCCCTACACCCGCGAGAACACGGCCATGGATGCCGTGAGCCTCAGCGACGACAACACGAGTGCTACGGTTGACCTGACCAACTACAACAACGACGCCATCCACTTCAGCATCAGCGGCCTCGGCGACGATGAGGTGGCACTCTACAATGTCAGCCTCATGCTGCTGCCCCTCAACCCCGAGCTGCACAACCTCTCGGTGGCCAGCAAAGCAAGCGACGGCACCATCCGTGAGAACACCACCAGCTTCACATCCGAAAACTTCATCTTCAACAGCGGCAACGCCGTGACGGTCATCGTGCCGCAGACGGAGAGCGGCAAGGAGTGCTCGGTGGTCTTCCAAAACGCTTTCAACGAGGACCGCACCAACTGGTACACCACAGGTGTGAACGAGAACGACCCCACCAAGGGCAACTACTCCAACTACTTCCTCATAGGCAGCGATGCTGACAACGGCGGCACGTCATCGGTAAGCCTTGACATCAACAAGACACCTTCGCACGCCGCACGCACCTCCGCACAAAAAGCCGGCACAGCCAAACTGACTGCCACCAACATCGAGCAGGTCATCGCCGGAACGTCAAAGATTCTGGAAGACAAAAACTTCAGCAAGGCGGACGCCAACTATGCGGATGCCAAGCTGACGGCCGACGGTGATAACGTCACCTATTATATCTACACCTCCGATGTGCCCACATGGAACATCATGCCCACAGGCACAGGCACCCAGCACATCGACTACCGCTACTACACGCTCAACGTGAACTGCAAGGTGCAGAAGGAGGAGCCGGTGGTGACCATCGTGCCCGTCTACACCAGCACACTGAAGAGCGAGAACCACAAGAACACCTCCATCAAGACTGACGGCGGCAAGCCCGACACCAAGACCTTCTTCGGCGTGAAGGTGACCGCCAAGGTGGCCGACGGCAGCTACGGCACCGCCGAGGGCTACCTCACATCCGAGCAGGTGGTCAAAGCCATCAGCGAGGCCGTGGCCAAGAAGGCTAAGGATGACGAGACCTTCATCATCAATGCCGACGACGCGCTCCGCGGCATGCTCTACCTCGACCTGAGCAGCCTCAAGAGTGTGGACTACGCCAAGTTTGACGAAGACTTCAACAACTCGACGGCTGACAACTGCCTCTACTTCATGTATCCCGGCTTCCACCGCGACCAGGTGCAGAACACCATCTCCAAGCTGGCCAACGGCACCTTCGAGGCCACATCCAACATCGTGGTGCTCGACCAGCAGCCGTTCTTCACGCCCTACGACTTCACCACGGGCGGCTACACCGTGACCTACGAGCGCGAGGGCACATCCAACGCCACCGCAGGCACCAACCAGAAGGTGAAGAACATGGCCGTGGTGCTGCCCTTCGACGTGCAGCTCGACGGTGAGGGACATCTCAAGAACGCAAGCGACGAGGTCAACCAAGACAACATCACCTACTATAACATCACGGGGTCCGGCAACCTGACGAGTGTGTCGAAGGACGAGCCGCACCAGGGACTGACCTATGGCGTGAAGGCCACCAAGACGAGCGATGACAAGGCCGAGGCCAACAAGCCTTACTATGTCACCACCGACGCCGAGGGATTCAAGTATGTCGTCAGCGGTGCCAACTTCAAGGCTTCAGGCTCTGTCAGCACCAACGGCAAGGCCACACCGGCCGAGCTCGTCAACACGCCTGCCGGCTCATGGACAGCCGTCGGCACCTACGCCGGCGTGCAGCCCAAGGCGGGCGCAACCGAGGGCAAGGGCAAGTGGTACTTCTCCAAGGATTTCTTCTGGAACGCAGCCCAGCTGAGCCAGAACAAACACTTCAACATCCGTCCGTTCCGCGCTTACTTCGTGACGACCGACCAGACCAACGACAGCAAGGCACAGGTGGTGTTCAACGACACGGACATCAAGCCCACGGGCATCCATGGTGTGACCGCCGACAGCTACCTGCTCATCTCGGCCAGTCATGGGGCCATCACCGTGAAGGCTCAGGCCAATGCTGCCTACGCCATCTACACCGTGGCCGGACAGACCGTGGCAAAGGGCTTGCTCACCGCAGGCGAGAGCCGCTGCGTCAACGTGCCGCAGGGCGTCTACGTCGTCAACAACCAGAAAATCATCGTGAAATGAAAATAATCCAACAGACCATGAACAAGAAAACGTACAGTGCCCCCAAGACCGAGCTTGTCTCCGTCGCCTGCATCAGTCATCTCCTTGAGTTCTCTCAAAAAGAGAGTATCGATGCCGATGCCAAGGAGAACGACTTCCTGAAGCCGGCTGGCGACAACGGAAACAACCGGGGCAACTACAACCCATGGAGCACCTGGGAGGACAATGACGACTAAGGTCGGCAGACAACACGACAAGCACTGGACTATAAGAGAAAAATTCTTATAAAATCATAAGCCAGCCCTATGCTCGCCACACGGTGAGCATGGGGCTTTATTTTTCTTTTTTCAGTGTTGACGGGCTCTCACCTGTCCTCTCCGGGGCATCCGCCAAGGGCCACCCGAAGGCCCACACAGGCACAACCAGACAGAGACTAACAGTTACGACGGGCCGCAAGGCCCCTGGTTTCCCCACACAGGCACAGAAAACATTAATCATCCATTATAATCATCAACAATGAACAAAACAACAAAAGGACTTGTCCTCACCCTCCTGTCCGCCCTGCTGGCGGTCAGCCAACAGGCGTGGGGGCAGACCACCAAGCAGACGTTGTTCAAAACCGACAACAGCAACGTCTACCGCATCCCGTCCATTGTGCGCCTGCTCAATGGCAACCTGTGGGCCATGTGCGACCTGCGGTATGGGCAAGACGGCCACGACATCGGCATGGGCAATAGCACGCCACACCGCATTGATGTTGTGGGCAGGCTGTCGACGGACAACGGTGTCACATGGGAAACCCAGCAAGACATTGCCAAAGGTGACGACAACGCCAATGTCAACGATGGATCTAACGGATACGACTATGCTCATGGTGACCCCGCCTCGGTGGTAGACCGAGAGAGTGGCAAGATACTCGTCATGTCAGCCTCCGGACTTTATGGTTTCAACAGAACCACAAACCCTGTCATACAGGTGGGACGCTCCATCAGCATGGATGGTGGCACCACATGGAACATCTCCAATGTTTCGAGTTTGCTCTATCAGAACGACAGCTACGTTCAGCGACTTTTCTTCTCCAGTGGCAAAATGATTCAAAGCACATTGGTAAAGAAAGACAAATACTATCGCATTTATGCAGCTGTGGACTCCCGTCCCAATGGTAGTTGCGTAGTTTACTCTGACGACTTCGGCGAGACATGGTCATACCTCGGTGGCATCACCACACAGCCTGCATCAGGCGGTGATGAGTGTAAGGTAGAGGAGCTTCCCAACGGAAACATTGTGCTCAGTTGTCGCAGCAATATATATTATCAACCAGGCCGATGGTTCAATCTTTTCACATTCACAGATAAGGAGAAAGCCACCGGATCTTGGGGAACAGCTCAAATGTCTGGTTCGTCCAACACGAATGGACAAACTTACGCCGCAGGATGTAACGGAGAAATTTTATTGGTGCCGGCCAAACGAACTACAGACAATAAGCAGGTATACGTGCTCCTGCAATCGGCTGCCATGTCAAGTTCCAGAGAAAAAGTAGGTATTTACTACAAAGTTCTCGAAAGTGATACAGATTATGATTCTCCTTCTGACTTCATAAATGGTTGGAGCAAGTATCAGATCAGCAACACCACCTCCTGTTACTCCACGATGGTGCTCAACAAGGATGGTGACGTGGCTTTCTTGTTCGAGGAGGACAACACGCCCAAAAACAGTGCAGAGGCCTATAACATCAAATACATGACCCTGCCGCTCTCCACCATCACGGGCGGTGCCTACACCTACTCGCCCAATACGGCGCAGGGGGGCTATCACGTCACCTCGGAGCCCACACCTTACCCTGTGGAGATGGCTACACCTACGTTCTCCGTGGCATCGGGCACCTACACCAGCGCGCAGCAGGTGGAGATCACGTCGACCGATGCCAACGTGACCATCTACTACACCACCGACGGCTCGGAGCCCACGACCGGCAGCACGAAGTACACTGGGGCCATCACCGTGGACCACACGATGACGCTGAAGGCCATTGCCGTCAGCAACGACGACAACAGCTGCGTGAGCCAGGTGGCCACTGCCACCTACAAGGTGCAGATACCCGACGTGCTCCTGCCCGAAGCACCTACGTTCTCCGTGGCATCGGGCACCTACACCAGCGCGCTGACGGTGGAGCTGAAGACGGCCACCGACGGCGCAACCCTCTACTATACCACCGACGGCTCGGAGCCTTCTGAGAGCAGCAGCAAGTATACCAGCCCCATCACCGTGGACAAGAGCACGGTCGTCAAGGCCATTGCCGTGGACGGCGAGGGCAACAAGAGCAAGGTCGTCACGGCCGAATACAGCATCGTGAGCCCGAGCGACGTGACCAAGATCGGAACCACCATCTCGCTCGACTATGGTTCCAGCCACCGCCTGTTCTCCAGCAAGGCATCGGGCGATGCCACCAACCCCGACAAGCAGTACTTCGGATTCCTGCGCCACGACATCGCCCACGTGCAGATCATCACGTCCAACGACGCGACACTCTCCACGGGGGGCGACGAGGTGTTCAACGAGAACGACAACGACATGCTCTTCGAGAAGGTGGGCGACGACACCTACCTCTCGTTCAACAGCTCCAGCAAGAGCCAGTATGTCTATGCGCAGGTGGTGGCGCCCAAGGGCTACCGCATCATGCGCTACCAGATGGCGTTCGACGCCGACAACAGCGCGAGCGGCTCACAGGTGACGCAATACACCTACGACGCCGACGGCAACGTGGTGGAGGGCGCATCTGCCAAGATCAGCGACGGCTCCTGGGACCAGACGCTGGCCAACGGCACCAACATGCTCTTCTTCCGCTTCGACGCCTCGGCGGTGTCGTCGAAGGTGATGGTCAAGTCGATCCACATCACCTACGCCATCGACCAGCCCATCACGGGACAGGTGCCCAACGAGAACGGTGACCTCGACATCCACACGGGGCTGCTCGACCTCGGCACGTTCAGCAAGAACAGCAAGGACTTCTGGTCGTTCAGCAGCTCGGCGGTGACCGACCAGCAGGATGTCACCCTGATGAACGACAAGGGCGAGAAACAGGCCGCAACCTGCAAGGTGGACAACGACCAGTACCTCGTGGTGGCTGCCAATGGCGACTACTACCTCGAGGCACCCGAGAAGTTCCGTATCGTGGGCGCCACGCTCCAGTTCCTCCGCCACAGCTCGGAATACACCACCAAAACCACCTACGAGGACGTGACCACTGTGGACAACGGTGACTATATCATCACCGACGGCAAAGGCAACTACCTGAACCTCAACGGCAGCTCGCTGGAGAACGGAACCAACGCAAATGATGCCACGGTATGGACCTTGAGTGGGCAGGGAAGTAACAAATACCAAATCAAGAGCGGCAGCTACTACCTGGTGCTGTCCATCAGCGGCAGCACCATTACCGGCATCACCGTCAACAACAATGCCACCTACGGCAACTGGCTCTGGGACAGCAGCAACTATTGCTTCAAGGCGTCATCGAGCACGAGTAGCCCTGGTTACCTGTCGTACAACAACGGCTGGAACGTGAGCAACAGCACTTCCTACAAGAGTAAGCTGCAGAAGGAGGTGCCCGCCACCACCGCCACCCGCCCGGCCTCCGACTTCACCGCCACGGTCTACGACCGCGAGGGCAAGGCCGCTGCCACTGGCGGCACAGCCACAGTGACGAGCACCAACAGCGAGGCCACCCTCACCGTGGACGACTACAACAACGACGCCATCCGCTTCAACATCAGCGGCCTCACGGACGGCTCCGCAGCTCTCTACCGCGTGAACCTGAAGTTCCTGCCGCTCAACCCCGAGGTGCAGACGCTGCAGGTGGCAGCCAAGTATGGCGACGGAGTCATCGGATCCAACCGAGTGACATCCACCAACTACACCTTCCACGACGGCGAGGCCGTGCGCGTGCTGGTGCCGAAGAATGCCACCTCGCCCTACACCCTCGTCTTCCGCAACGCCGAGAACGAGGAGAAGAGCCTGTGGTACACGAATGGCGTGAACAACAACGACCTCTCGAGCACGGGCGGCTACTCCAACTTCACCCTCGTGGGCAGCAGCGCCTATGACGGCGACAAGGGCATCGACATGACGGCCACACCGTGGCCCACGGCCCGCATCAACGCTGACCAGGCGGGCACCAACAAGCTCCTGGCCACCAACATACAGGACGTGGTGGACGGAAAGGCCGAGGAGCTGCAGGACATGGCTTACAAGAAGGGCGACGGCGGCCTGCAGGCCGTGAGCCTCGCTAACGGTACAGCGCAGACGGTCTACGTCTACTCCGCCGACATGCCGACATGGAACATCCTGCCATCTGCCATCAGCGCAGGCAAGAAGCACATCGACTACCGCTTCTACACCATCAAGGTGATGCCCGTGGTGGAGAACGAGAAGCCTGAGGTGACCTTCCATGAGATTTACAAGCAGACGCTGAAGGCCGCGCCCCACAAGACCGGCAACAAGCTGACGACCGACGGCGGCAAGCTCGACAACACGCACACCTACGTGGGCGTGACAGTGACCTCAACGACCGATGACGGCACCACGCCCTACGGCGTGCTGACCAACACCGAGGTCATCAGCGCCATCAAGAGCGAACTGGCGAACAAGAACTACTATGGTTTCGACGAGAGCGACCCGCTGCGCAGCATACTCTATGTGGACATGAGCGCGCTCAACACCGTGACGGGCGAGACCACCGAGGGCGTGAACAACTGGGACGCCTTCAACGCCGGAACGGCCGACAACTGTCTCTACTTCATGCCGGTGGGCTTCACGCGCAACGTGGAGAACACCATCAGCAAACGACAGAACGGTAGCTACGAGGCCGTGGGCAACATCCGCGTCTACGACCAGCAGCCGTTCTTCACGCCCTACGCCTTCACGACAGGCACGCGTCAGGCCATCTACAACCGTGAAGCTACAGACGGCCTCAGCGCCACCGTGCAGAACATGACGGCGGTGCTGCCCTTCAGCGTACAGCTCACCAGCGACGGACACGTGAAGACTGCCACCGATGCCACCGACAACTCGGTGCAGTTCCATGACATCACGGGCTACGGCAAGGTAACGAGCGTGAGCTCAGAGGGAGACCACCAGGACCTGACCTACGCCATGCTGGCCGAAGCGGTGAAGGACGGCGTGGCCAAGGCCAACCAGCCTTACTACGTGACGAGCACCACGCCGGGCTTCACGTTCAACATCCTCGGCGCACAGTTTGAGAAAACGCCGGGCACCTCAAGCGACGAGAAGCTCAAGCGCACACAAGGCAACTGGACAGCCATCGGCACCTACGCCGGTGTGCAGCCCACAGCGGGTGAGGACAACGGCAAGGGCAAGTGGTACTTCTCAAAGGACTTCTTCTGGAACGCGGCCCAGCTGCGCCAGAACGACCACTTCAACATCCGTCCGTTCCGTGCCTACTACCGCACCACCGACAACACGCCGGCAGCGCAGAGCGAAAGCTCGGCCAAGGTGGTGTTCGACCCGAGCGACATCACGACGACGGGCATCAGCGACATCCATGCCACCGAGGGCTACCTCGTGGTAACTGTGGGTCATGGCTACATGACCCTGACGGCCACGGCTGCCACACGCTATGCCGCCTACACCGTGGGCGGGCAGCTCGTGGCACGTGGCACGCTGGCCCAGGGCGACAGCCACACGGTCTCCGTGCCGGCTGGCGTCTATGTGGTCAACAACCAGAAGGTGGTGGTCAAATAGGGCCTCTGCATTTCACCTTATAATATAATATAAGGTCCAAGCACCACCACTTTCCCATCCCCCGCCCCATGCCGTGTGAACGGCGTGGGGCTTTTTCGTGGGCGTGCGCCCGACTTTGTCGCTTGCGTCAGCAAGAAGGCCCAGTGACTACTTAGCACAGGGCAAGCGAAGCGGCACCCTGGGTATGGATGCATGCGTGAGCCGGCGCCCTAAAGGGGCAAAAGTATGGACAAGACTCCTGAAAGGATTGCACACGCAAAGCCAGCGTGTGACCCATTGGCCATTTTTTCCAAGTCGATGTGACAAAACGGAAGGTGGAACAAGCGATTTTAAATTCTTTAACCTAAAAATGATTTATCTAATCCGAAAAACCATTGCACACGCTTTGCGGCTTGTGCGAAAATTGCTACCTTTGCCCCCAAAGACGAGAATATCCAACATATATAACTTAACATTTAAGTAAAATGGCAAGGTTTAACAAGTCAGTTTTAGCAACCTACGGCATCCAGACAGGTACCGCAGAAGTTCTGTACAATCCCTCATACGAGGTGCTCTTCAACGAGGAGACCAAGCCGGGCCTGGAAGGCTTCGACAAGGCCCAGGAGACTGAGCTTGGTGCCGTGAACGTGATGACCGGTATCTACACGGGTCGTTCGCCCAAGGACAAGTTCATCGTTGACGATGCCACATCACACGACACCGTGTGGTGGGATTCAGAGGAATACCATAACGACAACCACCGCGCCTCTGAGGAGACCTGGAAGGCTGTCAAGAAGCTCGCCCAAGAGGAGCTGAGCAACAAGAAGCTCTATGTCGTCGACGGTTTCTGCGGCACACACCGCGACACACGCATGAAGGTCCGCTTCATCGTGGAGGTGGCATGGCAGGCCCACTTCGTGACCAACATGTTCATCCGTCCGAAGACTGAGGCCGACTTCGAGCAGGAGCCCGACTTCATCGTCTACAACGCCTCTAAGGCCAAGGTGACCAACTGGAAGGAGCTGGGTCTGCACTCAGAGACTGCCGTTGTGTTCAACGTGACCACTAAGGAGCAGGTCATCCTCAACACCTGGTACGGTGGTGAGATGAAGAAGGGTATGTTCTCTATGCAGAACTACTTCCTCCCCCTGCGCGGCATCGCCAGCATGCACTGCTCTGCCAACACCGACATGAACGGTGAGAACACCGCCATCTTCTTCGGTCTGTCTGGCACAGGTAAGACCACACTGAGCACCGACCCGAAGCGTAAGCTGATCGGCGACGACGAGCACGGATGGGACGACCAGGGCGTGTTCAACCTCGAGGGCGGCTGCTATGCAAAGGTCATCAACCTCGACAAGGACGCTGAGCCCGACATCTACGGTGCCATCACACGCGACGCACTGCTCGAGAACGTCACTGTCGACGAGAACGGCAAGATTGACTTCGCTGACAAGACTGTCACGGAGAACACCCGCGTCAGCTATCCTATCTACCACATCCACAACATCCAGCGCCCCGAGAGCCAGGGTCCTGCAGCCAAGCAGGTCATCTTCCTCTCTGCCGACGCCTTCGGCGTGCTGCCTCCTGTGAGCATCCTCAACGCTGAGCAGACGAAGTACTACTTCCTCTCTGGCTTCACAGCCAAGCTGGCTGGCACAGAGCGCGGCATCACGGAGCCCACTCCTACCTTCTCCGCTTGCTTCGGACAGGCCTTCCTGGAGCTGCATCCGACAAAGTACGCTGAGGAGCTCGTGAAGCACATGGAGAAGAGCGGTGCCAAGGCTTATCTGGTCAACACGGGCTGGAACGGCACAGGCAAGCGTATCTCTATCCGCGACACACGCGGTATCATCGACCGCATCCTCGACCATGAGATCGACAAGGCTCCCACAAAGACCATTCCTTACTTCAACTTCGTGGTGCCCACACAGTTGGAGGGCGTCGATGGCGGTATCCTCGATCCTCGCGACACTTACAAGGACGCTTCCGAGTGGGATGTCAAGGCCAAGGATCTGGCTCAGCGCTTCATCAAGAACTTCAAAAAGTACGAGGGCAACGAGGCTGGCAAGGCTCTGGTGGCCGCTGGTCCTCAGCTCTAATCGCACACTGAACCTTCGGGCGGCATAGCCACCGGAAGGACAGATACATAACCAACAGGCCCGTTCTCCGCAAGGAGGACGGGCCTCGTTCTTGTTTGCGTTCTCGTTTGAACAGATTAAATACGAGAAACAGGGCATCATGTCGGCTATGGAAGACATAATATTATAAAAAGATGTCGGATATGGAAAACATCTTCTTGCGAAAAGATGCCGGCTATGGAAAACATCCTTTGCCCGTTTTATGTCTTTTCAAAAGGAGAGGACATGGACAAGAACATCATCAAGAAAATCATACTCAACCAACATGAGCTTATAGGCAACATCCAACATCAACACATCGCCTCCATGCGGTCATTTTGTAACATTCACGCAAAATTTCATCAAAATGCAAACGTTTTTTCTAAATTATTGCTAAAAAGTTTGGCGTGAACGAACACAATGTGTATCTTTGCAGTGTCTTCGTGAGAAGATATACACATTATAAAGTTTCATTAGGTTAGTAGTTTGATAGATTTTTTAAGGTAAATGTGAGGATATTGTTATAAGGTTTTTGGTTAATCACAGCATCAGCGGAAAGTCGTATCGACGACAGTGCCATTTTTTTCATTTGGACCAAGCTGCTTGCTGATAACAATGTTCTTACAAAAAAAGGCAGTGCGAGTGATCGTATTGCCTTTTTTTTGTGCCTATGCCACAAGTCTGGCTCTGGCTTACCGCCAAGTAGGCACGGCAAAATGCCGTCAGGGCCATCAGCGCGCCCATTCCAAAACAAACCTTAAAAAAAGGCCGACAATTCGATAATTAACATAATAAACCCACCTTTTTTACCCTAATTTAAAGAAAACTCTGTAAATTTGCACCTAAAATCATAATACGCGCGCAAAAAATGATGAAAAGGTTATACTCGCTGCTCATCATCGCCTCAGCAGTGGTCTCACTGAGCTCCTGCCTGAGCAACACTGATGACGAGGTGACATATTACGACGACACAGCCATCACAGCCTTCTCGCTGGGTACTATCAACCGCTATAACCACACCACCACAAAAGACGGAACAGGTGACAGCATTTATGTCACGAAGATAACCGGCAGCAACTACAAGTGCTACATAGACCAGGTCAACGCCCTGATTTACAACCCCGACTCACTGCCCAAGGGTTGCGACGTGAAGCACGTGGTGTGCTCGTTCTCGACAAAGAACGGCGGCGTGGTGATGCTCATGGAGAAGAACATGTGGGGCGGCGACTCGCTGGCCTACTACTCATCGACCGACTCGCTGGACCTCTCCTCGCCCATGGCCGTGAGGGTCTACAGCAACCGCGGCGACATCTACAAGCTCTACACACTGAAGGTCAACGTGCACCAGCAGACCGGCAACGAGTTTGCCTGGGGCAACGCCAGCGCCGTTGGTGCCGACACGCTGGGCGCACGCCGCTTCGTGCAGCTCGGCAGTGACCAGTGGCTCTTCTGCCAAGGCACGGCAGAGACCATCGGCTACCGCCTCACGGGCGGCACATGGCAGAAGGCATCCGTCATAGCCGACCGCAACGCCTACAAGAACATGGTGGCCCTCAACGGATACCTCTACACCTTCACAGGCGGACTGGTGAGACGCTCGGCCGACGGCATGACCTGGAGCAACCTCGACACGCCTAACAACCTGAAACAGCTCATCGGCACCTCGGGCGACCGCATCTATGCGCTGACCATCGGCGGATTGGCCCACACGACCAACGGCACCGACTGGACCAACGACGAGCTCGACAGCAACGCCGATTCGCTGCCCGCTACCGACATCAACCTGGCCGCGCTGCCCTCGAAGGTCAACGCGAACACCAACAACCTCACGCTCATCGGAAACCGCAACGGCAAGACCGTGGTGTGGACACGCGTGGAGGAGAACGGCACCAATGACAACAACGCATGGGCCCTGCTCCCCTATGACACATACAACCAGAAGACTCTGCCCCACCTCGCAGCACTGCAGGTGGTAGCCTACGACGGTGCACTGCTCGCCACAGGCGGCGACATGAGCCACTTCTACAAGAGCCTCGACCACGGACTGACCTGGAGCGCCATCGACTTCTACGCCCTGCCACTCGGACAGGCCACCGACACGCCCTTCGCCCTCTTCGCCGACAGCGACAACGTGCTCCGCTACAGCCAGGCACGACAGGCCACTGTGCTCTCGGGCCGGCTGGCACGGCTGGGCTGGAAGCAGAACCAGACAGCCTTCACTGAGTGAACGGCACAAGCCGTCAGGACATGACACCAAGAACCATCCCATCGACCATGAAACAATTGTTGCTCACCATGGCAATCCTCGTGGCGGCCTGTGGCCCGGCCAGGGCGCAAGACGACCCGCAATACCGCATGGAGATAGGCGGCGGTGTGGGCATGATGGGCTACCTTGGTGACTTCAACGGCAACCTCACCAAGGACCTGCAACCCATGGCCACCGTACTGGCCCGATACATCTTCAACCCCTACATGGCCCTGAAGATGAACGTCAGCTATGGAACGATGAAAGGGTCGTCGGCCGATGTGGAGACCTACTACCCCGACTATGCAGAGACCCCTTACACGTTCAAGAACAAGCTCTTCGACGTGGGTGTGGCTTATGAGTACAACTTCCTGCCATACGGCACCGGACGCGACTACCGTGGCGCCAAGCGTCTCTCACCCTATATCTGGGGAGGCATCGGAGCCACCTACGCCGACACCGACGACAAGGGACAGTTCACCTTCAACATACCCATCGGCGTGGGCGTGAAATACAAGGTGGGCGAGCGGCTCAACGTCGGACTGGAATGGGGTGTACACTTCTCGCAGAGCGACAAGCTTGACGGCGTGAAAGACCCCTACCACATAGAGAGCTCGGGGCTCTTCAAGAACACCGACTGTTACTCAACACTCCAACTGACCGTCACCTACAGTTTCATGCCCAAGTGCGTGACCTGCAATAAAGAATAAGAAAACATATGGACACGACACGCATACCGCAACACATAGCCATCATCATGGACGGCAACGGACGCTGGGCCACCGAGCGCGGCAAGAACCGTAGCTACGGGCACCAGGCAGGTGTGGACACCGTCAGGCGCATCACGTCGGAGTGTACAAGGCTCGGCGTGAAATACCTCACGCTCTACACCTTCTCGACCGAGAACTGGAACCGGCCGGCGACGGAAATACACGCCCTCATGGGACTGGTGCTCACCTCGCTCGAGGACGAGATCTTCATGAAGA
>DJOV01000041.1 GCA_002437285.1 Prevotella sp. UBA6429 | reverse complement strand
GATGCTCTGCTCGATAGGTGAGAGAATTACCCATGAGTCAGAGTTGCTGAACTCGCATTCCGTCCCCGTCTGCTGCACGAAAACGCTCAAATTCTTTACACTATCCTTATTCTGCTTATTGGTGACAGCACACCATGTCTTATGTTCATTGGCTGCTTTAGCAAAGAGCAATATGTTAGTGTCTACGGTTGCACTCTCAAAGATTTTCACACCAGCAAAATCTATCAAGAGCATGGGATTGGTATTCCTGGCAAAGAAATCACGGGTCTTTTCCCCATAGCCTGCACGCATCCACTTGTTTGACGTGATATAGCAAAGATGGCCATTGGGCTTCAGAAGCTGATAACCACGCTCATAGAACAGACAATAGATATCGCCTGTACGCGCAAATGTCTTATAATTACAGTCCGCATACAACTGTGCCAATTTTCCGCCATCGTTCTGAAGCTGGATGTACGGTGGATTGCCGATAACAATATCGAAGCCATCGCTGACTCCAAACATCCATTCAGGATCGAAGAAATCGGCAACGGCATTTTGATCGTATGGATTCCAGTCCGCAAGCTGCTTTGCATCAGCTGGAGCAAAATCATTGTCTTCTGCTAACAGTCGGGCCAGCTTCTCGCGAAGTTCTTTGTCTTTTTGGCGCAATGTGCTTTTGCGGTTTGCCGTCTTTGCAGCAAAATGTTCATGACGAATTTCTGTCAAGGCCTGTTTGGTAGGCTCTATTTCCGGATTTTCAAACAAACTATGACATGTCTGTCGTTTCTTGGCTATCAACGAGTTAGCAGCGACAAACTTTGTTTCGAGATTTGGCAGGGTAGGAATACCAAAGTTGGGCTTACTGGCGTCTTTCTCACAATTACAAATAAGCGAGATAAAGAAACGGAGCTTAGTGATTTGGGCCGCAATGCTTTGGATATCGCTGCCATAGATACAGTTCTCAATGATAGACAACTTCAAGTCATAAGTATTCTCTTCGGGAGAGATATGACCAAGAATATCTATCATACGGTTAAGCAATCCCATAGGGAACGCTCCCGAACCACAGGCAGGGTCGAGTATCTTGATGGCTTTCAGTTTGTCTGCTATAGCTTTGTATTCATCCGTTTTTGTCTTATCGTAACTGAATTCTGGTGAAAATAGCGAGCGTACAAAGGCTGTGTTACCCAAGTAAGAGATAAGACTTTCGTCAACCATATAGTTCACAATCTCTCGTGGCGTGTAGAATGAGCCACTTTGATTGCGTGCTGTTTCTCTCGTCTCAGGGTTATAGGCACCCAAAAGGTTCTCAAAGACTTTACCAAGCAACTCAGGGTCAAGTGCAACTTGCTGTTCTTCGGGCGAGTTCTCTTCAATGGTGAAATTATAGCGGCTGAGAATGGATATCAATCCTCTTTCCTCATCGAAGAAAAGAATATTCGGCACAACAGCACGATTGCGGTAGCGCCCATCAGCAAATTTCTTGTCGTTACGACTGAAACCGTCATAGTTGTAAGCCTGTTCCACCCCGTCTATAGTCTTTGTCTTGTCAAGACACTCAAACAGACCACCATTGAGGAAAGGAACCTCCGAGAACATCTTTACCACCTCATCCTCACTGATTTTGAACATTTCTGGATAGCGGTAAAGAGTTTTGATGTCTTTCTTCACATTGGTTGCAAAACGACGTTTGTTACCCTGCTCGTCCTCTATGGCTCGGTTGAGCGTGGCAAAGAACAAGTTTTGAAGGATGGCATTATAATAATTGCCAACCTCCTTACTTTCGGGGTTAAAGTCTTTCAATATCGTGCTGAGGAAATCCGCATCAAATATTTTGTCTGGCACAAGGTCTTTCTGCTTGATGAACCACACAAACATGATTCGGGTTATCATGCGGATAATCTTTGTTTCAATATCCTCCCGGTCATCATCTTCGGTAGATGTATTGTTAGGGAAATACACGCCAGAAGCAGGGTCTACAGCCCATTGGTACCAATCAAACAAATCCTTATAGAATTGCTTGGTTAGAGCCTCGACAGAGAAGGCTGCGGTTACATCACTAAGCGACTGCTTGCTTTCTTTCAATGCGCAAAACTGCTCAATGGCAGTACGACATCCGCGTCCTTCTCCAAGAAGATATGTGTATCGCTTGGTATTAGTTGAAAGTTTCTCATAGTCACCCTTCTTGTTGAATCCCCATGTCTCGCTGACATAAGAGAAGCGCAATACGCTTTCGTTCTTACGATAACAGAACATGAATGCACCTGCATGCCCCATATCCTTCCAATCTTTGGTAAGCATATCTCGTATGCCGCGCTTGTTGCGTTCTATGTCCACCTTATCGGCAAGTTCCACCTCATAGATGCCAAGTGACTCCCCATCAGAAAGTGATATTCTTCCGATGTACAACGCACTTTTGGCAAGTCTACTATTTACTTTTACCTCACTGGTGCTGTTGTAGAACTGCACCTTGTTGAGGAATATATCGTGAAGTAGCTGCTGCCAAGCTTCACGATTGTATTTTGCTTCTATGACTTCCTTATAATTCATATAATTTATCTAAATGATTCTGATAATATTATTTCGGCATTGGTCTCTAGCTCATTGAGTTGAGACTCTTGTGCCATAAAGTATGGTGAGTATTTTTTCGCCATTTCGATAATTTCAGCCAAAGCCTCATCGTGTGTCATACGTGCCTTTCCACTTGTTCGGCGCAAATCTTTCTGTATGCGCTGCAAACGTTTCGGAATGTAGGTGATAACGCCACGCTCTGCCAACGTCTTCAGTTGAACAATTTTCATATATAGATCGCTATCATCTATTTCACGTAGAAAGTTGTTTAACAGGCTTACTGCTGTACTGACCTGTGCACCGAGCGTATTTTGCGCATCTTGCGCATTTTCTTGGTTGCGCATTTCCTCATCTTGTATGGCACGGAATTTTTGCAATGCCATATTGATATGTTTATAATGTTGCTCTATGCGTTCCACAGGTTGTTCCTCTTTATCTGCTTTGAAATATTTGAGAGCATCAAGCACAGACAACTCCTTGGCTGTTTCTGACACAAGGAAAAATACCTTACGGAAATTAGTCTTGAGAAACACGAGCGTGTCTCCAGATAGTGTCACACCATCAACCCGTCTTGTATCACGTCCGGTTCTACTACGCAATGACAGTTTCTCTATGCGATTGTACTCCCTGCGATTTGTCTTGTAAAGAGTCCGTAGTTCCTCATAGAATGGCAATTCTTGATTGCTTTCTTCCTTTTGCCGCCTCATGCCTTCATCAAACAATTTGGTAAGGTCTCGATCAAGAATTTCCTCCTGTGAGTAGATCTGGTTGTCCTCGCCAAATGTGGAGTGGAATGTTTGTATCTTACTCAAAGCTATTTGATTCAGATTGATTTCCCTATTACCTTCACGCGAAGGATAGAACACATAGTTGTATATGTGCTTTGACGAAGAACCTATACGGTTCACACGGCCTATGCGCTGCATAAGGCGTGTACTGTTCCAAGGTGTATCGTAGTTGACTATCACGTTGGCTCGATGCAAGTTTACTCCTTCTGCTAAAACGTCAGTTGTGAGGATTATATTGTATTTATTGAGCTTTGTTTTATAATTTGCGTCAAAATTCTCTCGAATCGTCTTGAACAGTTTGCTTCTATTGTCTGCAGAGATGACTAATACGTCCTTGCGGTTAATGCGTCTTTCGAGATACTTAACCGTATCAACAGACTCAGAAAATACCACCAACTTTTGCTCAGGATTACGGTCGTTCTTAAACAACTCGTGTTTTAGCAGTTCATTGAATTTTGCAAACTTGGAATCGTCTTCATCTGTTATTCCTTCCCATTCCGTGTACATTTTTTCGAGTATCTCTTTGTCTTGCTGCAACAATTCGATATACTCAGGGGCGAAATCTTCAGCCTTAAATACAGAGTTTTTGGGATTTTCCTCCGCTTTAGCGTTTAATTTTTCTTCGATTTCTTCATCTGAAAGTCCGGCTTCCAACAAGTTATTTATGTCAAGGTCTGGGGCAATGAATACCTTGTCGCGATTGAACATGTCTATCATGTTTTGGTTTGCTTGACGGAAATTATTCAACGATATTTGGAAAGCATAGAAACTGCTTTCAAGTCGTTTTACCAATCCATTCTTGCGTATTCCAGCCAGGCTACGGCTTATCAATTCGGCATTGTCATACAAGCCGTTTGCTGCTTCTGGTTTCAAATAAGCAATAGCCTGATAACGAGCATAGCTCAATTTCTTGTCAAGAGTCTCCATTGCGCTTTCAAACAGATTGGCCAAATGCTCATTCAGTTCATATCTGTTTTCGATAGGACGTTCAACCTTTGGAAATCCATTTACATCTTTGTTATAACGAGCTACACTTTCAATGTCGGTTCTTGTGCGGCGAACTGTCAGAGGCTTTATAACACGGTCGCGCACATGTTCGGCCAACTTCTTAAACTGTGTCACATCAAAGTTGGGGTCTTTCCTTAATTGTTGGAACTCCTTGATAAGAGGAGAGAAGAATGCGGTCAAGTTTGCCACTCCGTCTATCGTACAACGTCGAGGGTCTTGAAACAGCTGTATCTCATTGTAAATGTCGGCTGGCGTATTGTTCATTGGTGTTGCCGAAATGAGCATTACTTTTTTCTTATATCCTGGAATATTTCCGTTTTCTATGCGAGGCATCTTGCAAATTTCCTGCAGTTGTTCAAACGCAGCTGTAGTGTGTGAACGAAACTTGTGAGCCTCGTCCACCAATATTAAATCGTACTCATCAGCATTCCAATAGTTGTAGTTCTCTTCATCAAGGACCTTTGCTAAACTTCCATTGGAAATAAATTTGGCATATTTGTCTATCCCAAAATCTTTGAAGGTCGCTTTCCAGTTTTGTTCTACAGCTGGAGGATATACAACAAGAATCTTCGTCTTATCACGTCCATTCTCTATCAAGAACTTCTTTGCAATCATGGTTGCAATAACTGTCTTACCAAGACCAACGACATCTGCAAGAAAAAAGCCATCATATTTAATGAGCTTCTGATATCCCTCCACTACAGCATCCATTTGGTAATCATACTTGGTATATCCCTCAGGCATATCAAACGGATTGTTGTCATCTGTGGCCAATACTCGATCTGAGAAGTATTCCATAAGCATCTTGATGTACAAATCGTATGGAGCAACATCACCTTTTAAATAGGTCTTGTCAATGGACGTTTTCACATCTTCTGCGGTAATCTCACAACCTTCAGCTTCTTTCCATAACAATTCAAATTCGTCTTTGGCAAATTTTACATCATCAAATCGGTCAAGCTTGACATTGAACTCATATTGCTTATCTTGCGAAATACCAAGTCCATTGCCAGATAAATTGCTTGAACCGGTTATAGCGATGCCTTGGGAATACTGATTGAAATCATCAGGATAGAGTACATACAACTTTGCATGTATTCTCTTTGACGGATGAGCGCGTAGTTCAAGTTTGCCGTCTATAAGGTCTTGAACCATCTGAAGCATACCACTCTCAACTTCCTTTGAGTAGTTAGAACGCTCTATATCTTTACGGATTTTACGCAAGCAATCCTCTTTCACTTCTTCTTCTGCACCAAAGAAAATCTTCCCTTGGCTGGCAGCTTGTGCTATATATTTGTCGACATCTATACCAATAAGCACTCGCACCTTATTGATGTGGTCTAAGAATGGACGCAAGGAAAAGTATCCTGATGCACGAAGAAAGCCAACTACAGCATCAAGATTCTTAATATGATTGTTATGTTGTAACACACCCTCAAACTCTTTCATAAGAGTGTTACCATTCCTATTCGTAAAGAAATTGGAATTTGTCGGTTGCATATCATTAGTTATTTCGTTCATATTGAAATTATAATTAGGTTCTTTATAGTTTTACTCCAGGCATCTTCTTATACACAAATCCCTCACCGCCTGGAAAATATGCCTTGAACACAACACTGAGGAACCGTGCAATATCCTTTCGCTTCTTTCCTATCTTGAAGAAAGCGGAACTGGCATACGCCATGAGGTCGGATTGGCTGCATTTGGCATTGACGGCTATGCTGACTTTAGGTATTACTATCTGGTCACGTTCGGCAAAGGCTATGGCACAGGCGTTTATGGAATCTTGTTCTTCTTTGCTGAACACGCTCATCTTCGCTGCAAACCAATCGAGTGCTTCTTGCACTTTGTGCTGTTGCTCTTCATCCACGGCTTGCGACATTGCTGCTGCACGTTCCTGCTCGAGTTTCTCCACCGTGTCTTCAAGTACCGCCACCTTTTTCTTCATGACATTGTACTTCACCATATTTGCCATGACGAAGCAATAGCAACACACAACGACGATGAACACCAGCACGGCTTGATAGCGTAGCTCGTCCACAATATCGTTCAGCCCTGCAATGTAATGGCTCATGATTGGCACTGCCATCAACGACAGCGCAGCACCAACATACATGAATCTAATCTTTGCCTTGCCGCTTATTGGCGATACGCCCACAAACAAGGCAAGGACGAGCGACAACGCGCAGAAGCAGAGTGCCAGTAATGCTGTTCCCATAGTTTATTCTGTTTTATTGTTTTGTTTCACACACACTTCGTCATATAAGTCATCATCTTCATGAAGCAGATATTCATATTCGGTACCGACAAGGCTTTCACGGTCATATTCCTTTCTGTACTCCATGATATAGAAGCTAATTGTTTCGGGATATTCATAGAAGAATCTTCGGCAGACTTTTCTGTACATAAGCAATATGCGTTCGTCATCGGCAAATTCAAACAGATAGTCAAGCATCCGTCCTACTTCATTTGCAGTTGCGTGTTTCCTCGCGCAGAACTCTTCCACCATAGGAGCATACTCTATGGCTGCTCTCTCACGAATTTGCATCAGTCCCTTTGCCAATTCTTTTATGCCAGCAAGAAACTCTTGATAGTCCTTGGCCTTACTTATATTGTCCATAGCCTGTTTCTTTTAGTCTTTCAAGCAAGCAAGCGGTATTACCTTTACTCCGTCTGGACGTGTGTAAGCCATGCTGCCACCTGTCATGACAATCATCAAGTCAGGTTCGCGTAGCGGCACCTGCTTTTCTGTCTCATTATGCACTTGAATGAGTCGTTTAATTTCCAAAAGATGCTTGGCTCCTTCTTCTATTTCACGGCTGCCAAGTTTGCACTCTATCAGAGCATAGCGTCCATCATCAAGATGAAGCACCAAGTCGGCTTCCAGACCATAGCGGTCGCGATAATATGACAAATGATTGCCAAAGCCTGGAGTATAAGCCCGAAGATCTCGTGCACACATTTGCTCAAAAATGAAACCAAAGGTCTTGAGCTGCGTCATCAATGCTTCTGGAGAAAGTCCTAAAGCAGCAATTGCAATGGATGGGTCTACGAAAGCCCGCTTTATACCACTTCGAATTGCTGTCTTGCTCCGGACTGCAGGACACCACGCATCAATGTTGTCAATAACAAACAATTTATTAAGGGAAGTTACATAATCCTCAAACGCACTCATCGAAAGTGAAACTTCCCCGGAAGCAGTTACATCAGCTAACAGAGCCGTATTCTTTGCCAGTGTTGAGATGTTACGGGCATACGAACGCAATATTGCACGAGTAGTCCGCTCATCCCTCTGTACACCATCCACTCTTGAGATATCGTCCCGACAGATAGCATCTACATAGTTGCGTGCAATCAGCAACTTGGCCTTATCACTCTTCATATTGATAAACGCAGGCCATCCGCCACGGCAGGCTGCATAAATCAGGTCTTCAATCTTCATATCAGAAGTGATACCATCTATGTCCAAGTCTTGATCATCGAACAAATCCTTTAGGGAAATCTTTCCGTTAGACTCTCCCGATTCCCACAAACTCATAGGCAACATCTTCATTCGTGATATTCTACCCGTACCAGAATGATGAATCTTACTTCTATCAACAACAGTAGACCCTGTAAGAATGAATTGTCCTGGAACTTGCCGCTTGTCAACCATGGTTCGCACGGCATCCCAAAGAACAGGAGCATCCTGCCATTCATCTATAAGACGAGGTGTCTCACCCATCAACAACAAGGATGGTTTTGAGGCGGCAGTTGCAGCATACTCTTCCTGCATCTCCGTATCCTGCATCTTGATGACGCTTTTGCTCATTTGCTCCGCAGTTGTCGTCTTTCCGCACCACTTAGGCCCCTCAATTAGGATAGCCCCAAAAGCATCAAGACGTTCTGCCAGTTGAATGTCCGCAATTCTATGTGAATAACTCATGTTTTAGTCGTATTCTTAATTATGTGTGCAAAGTTAGTGATATTCAGTCACATTTGAAAGTAAAAACTAATATTTGTGGAGATTTAGTGCTATGAATTGTGCTGTTTTATTGCTAACTTTTGTGGTGTTTTAGAACTAACTTTTGTGGTGTTTCGTTTATAGTTTTTGTGGCATTTCGTTCGTAGTTTTTGAGGTACTACATTTGATATTTACAAGTGAAGACGCACTACCTTTTAATAAAGTAGGCTGCACTCGGGAATACAAAACAAAACTTCGTATTTGTTTTGATATTCCGCTCATTTGCACTACCTTTTAATAAGGTAGGCGGCACCTCGGAAATAAAAAATAAATGTGATTTATTTTTGTATTTCTCTCGGTTTGCACTACCTTTGCACTCGTTGAGTGCGTGTTTGCTTATCGTTGCTTATTTCCATATTTGCAGCACATTTTGATAATGTGCGCTACGCCTCAGCAGAACATTCAAGCAAGCTTGATGTTATGCATTCGGCTTGCAGCACATTTGCAGCACGCTCACGCACATGGCTTGTTTATAGGCGGTGTGCAATTCGAGGAGGTCAAGTAGTGCCAAGAAGAAAACACATAATAAATAATAAACAATAAGCAAAAGCGTGCAACTCTGGTGAGTTGCACGCTTTTTGCGTTTATAGGGGGGCCTGGTCCTTTTTCGCCAAGCCTCCTATTTCCAACGTCTCAGATGCTTGTAGACGATGAAATTGTATCCATTGACATTGATTTTGTCTTTTACGGATCTTATAGGAGTATAGTTTCCCAAATTCTTTTTTGCCGGATTATTCCCACTTATGATCTCTATGTCTTGCGCCGGGATCCAACTATTGGCAAACAGGTAATAATTGGTTTTGTTGACCACTTTCTTATCCATGACAATCACCACGTGTCCCGGGAACCCAGGTATGATCAGCGCATCGCCTATTTCCGGCAACCCTCTTACGCTCTGCATGTCACGATACAACGAAGCCGATCCTGCATAATACATGATTGTTTGCAAATACCGTTCAAAGTTAGCACGGCTATAATCCTTCGTTTTTTTGGCCGATGCCACCAATACGGCATCATTGCCCACTACTTTCACCCTATACCCCCAAGCCCATTTCGAGAACGGCACTTCCAATCCGCAAGTTAACTTAAACCGTATTTTACCATATTCCTTCCTACCATAGAAGTATTCGGCCCTAAGCCTGATTGCCGCATCGGCACACTGCTGTACAGAGTTTATTCTCACATCGAGCACCCCCAAGGAATGTGTCTTCAGCACGTTCCCCTTATAGTCTCTTACTATGGTAGTACGCTTTCTGGGAAAGTTCTTGATGTAACTTTCCCATGTTTGTGCCGAGCATATGTTGGCCACAAATATTGCCGACAAGAACAGAAATTTCAGTTTCATCATTTTAACACCATTCATTAGCCAACTTGCCGAATTTTCATTTGTTGTTGGGTGCATCCCCTTCGAGAAACGTTAACCCTCCTCGTCCCTTGACAGGCAGCGGCCAACGGCATCCACGTTAGTAAAGGTCCAAGTTGCACCACCGCTTGTTTTCTCAAAGCCTCCCCCTGCAATAGTCCATTTCCGAGAGTTCGCACCAGCCAGCGTCCTTGATCTCACGCAAGAAGAGGCGGGCGCACATCTCGGCATCGTCACCAGCGCGGTGATGCTTGCCCTCACGGATATCAAGCTGCTGACAGAGATAGTCGAGCTTGTTACAGTAGAAGTCGTAGTTGTGCCTGGCGGCGCGAAGCGTGCAGTAGTAGTCCACGTCAGGCTTGTCGAGACCATATAGCTCCAGCGACTTACGGATGCAAGAGATGTCGAAAGCAGCATTATGTGCCACGAGGACAGGTGTTTCCTTCAGGCGCTCCGCGATTTCGGTCCACACCTCCGGAAAATCCGGGGCATCGGCCGTGTCGGCCGGTTGTATGCCATGCACCTGGATGTTCCAATAGGCATAGACATTTCCTTCCGGTCTCACCAGCCATGACTTTGTTTCCACGACCTTGCCGTCCCTGACCTCGCAGATGCCCGCCTCACAGATGGAAGCACGACTGGCAGTGGCCGTTTCAAAATCTATTGCGATAAAGTTCAATCCCTTCATGTTTTGTTCTTTTTCATGTTACAATGTTCAGACATGGTCACAAAGTTAACGATTTTGCAATGTATTTCCGTATCCCCAGCCAACAAAAATGCGCATAAAAACGCCGGCAGGTCACCCGTCACCCCTTCCCTTTACAAGACGGCATGACCCTTCTTCCATCAAGATTCACAGTTAGGCACTCAAAAGCGGCAAGGACTTGCAGAAAATGCGTATCTTTGCACCCGTCCATGAAAGTCAGCTTCCTGCAACGCCTATTCGACATGGTGGCGCGTCGCCGCTGTTGCATCTGCCAGCGTCCGCTTGCCGCCGAGGAGCAGTTTATCTGCGCCTCATGCAACCTGTCACTGCCTCGCACCGACCACTTGTCCCATCCCTACGACAACCTCATGGCCCAGGTATACTGGGGTCGCGTACGCAGTGTGGAGCGCGCAGCCGCCTTCATCTATCACTATTCGCATGCCACGTCGGCCCACCCTCTCTATCAACTCAAGTATCTCTCGCGTCCTGAGATAGGCGTCTATTTGGGCCAGCTCTTCGGCCGCGAGATGATGGCCAGCGAGTTCACCAAGGGCATCGACCTCATCGTCCCCATGCCGCTGGCCCCGCGTCGCCTGCGCGAGCGGGGCTACAACCAGAGCCTCATGCTGGCGCGCGGACTATCGGCAGCCACGGGCATCGACATAGACGACACGTCGGTGGTGCGCACACAGTTTGAGGAGAGCCAGACCAAGAACGACCGCTGGCGCCGCTACGACAACGTGAAAAACGTCTTTGAGGTTCAGCGCGTAGACCGGCTGACCGGCAAGCACATCCTCCTTGTCGACGACGTGGTCACCACGGGAGCCACCTCCTGCGCCTGCGCCCACGCAATGGAACAGGCCCACCCGGCCGGTATCAGCTTCGCCAGCCTGGCGTTTGTCGACCACAGACGGTGATCGTTGCCTGCAGACCACAAGATGGAAGAAGATAAGGAGAATTCCTACATGCGATATCCGCTTGGACTTTCCAAATTTACGGGAAAGCCCGTCAGACCATTGTCTCGCCGACCAAGAAAAAGCGGAAGGGAGAGAAAACAAATCTGGCTGAAACGCCATTTGCATTTCAGCCAGATTGCACTTGTCAAGAGGTCGGGAGACGCAATGCGCCCCCTACCCCATCTTACTTATTTCAGAATCTTCTTCACGACAACCTTGCCGTTGGCAAGCACTTGCTTCTGGATGCGCAAGCCATTGGCCTTGCCGCTGATGCGGCGTCCGCTCATGTCGTAATACTCCGTGCGGAGCACCTCAGCGTTGGTGTCCTCTGCCACGCCCTTGATACCAGTGGCATAGTCGAAGCCAGGAGCAGCGTTGACCATGTAGAGCTCAGCATTGTTGAAGAACACGTGTGCGCTGTTGCTTGCCTCCACACCGATGGTCAGCGTGCCGTCGGTCACGGTGTAGGTTCCCATGTACATGTTGCCGTAGGGGAAGGTCTGCCCGATGATCGGAGCCTGTATGCGCACGGTGTCGTTACCCTGGGCCACGAAGGCGTTGATACCCTCGAGCGAAGTCATGTCACTGTTGCGCTCGCCAAAACCAATCTTCAGACTGTAGACACCAGCGGGAAGGTCGGTGATGACCTGCTGGACCACAAAGCTACGTGCCCAGTTGGAAATCATGCCGTCAGCATAAGGACAAGTCTCATTGATCACCTGTGACCAGCCCGTAGTACCGGCGACCTCATAGCCGTCAGCCTTGTCGGTGATGGTCCATCCGGGCAACATGCTCGTGTTGCCGTCATAGCGACCGGTTGCCGTCAGGTAAGTGTTCGGGTTGTTGATGAAACCAGTCATGTTGATGGAGTCACGATAGTTCTCCATGGTGGTCTCGTCCACCTTCTCAGCAAAGAGCGTGTTGGCGGGATCAGACAGTGTGGTGCAGATCTTCTTCCACACAGCCCATTTCAGCTTGTCGGCAGCCTGTGCATCATCGGTGACGAGGTTCTCGGCCATCTGGATGTAGTCAGCGAAATCCTCCTTGCCCGTCTTGGCGTTCAGGTCCTTCAAGGCATCGGCCAGGTAGATATGGCGAGCCGTCAGCGCTGCGACACCCGTGGTGCTGGTGACCTGGCTGGTTGCGTGCATGCCCGTATTGGCATCCACAGCCAGCGTGGTGCACATGCTCTTCACCATGTTGGTGGTCTTGTCGAGCGCGGCGATGGCCTCGGTCAGCTGGTTGTCGAGCATCAGCGTGTCAACCTTGGCGATGCTGTCGTTGCCGTTCTGGTCAGGCTGGATATCGAGCACATACTTGTGGGCTGTCTCGACCAAAGCCTTATAGTACTCAGTATTCTCAAACTTGGTGCCACGGAATTTCAGCACCTGCTCGTAAGCGGCAGCGGGCTTACCATCATAATTGTCGCAGAGATTGCGGTGGTCGGTCATGGCCTTGGCAGCGGCGTTCAGCTCCTGCACGGCAGCTTCATAGGCCGAAGGTGCAGTGTAAGCCTTTCCGTCATAAGCCTTGATTGCTGCGTCAAGCGCATCGTAAGCGGTGCCACTGTATCGGTGGCCTCCGTTACCAGCCAGCGTATTCTTGGCAGCTGCCAGTGCATCAGCCAACTGCTGCTTGTAGATGGCACCAGCTGTGTTGGGCACATACTGCAACTTCACATTGCCCAGCAATGCCTCAGTCCAACCGTCAGTGTCCATCTCTCCGCCTTCGCCTTTCAGCGTCATCCAGCGGAGCTTGTAGTTACCCGTGTTCTCCACCTTGAAGGTGTAGGTATGTGCGCCAACGGCCACATTGCCCTTTACGCCTTCGCCATTAGGATTGGCCACGTTTTGGAAATCAGCGGTGAATGCCACATTGTCATCGGCATCCAGCACCTGGAAGCGTCCGTAAGGAGAGTTCTTCCATGCTACGGCATTGAAGCTGATCTGGTATTTCTTGCCAGCCTCGAGCGTGATGACATGAACATCATCATCGGGAGCTGCGCCATACTGTGCATAACCCATACGATAATAGAGAGCGTGGGTGAAGTCGCCACTGAAGCCGTCAAACACACGAGGGCCACTCCCGTAGTCGCCAGGAAGCAGTTCACCGCCAGCGGCATTGACCACCCATCCAGCGGGAAGTTTGTTGGCGCCAGTCACCGACAGGCTGTCGGTCCAAAGGACCTTGGTCACATCACTGGGATCGCTGGAGCCAGCGCCGAAGTTCAGCGTGACACTGTACTCACCAGGATCGTCATAGGCATCAGCCTCAGGCAGCACATTGCTGATGACCAGCTTGTACTCGCCGGAGAGAGGCGTGGTGGCCGTGCGTGTGAGCGTCAGCACCTCCGACATATCCTCCGGGCCGACGGTCAGCGCTTCCTCCTTGCCAGTCTCATCCACCAACTTGGCGGCAGCCTCAGCGCTGTTGACCTTCTTATCGAAAGTCATCGTAAAGCTCTTGCTGTCGCCGGGCAGGTCAAACGACCCATCCTCAGGTACAGACGACATCAGCGTAGGAATTTTGTGAGCATACGAATAGACCTCAGAGATTTCCGAGTCGTAGGTCAGTCCCGTTTCAGTGAAATCTCTCACTGAGGTGTCCTCACCGGTCGAATAAGGACGGCGTGAGCTGGTATACAGGATGCGATAAGCGGGATCCGTCGGGTTCTTGAACGTTACCACCAGGTTGTCAGCATCTTCCTCCTCGGGATAATCGTCACCCAGGAAGATGTAGAAGCTGCCATCCTTCCAAGCCTCCACGCTGAGGATGTCATAGGTCTTGCTTCCGTCAGCCTTCTTGACGGTTACGCAGTCGTTGGGCAGCAGCACACGCTCCTTGCCTTCGGGCACAAGCGCCTTCACGTTGACGTCATAGCCGAAGTTGACCTTGAGCACATCGCTGTTGTAAGAGATGCCGGCAATCTCCTTGCCTTCCTCGATCTTCACATCATCAATATAAAAATCACCAGGATTCATCATGTTGATGGTCAGGAAGAAGTTGTCGATCAGTCCGCCCTCCAGGGTTCCAGGATGGTTCTTGTAGTAAGCCTGCTGGAGCTCCTGGTTGGCATAGAAGAACATCATGGAGTATTTGCGGAATCCCTTGTCGGCCTCTTGGAAATACGAGATATCGTAGGTCTGCTGCGTGCTGTCTGCCGTGAGCAAGGGTATGTCGGCATACTCGCGCCCCTGCATCAGGGCCACGCGTGCCTTGGCTCTTTTCTCCGTGCCGTCGACGACGTAACTGTTGGTGCCCTGCAAGTAGAAGGACACGCGGTAAGAGGTGTTCTCCTTCAGCGGGAGGTTGCGGAACTTCACGGCTCGCATCCAGTTCTGGTTCTCACACTCGTTAGACGCGTCATTGTAGAAATGCAACGACTGGCTACCCGACCACGCGTAGTCGATGGAGAGGTCACGCTGGTCAAGTTCCGGCGTATTGTAAAAGCCATACCATCCGAGTTTGGTGGTGTCTTGCTTGTCAGGGATGGAGCCTTCGAAGTCCTCAAAGAGGATGGTCTTCTGTGCGTTCATCGTCCCTGCCAGTCCGAAGAACAGTCCACACATGAGGAATAGAGATTTCTTCATAAACTGAGATTTTTTAGGTTTAACGATAGAATATTAATTATGTAATGTTGTTTAGCTGTTTAGGTCACCTGTCTCTGTGCAAAGGTAGTCCATCAAGCAAAAAGTGATTTTCCGTTATGTCTCTTTTGTTTTTCTTGATGTCTACCTTTGCAGAAACAAACCTGTTTTTAACGTTCAAGCGTCATTTTCTTAACGGCAGATACCAGTTGGCCTTGTTTCGGAGCAGTGCGAGCAGTGTGGCGTCAGGCGTTCCCGTGCCATCACGCAAGGCCACCCGTTCGGCCAGGTAGTCGGGATCGTCGCGACGCAGAGCCACGCGCATCAGGTCGTAGAAGCGGTTTCCCTCGAGAGCACCCTCCAGGGCCATCTCCTCAATGATCATATCCTCGACCAGCGGCACCTGGTAGGCCACCGTGTCCTGGCGCGAGGCAAGGGCCGTGGCAGGTTGCGGCAACACATAGTGGATGGTGTCACACTCCACATAGCCGCTGCCATGACCGTGGATGCCCATGGTGTTGGTTGTGGTGAATTTCACCTCATCCCAGTTGAGGAAGCGCGCAGCTTCCTGTCGCTCCACAGAGTCGATATGCTCATAGATGTAGTTTTTGCACAAGCCATACTTTAGGATGCACATGGCCGTCTGCGGATAGTTGAGCCGGTTGAGCGCCTCGGCAAGACGTAGGTACACCATGCTCTTGCGATAGATGTTGAAGCCCGATGTGGAGAACTTCCCGATAATCTGCACCCACGGAGAATAGGGCGAATACTCGTCGCGGTTCACTTTTTTCTCCGTAAAGAACGAGCGGTATCGCAAGTCACCCTGCAAGTACTTGAGGTTATCGTTGAACTGGTCTACTTGCGGTCCGTCCAGCGTGTCGCGATGGTTGTTGTTGTCAATGTACAGATGGGTGTAGTGCTGTCGCTTGAAAATCTCGCGCATCTGCCCGGATGGTGTCAGTGACACATAGCTGTTGTTATGGTTGACATCCGAATTGTAGAGATAGTAGAGTTGCGACTGGTGTCCATAGTAGGGTTGGCTCTCCAGTGCGATATTGGCAATGGCCTCGCTATGGCCGTACCAGGATGTTCCCATTGCCATGCTGCTGATGCTGGGATGGTTCTCGGCAGTGAACTCCTTGGAGCCTGTTCCCCAGCGCTGGTACATGAAGTCTGTAGGCTGCGGCTTCTCCTGCAGGGTCAGGTAGTCATAATAACTCTTGGCGGCATTCTCATAGTCGTCGGCCCACAGGTAGAGGTCGCCCAGCATCACGCGCACCGGTATGAAGGAGCTTTGCGGGATGATGCTCGATCCATAGTTGGGCACACGTTCATTGACATAAGGCTTGAGGTCCTCAGCCAGGTAACTGCAGATGGTCTTGATGTCCGACGGTGCCTTCTGCATCTCCTTCTGTGCCTGGCTCTCTCCGTAGACGGGCGTGGTGACCAGCGGCAGCTTGCCATAGAGTTGCACGGCCTGCAGGTAGGCCCACGCCCGAAACACCTTGGCAGCCACATACTCGCGCTTGAACACCTTGACACCCTTGAGCATCAGCGTGGTGTCCGCCTTTGCGATGAAGTTGTTGCAGGTGTTGATGACGTTATAATAGTCGCTCACCTGGTTGTAGCTGTTGTCGGTGGTGGCGGTGAAGTCGGCCAGCGCCTTCAGGTCGGCCGATGCCTTGTCGGTGATGCTCACCAGATCAGAGTGCACCTCACCCACCAGCGCATTGCGCTCGGCCACCACTTGCATGGTATTGATGATGCCCAGCATGTTGTACACCGTGTCCGCCACATCGGTGATTCGGTTGTTCTTCTCAAACTCCACGATGCTGGAGTCTGTGTCAAGCATATCGCCACAGGACACGGTAAGCAGCGTGGCTGCGGCTGCGATTGCAATATTACGTAATTTCATGGTATCAGTATTTTTACAGGTTAATCTTCACACCCAGAGACACCGTGCGGGCATTGCCCAGCAGACCAGTGTCAATGCCCTGGAGCAGTTGCGATCCGGCCGTGATACAGTCAGGGTCTGATCCCAGGTACTTGGTGATGGTGAAGAGGTTCTCGGCACTGGCCCACACGGTGATGCCCTGCAGGTAAGTGGAACGGACAGGCACTGCGAAGCTCAGCGTAATGTTCTTCAGCTTAAGATAGCTACCATCCTCAATCCAGCGGTCGCTGAAGCGTGCGTTGCCCATGGGGTCCTGGTAGTTGGCCCGTGGGATGTTGGTCTGCTGGCCATCGGTGGTCCATCGGTTGTTCATGGCCGTCGTCTGGTTGTAGAACATGTTGCCACCTTCCAGGATGGAGCGCTGGTAGTTGTAGATGTCATTGCCCAGCGAATAGTTGAACGTAGCGTCGAGCCTCAAGTTCTTCCACTGCAACGAGGTGAAGATGTTGCCGTAGATGTCGGGATTGGGGTCTCCGATCACCACCCGGTCTTCCTTTCCGATGCACTTGTCGCCGTCAGTGCTCACAAAGCGCATGTCGCCCGCCTGGAAATACTCTTTCTGCCCGCTTCCGTTGAGCTGGTAGAGCCCCTCGGCCTCCGCCTCCGCCTCGCTGGCAATGACACCGTTGGTGCGGTAGCCATAGAACAGGCCAATGGGACTTCCCACCTGAGTGAGGATGGTTCCGCCGTAGTAGGTGTTCTCCATGGGTTGGTTGTTGTCCGGCAGGGCAGTCACCTTGTTCTTATAGTGGCCCACGGAGAATCCGGCCTCCCACTGCCAGTCCTTCAAGTTGAGCACCTTGGCTGTGGCCTGCATGTCGAATCCCGCATTTTCCAGTTTGCCGCCATTGCCCCAGTTCTTCTGCAAGCCGCTGGTCCACGACAGTTGTTGCAAGGTGATGAGGTCGCTCGTCCAGCTCTTGAAGACGTTGAAGCGCAGGTTCAGGCGGTTGTTGAAGAAGTTGCCGTCGAGTCCAGCCGTCAGGCGGCGCGTCGTCTCCCACTTCAGCATGTCGTTGCCGATGTTGCCGATGACCTTGCCGCTCACCTGTGCGTTGAGCATCTGCTGGGCAATGAGATAGGTACGCGATGCCGTGAAGTCGATGTCATCGTTGCCCGTCACGTCAAGTCCGGCGCTCAGGCGAAGATAGTTGACGCAGGGCACGTTGGCCATCCACTTCTCGTTGGTCAGCACCCATGCAGCCTGCACACTGGGGAACAGTCCCCACACGGTATCAAACATCTTCAGGCCAGAGGCCTTGTCGCCGAAGCGCGAGGAAGCCTGTGCCGACAGGCCAGCCATCACATAGTACTTGCTGGCATAATTATAGTCAGCCTGTCCGTACCAGGTGAACTCACGCACCTTGTCGTCTGCGCCGTCAGTGGTCTTCATCGTCAGGCTACTGCTCATCACAGGTATCTTGTCATTGCCCGAGTTGAATCCCTGCTGCTTGTTGAGCGAGAAGTTGTGGCTCAGGAACCGTGCGCCTCCCATCACGTTGATGCTGTGCGCCCCATATCGGTTGTTCCATGTCAGCCTGGTGTCGCTCTGAATGTTGGTCTGCCTTGAGGCCATGGAGCCCACCTTGTTCTTGAAATAATCGGTATCGCTGACAGTGGGGTCCTTAAACTTAGGTGTTCCGTTGATGGGAAGATAATAGTTCTCATTGGTGTTCACCAGGGTGAAGTTGAAGTGCTCGCTCAGCGAGAGATGCCTGTTGAAGCGATAGCGCGGCGTGATGGACAGTGTGACCAGCCGGTTGCCGAAATGGTTGCGGTTGTCCCCTTCGCCATATTCGAGCAGGCTCTTGGGATTGATGAGCGATGTGCCCGCCCGCGGGTTGCCATTCTGGTTGAGATTGGGCACCTTGGCCAGGTAGTCATCGGCCTGCGAGAGGAAGCGGCTGAGGTTGCCGTCGGTGTCATAGGCATACGGAGAGAGGAACGGCGCCTTGATGAGGGCCAGCTGTCCGGGCGATGTCACCAGGGCCGAGCTGATGTTGTCAGGCATGCCGTCGTCAAGCAGGTTGCGGTTCACGTCACTGTAAGCGGCGTCGAAGCGCACCGACAGGTTGCGCACCACGTTGATATCACTGTTGAGGCGCATGTCAAACCGGCTGTAGTCGTTGTTGCGCACCTGTCCGTTGCCCTGGCTGTAACCCACCGAGAGGTTGTAGTTGGCCACATTGTCACCGCCCTGCACGTTGATGCCATAGTTTTGCACGAAGGTCTCGTGGTATATCTCCTTTGTCCAGTCGGTGTTGTTGTGGTAGATGTTATAATAATAGTAGTCAGGGTCGTTGACCAGAAAGTTGAGGCGCGAGATGTCGGTGGTCTGGTTGTAAAGCATCTCCGAGGCCAGCAACCTGTAGTCTTCCGCTCCCATCATCTCGGGGAGCTTGGGCAGGAGCTGGTAGCTTCCGTTGATGTTGACGTCGATGCGCGTGGCCATGCTCTTGTTGCGCTTGGTGTTGATGAGAATCACGCCATTGGCTCCCTTGGCACCATAGAGGGCTGTTCCGTTCTTCAGCACAGACACGTTCTCGATGTCGTTCACGTTGATGTTGGCCAGGAGGTTGTTGAAGTAGCCCTGGTGAAGCATCTTGCGACCGTATTGCATGTCCATGATCACACCGTCGAGCACGACGAGCGGTTGAGCGTTGCTCTCCAGCGAGTTCAGTCCTGCAATGTACATGGCGTTGCCCGTTCCCAGGTTGCCTCCTCGCGAGATGGTTCGGATGTCACCTCCCAATCGCTGGCTGATGAGGTTGTCTATGCTCACATCGGCCGTATTGCCGAAGTCAGAGGCTGTCACCTTTCGGCTGGCCTCAGTGGTAGCGGTGTAGTCGGTGCTGAACGTGGTAGGGTACAGCCGTCCGTCAATGCCGTTGAGGTTCTTTCCGATGGCCCGCTGCTGCAGGTTGTAACCGTCGACCTTCATCGACACGGACGTAACGTAGCTTGGGATCGTCAGTTTGTAATGACCGTTGCCGTCGGTCATGGCAGCGTATCGGTTGTCGCCGTAGGCCTCAACGCGCACACCGGCCAAGGGCTTTCCTGTGGCGGCATCGGTCACCATGCCGCTCACGGTAATCTTGTTGCCGTCGGTAGGATCAGCGGCCAAGGCCACCGTGCAATAGCCGATGCACAGCGGAAGCAGCATCGCTTGCTTGATATTTTGGATGAAATGACTTATCATAATGGATCTGTTTATCTGTTGTGGGATGGTTCATGGTTCTATTCTCGCTCATCTCTGGGCTCATCGGCCTCGATCTTAGCCTTGGGCTTGAGCAGGATGCAGTCGATGTAGATGGGACGCGAATACTTCTTGTTCTCGGCGGCGCTCATCGAGCAGGTCAGTGTGAGGTAGAAATGTTCATTGGTCTGCTCATACCAGTTGCATGTGGGGAACACGAAGTCCTTGGCCAGGACGACCGTGTCGACGTGCAAGGGGTCATTCGTGTTGAACTTGGTCTGCTTCTTGTTCTTTTCGTCAATCCAACTACAGGTGTAGCTCTTTTTGGCACCATTCTCGTCTATGTATCCAATGTCGGCCTTAAACTGGTAAGGCTTGGCTGCCGCTTCGGGGTCTGTGATGTTTTGCGGCAACAGCACCACACACACATCATAGGCGGTGGACTTGACATCAGCCAGGCGGAACTTCACACTCCAGTTGGCGGTGTTGCTGCTGGGCTGGATATCGAGATAGCCCTCACGCGAGACGCTGTCGGCACTGATCGAGCGGCCGGAGTAGGTACATTTCTCGTTGTTGATGACATACCACGTGTACTCAGCCTCTTGCTCCAGCTTGCGGTTGTAGGTCTGCGTGGGGTCAAAGGGGTATTCGTCGGTCTCATACAGCACACCATTGCTGCTGGTGGTCTTCGTGGCGCCGTCAAGCAGTCCGCCAGGCGCAAAGGGCTTGCGGAACACACTGTATTCCGGGTAAGACGCATTGTAGTTGAGCGAGCGCAGCGAATCGGCTGGGCTCTTCTGCGTGGTCATGGTGAAGATGGCATCCTTGAACATGGCGCGATATGCGTTCAGCAGTTGCAGCGAGTCGGCCTTTTCCTCAGAAGTAGGATACTTGAAGCAATCCTTGGCCTCATCGAAAGCCGCCTGCCAGCTTGCGCCCTTGGGTACGACCATCCAGTAGGTGGAATCCTCGCTGGCGAGCTTGGCACCGAGATAATTGTTGAGGAAGTCGTTGCGCGAGATCATGACCGAGTCGATGTAGACAGGCACGCCGTCAACCGTGCCGTTCTGCACGGAGTTGGCCTGGTCAAACTCCTCGCGGTCGTAGGAGCGGATGAAGTCGCCCACAGACTTGTACTCAGGGCGGTCGGTCATCTGCTCATACAGGTTGTAGTAGTAGGGCAGTTGCCGTTCCATCACGTTCAGGATTCCGTTCTTGGCATGGATGTTTTCCTGCTTCATGGCGACACCATTGATGGAGCCAGTCAACAGTGACACGCGCTTGTCGTTCATCATGTGGATGGTCTTCGGGGTGGCGGTGGCCGAGTTGGCCGATCGTGCGATGTGGTTCTTGACAAAGAACTTCTCCACCACGGAGTCACCCTTGGCCGTTTCGGTGAGCGCTATCAGCGAGTCCTTGTTGAAGGTGCCGTTGACAGGGGCCATCACGGTGAACGACTGGCCTGAGTTGAGTATCTCCGCGTAACTGGCCTTGGTCTTCTTGTGCATGCGGAACAGGTTGGTGTGCTCCAGCACGTCACAGAAGTCGCTCAGTTCGCTGTTCTGCTTCATCTGTTGCCATAAGGTAAGGTTACCTCCATCCGCTGCGGTGTTGTCGTAGTGGTCGTCCCATTCGGTGCATCCCACAGCGGAGCAGGCCATGGCAGCGAGTAATATATAATGTGTAGCTTTCATTTTTGTCGGTTTAAGATATGATTGATACGAGGAAGTCTCGCGCAGCGTCAATGGGTATCCTCACCCTCCGGGCTGGCATAGACGCTCTTCGGGCACAGTTCTATGAAGTCGAGCGACAGTGAGTAGTTGCCCTTGAGCAGCTGGCGGAAGCGCAGCTTGTACTCCTGGTCCTGTCGCAGCTCACCGGTGTAGAGGATGCGGCGCATGCTCCAGCTTGCCGCACGGAACGGCGTTCCGCCATTCGAGGCATTTCCACCCTGCGAGTCAGGAGCCTTCATGAATCCGCGGTTGTGCATGGACTTGTCGGTGGCACGGTTCTCTTCCTCATCGTCAGTGTCTTCCTTCCATCCGTCAGGACCGCTTCGGAGATCGACGGGCACACCGCAGGCAACACCGTTGAGGTAAGCCTGCACGATACCGCGCGAGGGATTCACATTGTAGCCCATACGCAGCTCATAGACACCTGTCTGGGGCACGGGAGGCAGCTTGATGGTCACGTCAAACTCACCGCAGATGGCCACCATGTTGCCTTCCCACGAGTTGGTCCAGATCTCATTGCCACGCACGCCGATCAGGCTCTGCGAGGAGGCTTCGACATTGGTCAGGAAGCCAGGCTTGAACAGCGTCAGCTGCTTTTGGTTGAACATGACACGGCACTTCTGCGCGTTCAGGAAGTCGGGGAACATCGTAGTGGCGTCAATGCGCAGACGCGTGTTCAGCGCCTCACGGCTGAACACCAGCGGTCGGTTGATGTAATGGTAGACACCATTGGCGCAGTCTTGCAGCTGCAGGCCGCTCTCCGAGGGGCTCAGCACCCGCACGCCAGGCTCTTCGAGCACCGTGGTGCGCTTGCGGTTGAGATACACCCTGCCGTCCTTGGGACCGCTGGCGCGCATGATGCACCCGGGGCACATGGTCTCATAGTAATCCTCGGTATCCGCCTTGTCGAGGAAACAGTAGTAGTCTTTCATCTGTCCGGAGATCACCAGCTGGTCATAGTTCACCAGGTAGGGCAAGACATGGTAGGCAATAAAGCGGTTGAGGGGGTTCTTCTCGTTATCCCACTGGTCATCGTACTTGCCGGCATCCTCGGGGAAGATGGCATCATACTGCTGCTTGGCGTAGGCTTTCAGGTCATCGAGGTTGTGGATGTTCCACTTGCTGAAGATCTCGTCGGTCTCCACAAAGGCGGTGTACTTGAAATAGCGCCGCTCGATGTATTTCACATTGGTCCACTTCTCACCGTCGGCGCCGAAGAACACCTCTGGCAATCCCTCCTCCACGGAGTCGCGTCCGATGGTGTAGGAATAGTCTTCGACCTTGCGCATCTTCTGCTCAACCTTGGTCAGGGCCAGCGCCTGAGCAAAGATGGTGGCGGTGGTGTCTTGCTTGATGAGGTCGGGCAGGAGCATGCTGGTCGACACCAGCATGTGGTCGATGGTATGCACCACGCCGTTGGTCACCGAGTCGTCGCGCTCGATCATGCGGGCCGACTTGTTCACGTAGTAGACGATGGCATTGTTGTTGTTGACATCGGAGTCGCACGAGATGGTGATGTTACGGTCGTCCATGTTGAGCACGGGCAGGGTACCGTCGCTCACGTCGGCCGTGAAGTAGGCTCCGCCTTTCACGATGTGTGTGCGTGCCAGCGTGTCGCACACATCATCAGGGATGGCCTCCACATCGGGGTAGCCGTTGCTCCTCATGTAGGCGTCCACGGCATCGTTGGTCGGGGCATAGAGCGTGTACTCGCCATAGGTGGCCAGCGTGCTGAGGAACTTGGAACGCTGCAAGATGCGTGTGAACTCGCTGAAGCGTGCAGGGTTGTTCTTGAGAAATCCCGCCGCGGTCAGCTCGGTTGCCGTGTAGTAGTTGTCGGGCACGTCTTCATCGGAGCAACTCACGGTTATGCCGGACAGGATAGCCGCCACGATGAGCAGCATCCATAACTGTATCTTTTTCATGTTCATCATACTGTATGTGTATCAATGAAATTTGGTAATCTTGTTGTTTACTTCGTCAGTTGCGCGTTGTTGTCCTTGTAAGCCGGGTTTTGCACCAGGTTCGGATTGCGTTTGATTTCCGCGCGCGAGTAGGGATAGTAAGCGATGTTGGGGTCTGCCAGTCGGATGCGTATGGCGGCCGTGTTGCTGGTGTGCTTTTCGATGGTCTCGCTGATGAGTCGGCTGTTGTTGCCGTCACGTCTTGCCATTCTCACCATGTCAAACCAGCGCTTTCCTTCGAACATCAGCTCGCGATGGCGCTCGTCGAACACCAGCTCCTCCATGGCGGTCTTCGAGGTGTTGTAGTCGGTGTATTTCAGTGTGTCGCTCATGGTGGTCGATGTGGCGTTGCGTGCGCGTTTGTTCACGGCGTTGACCATGGCGAAGGCATCCTCGTAGTGGTCCTCGCCCATCATCACCTCAGCCTCCGCCTTCATCAGCATGACATCCGTGAGACGGTAGAAGATCCAGTTGTTGAAGTTGGTCTGCTGCATGGTCTCGTCGTCCTGCACCTTGGCCTCGGTGGTGATGTTCTTCATGTTCAGCGAGACGCTCTTGCGGCCGTACTTGCGGATGGCGAAGCGGCTTCCGTCGGCGATGATGCCCTCGTATCCACGGCAGTCGTTCTTGCTGAGGAACACCGTGTTCTTGTCGGTCGCCAGGTTCTCGTAGAGGTGGTCTGGAGCTGCCAGGTAGCCGAAATCACCGCTGTTGTCCTTGTTGCAGTAGTAAGCCGAGACAAACTCCTCCCTGTTGCTGAACTTGTTGTCATAATAGAGTTCAAACAAGCTCTCGAAGGAATTGCCTGTCCCGAAGATTCTGTTGTAGGCATCCCCACGCTTGGTGTCGACGCTCGATCCCACGGGGCACTCCAGGATGAGTGGCACACCATTGAACAGCGCCATGTTGGTTGAGGCTGTGACGCGCAAGTCCTGGTTGGCCTGCCACTCCTTGTACTGGTTCTTCTTGTAGTCGATGATCTCGTTGCAGGTCGCCACACACTTCTCATATTCGCCGGCCCAGAGGTAGAGGTCGGCCAGGATGGCGCAGATGCCCCAGCGCGTGATGCGGCTGCTGTTCTGGTATGCATCGCCGCTGTTGTCAAGGTAGAAGCGGCGCACGGCATCGTCCTTGCAGCCCTCCAGGTCATTGATGAGCGTCTTGACGATGGTGTCAAAGTCAGTGGCGGGGATGCGGTAGCTCTGCTCGTCGGTCAAGCTGGGCTCAAAGGTGAACGGCACGGAGCGGAACGTCTTGGCCAGCGTGAAGTAGCAGATGGCGCGTATGGCCTTGGCCTCGGCCACGTTGGCCTTCATCTCGCCCTCCTTGTAGTTGGGGTCTTTCTCGCTGACGCCTGGCGCGTAATGGATGAAGGTGTTGCAGTAGTTGATGGTCTTGTACACATCGTCCCACTTGCAGATCTCATTGTCGGGCTGCAGGTTTTCCTTCAGGATGTCCTGGAGCCACATGGGCGGGTTGGTACCCGCCTTGGTCTCGTCGGAGCGCACCTCACCCCAGAGGATGATGCGTCGCAGGCACTCCTTGCTTCCCAGGGCGTCATAGCAGCTCATGAGCATGCTGGTGGCATCGTCTTTCTCCGTCCAGTAGTCCTCGAGCACAATCTCGTTTTGGGGCTTGATGCTAAGGAAGTCCCCGCAAGAGGTCAGCGCGACGACACCCAGTCCCATGATAATATATTGTCTGATTGATCTCATATCCGTTGTTTTTAGATTAAGTGATTAGAACTGCACATTGAAGCCGGCTGTGAATGAGCGCGATCGCGGGGTCTGTGCGTTGTCGGTGCTCACGCCCCAACCTCCGTATCCCACCTCAGGATCGGCTCCCGAATACTTGGTCAGGCAGAAGAGGTTGTTGGCCGAGAAGTCGAAGCGCAGGCTGGTCAGGCCCAGCTTCTTCACCCACTTGGTGGGGAAGCTGTAGGACAACTGCGTGTAGTTCAGGCGCACGAACGAGCCGTCCTCGATGAAGCGGTCGCTGCCCAGGGCGTTGTAGTTCTGCGAACCGTAGACGGCTCGTGGGATGCGGGCGTCGGCCTGTCCCTCCACACGCCAGCGCCAGTTGACGGCACGGCTCTGGTTGTACACCGTGTTCATGCTCTCGGCGTTGAGGCGCGCGGCATTGATGATCTTGTTGCCGAATCGGAAGTTGAACTGGTTGTTCCAAGTGAAGTGGCCAAACTTGAGCTTGAAGCCAAAGCCGCCCGTGATCTTGGGCAGCGAGGAGCCCAGGTAGACGATGTCGAGCTCGTCGATGGTGCCGTCGTGGTTCACGTCGTCATAGATGGCGTCACCACCCTTGAACTCGTAGCTGTTCTTGCCGTAGCGGAAGGTCATGGGAATGGGGCGGCCGCGGTGGTCAAACACCACGTTACCGTTCTCATCGTGTGCCACGGGGGCGTTGGGGCCGCTCACCTTGGCCACTTCCTCGGCTGACCACTCGGTATACTGGTAGACACCCTTGTAGCGGAAGCCATAGATGCTGCCCATCGGCCTGTTGAGGGCCACGCGCGTCATGTAGTTGCCGTTGGTGCCGCTCCACTCGTTGGTCAGCGAGGCAAGGTAGGTGGCGTCCATATCCTTCAACTTGTTCTGGTTGTTGGCGAAGGTGATGTTGAAGTCCACGCCAAACTTGCCAGCCCTGATGATGTCATTGCCATTGATGTTGAACTCCCATCCTATGTTGGACATCTCTCCGCTGTTGTACCAGTTGAGGCTGCTGTAACCCGATGAGGTGGGTATGCCCCAGCCCGATATGAGCAGGTCGCGTGTCATCTGCTTGTAGATGTCCACGTTACCGGTCAGCTTGTCGTTGAAGAAGCCGAAGTCGACACCTAAGTTATAGGTCTCCTTCTCTTCCCACTTCAGGTGCTTCAGCTGTATGTTGTTGGGCTTGGTGCCTCCGTTGCCGAGGTAACCCGTGCTGTTGCCGTAACGGCTGAGGAACAGGTACTCGCTGCCGGGCTGCTTGCCCACGACGCCCCATCCGGGACGCAGAGAGAGCATGGAGACGAAGGGCAGTGCCTTCTTGAACCAAGGCTCATCGCTAATGTTCCAGCGCAGTGACACGGCCGGGAAGTTGCCCCACCGCTGGTCGGGACCAAACTTGGTGCTGCCGTCGCGGCGCACGGAGAAGTCGGCCATGTAGCGACCCTTGTAGGCGTAGTGGGCCGAGTAGGTGAGGTAGATGCTCCGCCACTGTCCGCTGCTGGTGCTCATGCCCTTGATGGGTGCTGAGGCCGACGGGTTCTGTATGGCTCCTGAGGGCAGGCGGTAGGTCTCGGTGGTCTGGTAGTTGGAGGTACCGCTGTTCACCTGGCCTCGCAGCATCATCATCAGCGAGTGATCGGCGTTCTTGAAGTGGGGGACGAAGGTCAGCGTGTGGGTCGTGGAGATGCCCAGCGACTTGCTGCTACTCGACGTGGCCTGGTTGGGGCTTCCCTCAAACCAGCCCTTGGTGTTGAGCGACGACGGGCGGAACTTGTCGTTGTACTCATTGTTGATGTCAAACATGATCTTGCCCTCATAGTCCAGGCGCGTGTGGTCCTCGCCAGTGCTGAGCAACTTGTACCTGATCTTGAACTCGGGCTGGATCTTGTAGGTCGACTGGTGGTTCTTGGCCAGGTAGGCCACGGCCACGGGATTATCCAGGTTGTACTGGTCGTTGAGCTCGGAGGAGCAGCCCGGCTGTATGTTGTAGAAGCGGTCGGTGTCGTTGCCGTACTCGTCCTCCTCATAGATGGAGAGGTTGGGCATGCGCTTGTAGGCGATGCCCAGCAGGTCGCTGTAGTTCTTCTGGTTCTTGGTGTAGGTGAACGAGAGGTTTGACTCGAACTTGATGCGTGTGCTCACAAAATAGTCGAGCGCCACACGTGTGGTGAAACGGTCGAGCACCTGCTTGATGATGGAACCCGTCTCATGGTCGTAGCCCGCGCCCATGCGGAAGTTGGCCTTCTCGCCTCCTCCCGAGATGGACACGTAGTGGTTCTGCCTCAGTCCGGTCTGCTTGACGGCCTTCATCCAGTCGGTGTTGTCGTCAAACATGCGTGCCTCGCTAAACTCGGTGGGGTTGAGGTAGTTGAGCTCCTTGATGTTGCTGGCGGCGTCACTCAGGTTCTGGTTGAAGAACTCCTCCTTGAGCAACATGGTGTACTCGTCACCGTTGAGCATCTTCATGCCCTCGGGCTGGTGGGTGGCGGTGAGACGCAGCGAGTAGGTCACACGGGTGTTGCCGCGCGAGCCTCTCTTGGTCTTGATCTCGATGACACCGTTGGCTCCCTGGCTACCCCAGATGGCCGTGGCGGCAGCGTCCTTCAAGACCGATATGCTCTCGATGTCGTCGGGATTGACGTTGAGCAGCTCGGCAAACTTCTCGTCGTTCATGCTCGTCACGTTGATGGTCTGGCTCTGGTCTTTCTCAAACACGTTGCCGTCGACCACGATGAGCGGCTCGGCATTGCCCGTGAGTGACGACACGCCACGCAGGCGCATGGAGGTTCCGGCACCGAGGTTACCACTGTTGGCGATGATGTCCAGGCCGGCGATACGTCCCTGCAGGGCCTCGTCGATGGTGGTGAAGGACAGGCCCTGGAACTCCTTGGTGCTGATGGTCTGGCGTGCCGTGGACACCTCGCGCTCGGGAATGGCCAGGCCTGAGCCCTGCGTGAGTCGTTTAGACCTGACGACAACCTCCTTGATGGTGTTGGCGTCCTCCAGGCTGATGTCGAAGGTGGTCTTGTTGATGGGCATGGTCTTTGTCTTGTAGCCCACAAAGGAAACGCGCAGCTTGTTCTTCGGGTTCTTCAACTTGAACGAGAAGTTACCGTTGACGTCGGTGGTACAGGCGGCCACAATGCGCCCGTCGGCGTCGATCTCCACCACGTTGGCCATCACCACCGGCCCCAGAACGTCTGTCACGGTGCCGCTGATGATATCTCCCGCTTGCTGTGCGAAGGCTGTGCCCACGGAGAGCAGGCACCCCAAGGCCGTTGCCGTCAGGCGTCTCGCATATCTGTTGTTAATATGATGTTTCATAAATGATGTAGTTGGTTTGGGTCATTAGTTATTATGCCTGCGGTCAATGCCTCCTGGCTCTTTTCTTCGCGTGTGCGCCCTGCTTGTTCCAGAAGAGCAGCGGGCCGTCTATCAGGTGCACCACCGCCGAAGAGTTGGTCTCGATGTTCGAGGCGTCCTTGGCGTCCTTGCCCGGATAGATGTACTCGCGTGCGAAGCGGTTGTACAGGTTCTTGTCGGTCTTCAAGACGTGGCGCACATTGCCCTGCTTGTCCTGGATGGTGATGTTGTTGTCGTCGGCGGTCACGTTGAGGCGAGCGAAACCCTTTGTGGCATCATCGATCATGGCCGTCTCATAGTTGGAACTGCTGTTTGAAGCGCCGATGATCAGTGCGTTGTCCTGGATGTGATACTTCACGAAGTTCACCAGTCTGGTGGAGTCGGCCGTCACGTCGGCCCCGCTCTCCTTCATCTGTTCGTACACGTCGGGGTCGATGAGCTGCCCGCTGCTGATGAGCTGGCGGATCGACTCGTTGGTCGGCACATACACGGTGTACTGGTAACTGTTGAACGCGTTGATGTAGTTGTCGCCGCACGTCTTCTCCTTGTAGTTGTTCTCGATGATTCCCGAGGCTTCGAGCAGGCGTCCGAATTCCTCAAACTCCGGCGTGGCATCGATGATGTCCTTCACACTCTGGCGCGTGCCCAGGATGGGCTCCTCATCTATAATATAGGTATGGCCGTTCTGCTGGTTGTAGACGTTGGTCACGGGTATCTTCTTGCCGTTGTCATTCATCTGGTAGGTTCCCTCCACGGTCATGCCGTCTTTTCCCTTTCCAGGATTGTTGACGCGGATGATGGAGTTGCCCATGGTGCGGTAGTAGGTGTGACCGTCGGTCACGTCGCCCACCACGATGTGGTCCTTGAGCAGGAACTCCAGTCGGCGGTTGAGGCTCCACGTGCCGCTCTTCACGCCGATGGAGTCGCCCACGACGCCTGTTGCGGGGTCATACTTGTGTACGGAGGCATAAGGCTCCTTGGTGGCGTTGTTCCAGTGGAAGCGGAGCATCTCCAGCTCGCTCTTGGCATAGGAGCAGGGGTCCACATACTGCAGCACAGCCTTGCTGCTCGGTACGAAGAGGCTGTAGGTGGAGGTCAGCGAGTTGAGCAGGGCGTCGTAGCGACCGCTGTTGATGATGGACCACAGTATCTTGTAGTTGTCGTTGAACACGATGACGGGGAACATCACGCTGACAAAAGAGGTTGGGGCAAACACCTTATTGGTCATGTAGATGGCACCGTTGTTGCCCAGGAACACCGAGTCGACATCACTTTCACTGATGTTCATCGGGTCGTTGGACTTGTTGAGCATGGTGGGGAACTTGCTGGGGACACACGAGATCAGGTATTTCTGCATGTTGTTGTTGATGAGCTCGGCCACGACGTTGTTGGGCACCTTGTCCCAGGTACCGTAGCGCTCGCTGAGCACCTTGCCTTCGCCATTGTTCCAGTATTCCTCGAGGGCCTCGTTGGTGGGCACGAGCATCAGGCCCATGTTGCGCTGCAGCTCCACATCGGGTGTGGTGTTGGTGCCCGAGTAGAACTGGTTCCAGCCTGGGTCGAAGGACAGCAGTTCGGCGGGGTCGATCACCGACCCGTCGGCAGAGGCGTTGTACGACTTGCCCCCTTGTGACCACTCTGAGAAGAAACGCTTCTGGTAGGCTTTCTCCGTGGGCCAGTTCAGTCCCAGCTTGATGGACGCTTCCTCACTGGAGTCGGGTGCGCAGAAGCGCTCCAGCAGGCTATTCCACTGGCTCATCTGTGGCTTGCCCTTGATGATCTCCGCCATGTTGTCCAGTGGGGTCATCACCTCTTCCGTTCGGTCGATGAAACCGTTGGAGCAGCGGATATCCTCCTCCACCACCTGCAAGCCGTTGACGCTGGCCTGACCGGCCTGGCGGTTGGTGGTGTGGTTGTAGAGGAAGTCATAGTCCTCGTTGGTGATCTTGTTGTTGACCAGGAAGTTCTCCATGAAGTGGATCATGGGGGTGTAGGTCAGGTCCTTGAAGCAGTAGACGTAGGGCTGCGTCTTCAGGTGACGCCAGTACTTGTTGTCGGGCATCTCGTCGGGTGTCAGCTTGGGCACGCTGTCGTAGGGGCTCAGGGCCGAGAGGCGGCGCATGGCCACGCCCTTCACGTTGCCCTCCGTATTGCAGAGGTAGTTGAGCTGGTAGCTGTTGTTGATCATGGCGCCGAAGAGCAACATGCGCTTCTGGGCCACGGTGAGGTCGGCGTAGGAGTGGACGCCCCACTTGTTGTTGGCGTAGAAGCGCTTGAAGGCATCGTCGTCAGCGGCAAAGAGCGTCTTGGAGCCTGTCTTGTCCAACACGGAACGGTAGCCGAGGTCGTCGATGATCTTCGAAAAGTTGGTGTAATTGCCATTGTCCACAAGGTAGCTGTAGATGGAGGCTCCCCAATTGTCTGGAGTGCGCTCGTCCAGATCATACTGCGAGCATGAACTGAGGTTTGCCATTCCAGCCAGCGCTGTCACTCCTGCAAGCAACAGTCGACAGGCTTTTCCCGTGAATGACAATCCTCTTCGCTTCTGCGAAAAATACTGGGTTTTTATCATAAGTGTGGTAATTAGTTGTTTCGATGGGCTTTTAGTCTTCGTTCGCAAAATTAAATGTTTTTTAAGTCTACCCGTTTTTCATATGTTAGCGTTTGATTTCTTATCGTCTCATGTTACAACAGGATGTCTCATATTGTTTTCATTATGTCTCACACCTAACTATACAAGGCTTCTACGCGGGATAAGTGGCCTTACATAAAGGGCTGATCCGTTGTCTCATCCGGCAAGGGGGCACGCCCGTGCCGTCAGCTGAAGAGAAGCCGGATGACGGATATTTCCTCCTCGACAGGACAAGGAAGAGCTTCACTTGCATTGTCATGTTTTTAGTCGAAAAGTTTGTCACGGACGACGGATGAAACAGAACGCGGAAATGGCGTTTTTTTGGTCTGAACATGAAGAATAATGGCTCTTCCGGAATTTGGCGTGACAAGACCAATGGCTTGAATGTAAACAGCGTGGCTTGCGAGACATACGTGTGCGGTTTCATCAGTTTACAGTTCTACTGCGTGAGCGGTTTCATTCGGTTTATGGCCAGGGGTGCGGGAAGCCCTGGGGTTTATATCGGTTTACATTCAAGCCCAAAGCAACGTTCCCGTCGCTCCAAATTCCGGAAGAGTCAT
>DJOV01000010.1 GCA_002437285.1 Prevotella sp. UBA6429 | reverse complement strand
TTGAAAATAACGCCTGTTTTTTTATATACTTTGTCCGCTTTCTTCCGAGCGTCATCGCATCCCGGCCTGGATGTCAGTAGCCACACAACGGCAAGCGGTCAGAGAGCGTCCACCACGCGCCTGACGGCCAGAAACTTGCTGCCTGTCTCCATGTGGCTCTTGCGGGCCAGCCACCTCAGCAAGCGATAGGGCCAGCGATGGTGGTTCATGCGGCGCACGGCATAATAGAGGCCAGTGGTGTTGGCCAGGCCCACGACGAAGACCACGACAAACTGCGCGGTGACGCTACCGCCAAACAGATAGCACAGCAACCAGCAGAAGACATTGAGGGCGTTGAGCGAGATGACGGCGACGGTGGTGCCGATGTGGGAGAAGCCAAGTTCGATAAAGAGATGGTGGAGATGGCTGCGGTCGGGATGGAAGGGCGACACGCCTTTCAGGATGCGCCCGAACATGACGCGGAGAGCATCGAACACGGGCACGGAGAGCACGCTCAGCGCAAAGGCCACCACACCCATGCGCGGGTGGTTGTAGGCCGTGAGCGACGTGTTGTCGATCATGCGCATGCAGAAGATGCTCATCAGCATGCCAAGCATCAGCGTGCCGGAGTCGCCCACAAACATCTTGCTCTTGGCGCCAAACACGTTGTGGAAGAAGAATGGCACCAACGCCCCGGCAGCGAGAGAGGCCATGACGCCCATCGTGCCATCGTAGGAGGAGCAGAACACCACGCCGAAACACATGCAGGCGAAGATGCAAAGGCCACTCGACAGACCGTCGACACCATCGATGAGGTTGATCGAATTGATGATGCCCAGACAGGAGACGGAGCAAAGGGGCAGGCTCACCCACACGGGCAACTTGCCAATGCCAAACACTCCATGAAGGTCATTGATATTGGTCTTGTCCATATAGACGACAAACGCCACGAGAAAAAGTTCCACGATGAGGCGCGCCACCGGACTCAGGCCCACCATGTCGTCAAGCATGCCCACATACATCATCACCGTGAGCGTGATGACACAGGTGAAGAGGGCATAGGAATTGAAGAACACGCTGGTGGCTCCGGCACCCACCACGATGCCGAAAAACACGGCCAGACCGCCCATCACGGGGATGGGGCGCGACTGGAGCTTGCGCTTGTCGGGATTGTCAAACATGTTGCGGCTCGTGGCCATCTTCACGATCAAGGGATGGACAAGGGCCGTGAAAAACATTGCCATGAGGAAAGGAAGGATGACACCCAGGGTCCACAGCCTGGGGGTCATGTAGCCGAACATGCCATCCAGGGAAACCTGCAAATTGTGTATCAGATAATCTATCATACAGCAAGCACAAAAAGTGAATTTTCGCAAAGGTACGATTTTTTATTGAAACAGAGGGGATTACTCTTTGATTTTTCTTTACGCTGGCCAGCTTTGTAACAGCTTTGCAACACGAATGGTCGCAGTCGCGATGGCTCACAAACCCGAACAAAGTACGAATGAACGCAATATTTTACTTCTTTTTAACTTGCCGGAAGCTTTGCCTTTATCATAATCTTACTACATTTGCGCATTATGAAACACCTGACTATCCTTCTCTCCCTCCTCTGTTGCCAAGCATGGGGACAACAGACATTCTCTCTCGACGCGCGCCACGGAGGCAAGACCTTCGACGGCATCGGCATCGTCAACGGCGGTGGTGCCACAGCGGTGCTGCTCAAGGACTACGCGGAGCCTTGGCGCTCACAAATCCTCGACATGGTCTACCGACCGAAGTTTGGCGCCTCGGTCAGCGCCCAGCTCGCCGAGATTCCCGGCGACGGCAACTCCACGCAGGGCTCCATGCCCAGCCACAGCCACCACATGGGCGACCACAACTTCCACCGCGGATACATGTGGTGGGTGATGAGGGAGGCCAAGCAACGCAACCCAAAGCTGACGCTCGACGCCACCACATGGAGCACACCTGGATGGCTCGGCAACTACTGGACACACGAGACGGCCGACTACTACGTGACATGGATCGACGGGCTGCGACACACGCACGGACTGGAGCTCGACGCCGTGGGGTGCCACAACGAGAAGGGGGAGAGCCGCGACTTCGCCATCTACCTCCGCCACGCACTCAACCGAGGGGGATACGAAAGAGTGAAACTGCACGCCTTCGACAACTGGCCGAAAAAAAAGATGGACTTTGTGGAGACGCTGCCCAAAGACACGGCGCTCGCCAACGCCATTGACATCGTCAGCGCACACACCTTTGGCGCCATTCCCGTGACGACCAGGCAGCGGCACATTGCCGACTCGCTGGGCAAACCCATCTGGAACACCGAGGACCATATCTACAAACGGGGCTTCGACTGCCTCATCAGCATCGTCGAGTGTTTCAACCGCAACTACATCGAGAGTGGCGCCACAAAGGTGGTCAACTGGTATGACATCGGCGGTGTCTATCCCATGGAGCCCTACAGCGAGGAACCGCCCATGCTCCTGGCGCGCGAGCCCTGGAGCGGACACTACAGCCTGCGCGACAACCTGTGGGGGTATGCCCACTACGGACAGTTCACGGAGGTGGGGTGGCGATACCTCGACGACGGATGCGCCAAGCTGGACAGGGGCGGCACACTCGTGACTCTGATGTCACCGGACAAGAAAGACTACAGCGTCATCCTCGAGACCAAGGAAGCCAGGGGTGCACAGATCCTCAGGTTCAAGCTCAAGGGAGGAATGCCACAAAAGCGCCTCTGCGTGTGGCGTAGCACAGCCGACAACGAGTTTGAGCGACTGCACGACATCACGCCACGCGACGGGCGGTTTGCCCTGACAGTGGTCCCTGGTGCCGTCTACTCCATCTCCACCACCAGCGGACAGCAGAAAGGATCGTTTGACAACGTGCCTGCCAGTCAACCTTTCCCCCTACCCTACTCGGACAACTTCGACCAATACGGGCAACCGGCCAAATGGGGATACCTGCCCCACTACACGGCCGACATCATCGGCTGTTTCGAACTGGCGGAGCGGCCCTCACACGATGGCCAGTGCCTACGCCAGGTCGTGGGACAGGCGGCCAACAGCTGGGCACCCGACTGGAACTACTACACCATCCTGGGCGACTCCGCCTGGACGGACTATGAGGTGAGTGCCGACCTGTGGCTCAACCCCGGCGACGAGGGCGGACTGATGGGACGCGTCTGCAACGTGGGCACCGGCTATGGCATCACGCCAAAGGGCTACTACATGAAGGTGGGGGCTGATGGCTGGTGCCGGCTCGTCATCACGCGCGGACAAGGGCGCAACGCCCCGGAGGGTGACGCGGAGCAACAGGCGTTGCTCAAGAAACTGAAGATGGGACAGGGCGGTGAGACGGTGCTCGACAGTGTGCGCCTCAGCCAGCCGACCACCTCTCGCTGGACGAAGCTTGCGCTCCGCTTTGAGGGCGACAGCATCACTGGCTATGCCGACGGGAAACCGCTGCTACACGCCACCATCGGTCTCTATCCCAAGGGCATGGCGGGTATGATTGCCATGAAGCAGGGGAAGCGGGTCAGCACGCCCTACTATGACAACCTGTCGATACGTCCTGTAGGCCGGTCAAAGGCCAACAGCACACCGGCAGGCAACCATGCCCAGCCGCTCTACATCATCAAATAAAGGGGAAAACAGAAGTGCCAAGCCCCCACGGCTTGGCCTGCATCATGGGCCTGCTTGACCCATGATGCCTACTTTTTTTGTGCATCACGTCAGTGATGTCTGCTCACAAGCCACGCTCCGCCCAGTCGCCACGATCAAGCTGACGATAACTGATGGCCTCGGAGATGTGCTCGGGCCGGATGGCAGGCTCGGCGGCAAGGTCGGCGATGGTGCGCGCTACCTTCAGGATGCGCGAATAGGCACGCGCCGAAAGCGACAACCGATCCATGGCCATGCGCAACAGCTCAAGACCTGCCTCGTCGGGCTCGGCATACTGATGGATCAGGCGCTCGGTCATCTGCGCGTTGCAATGGATGCCCGGCACGTCACGGAAACGCTCGGTCTGCAACGCACGCGCAGCGATGACGCGCTCGCGAATCTTGGCCGACGGCTCGCCTGGCTCGGCCTTCGACAGCTCCTTGAAGGGCAGGGCGGCAATCTCACATTGTATGTCAATGCGGTCCATCATCGGGCCACTAATCTTGTTCAAGTATTTTTGTATCTGCCCCGGCGTGCACACGCAGTGATGTGTGGGGTCGCCATAATAGCCGCAGGGACAGGGGTTCATCGAGGCGACAAACATGAACGAACAGGGATAGGTCACCGTGTACTTGGCCCGGCTGATGGTGATCTGCCGGTCTTCCAGCGGTTGGCGCAACACCTCCAGGGTGTGCTTGTTGAACTCGGGCAGCTCATCGCAGAACAGCACGCCGTTGTGAGCCAGGCTGATGGCACCCGGCATGGGATTGTTGCCACCGCCGACCAGCGCCACTTCGGAGATGGTGTGGTGGGGAGCGCGGAAGGGTCGTTGCGAGATGAGCGTGGAGCCTGTCTTCAGCAGGCCTGCCACCGAGTGGATCTGGGTGGTCTCGAGACTCTCCGAGAGGGTCAGGGGTGGCAAGATGGAGGGCAAGCGCTTGGCCATCATGCTCTTGCCTGAGCCCGGCGGACCGATCATGATGAGATTGTGGCCGCCCGCAGCGGCCACCTCCAGGGCGCGCTTCACATTCTCCTGCCCGCGGACATCCGAGAAGTCGAGGTCGAAGTTGTATTGCTGTTCGTAGAATTCCTTGCGTGTGTCGACGACGGTGGGCTCAAATTGCTCCTCGCCCGACAGCAACTTGATGACATCCGTCATTGTCTCCATGCCATAGACCTCGAGGTTGTTGACAATGGCAGCCTCGCGCACGTTCTGCTTAGGCACAATCAGCCCGCGATAATGTTCCGCGCGTGCCTTGATGGCAATGGGCAAGACACCTTTGGCCGGCTGCAACTGTCCGTCAAGGCTGAGCTCGCCCACCATCATGAACTCGCCCACATGCGGCACATGTATCTGCCCATCAGAGGCCAGGATGGCGATGGCCAACGGCAAATCGAAGTTGCTGCCCTCCTTGCGGAGGTCAGCCGGAGCCATGTTGACCGTCACATCGGCACGGGGAAAGAGGAACCCGGTGTTTTGCAAGGCGGCGGCAATGCGGTCGCGCCCCTCGCGCACCGCCTCGTCACCCAGTCCGGTGAGATGATACAATATGCCCTTGGCGATGCTCACCTCAATGGTGACGGGAGTGACGTCAAGGCCATTGACGGCTGCACTGTAAGTCTTGACAAGCATGGAAAAGGGGGTAGGTAGATGAAATGTGAAATCAGAGGTTTTGCTCGATGCGCTGCACGAGATCGCCTGTTGACAGGCCACGCGCTATGACACGCCCGTCCTTCAGCAGCAGGTTGCCCGGCACGGTGAGCAGGCCCAACTTCCGGATGACATCGCCCTCAAACATGTGGCCGTCGCAAACCACTGGCCACGTGATGGTGTCGACCTGGAGCGAATTGGAACATTCGTTCTTGCTGGCGTCCACGGAGAGGGTGGCCACCTGGAAGCGTCCTCCCTTCTGGCGGCGCAACGCCTTGAGACGGCGAAGCTGGTCCAGGCTGTCGTAGTTCCACGACGCATAGACCGTGATGACGGCCAATCCTCGCATGAGCTGGGCCGATGACACGGTGGCACCATGCACATCGGTGGCGGTGAACGCGGGCAACGTGGCACCCACGCCACATGTGGTGACGAGGCGGAGCGACTTGTCGAGGCGGGCCAAGTCGCCGTTGCGCTCTTGTTTGGGCAGCAAGAGGCGGGTCAGGCGCAAGGCTTCGGAATAGTCAGGTTGGGAAGTGGCGACAAAACAATCCTTGACAAGATAAGCGCTGACGCGCGATGTGGGGTTGTCCTCCACAAACCGGACGGCGAGCTTTTGCCTCTCGGGTGGCGACGCATTGGCCACCTGCCGGCGAAAAGCTGTCATCAGTTCGTTGTCCTTGGTCCCCTTCACCTCCATTTCCTTGAGGTGCGAGGCGTCGCCCTTAATGGAAACGGTCTTCCCCGGCTCCGCGAAAATAGGCTGTCGCGAGAAGTTGGGGAAGACCAGAATGAGCGTGGTGGGCGCGTCGCATGCCATCTCATAGGCAAAGCGACCACCCTCCACTTTGATCGTGTCGATGCCACTCACCGCTCCATCCTCGCTATAGAGATAAAACTCACCTTGGTTCAAGTGAAGGAAACGTCCTTCAAACTTGAAGTGCTTGCTGTCCGTGCCACACGACACGAGCAGCAACGAGAGCAGTGCGAGGAGGAAGAGGTGCTTGCGCATACTTATTTCTTCAGATTAGCAAACTCCAGGTCGTTGTTGGCATACGCCTGCAATGCCGCATTCTTCTTGATGGCACTGTCGAGATAGTCCTGGGCAGCGGCTGTGTTGCCCTGACGATTCTGCACGATGGCCATGAGATAGTCGGCCGTGGCATCGGGATTCTTCATCTCCTTGAGCGTGGCGACGGCGGCGGCATAGTCCTTGTTCAGGATCTGGGCCAGTGCGGCGCTGTTCGACTTGCTGCCCTCGAAGTTCTTGACGGCAGTGGCATAGTTGCCCTTGGCGATGTTGAGATTGCCCAGCACCTCATTGAAGCCGTTGGCACCAATGGCTTTCGACAGGTTGTTCTCGGCCTCGGCCACACGACCATTGTGCAGGTCGATGAGCGCCAGGTTGGCATAGCCCTCGGGAGCCTTCTTGTTCTTGGCGAAAGCCTGCTGCACATACTGCTTGGCAGTGTTCTCGTCGCCCTTGTTGAATGCCATCACGGCGAGGTTGTTGAAAGCGCGGTAGTCCTTGTCATAGAGTTCGGCAGCCTTCTTGTAGATGGCTTCCTTCTCATTGGCGTCGTTGGTCAGCGTGGCAGCGTAGAGCAACTCATCGGGTGAGAGCTTGGTGGCGTCAGCCTTATACTGCTCCTTGATCTGCTCATCGGAGCGGCCCACTGTCTCGTAATTGATGATGAGGCGGCTGCGGCGAAGCTCCGGCAGGATGCCGTCGGCCAGCTCGCGGAAGCCCTCGCTCATGTTGCGTATCTGCTGCTCGCGCTCAGCGGGGTCCTTATACATCTCAAGCACCCGCAGGATGACATCCTTGTCCTGGATGTTGCTGGCCTGCACGAGGCGCTTGAAGCCGTCCCAGTCCTGGGCGGTGTAGTGGGCGTCGACACTGGCGTCGCCCAGCTTGGCGGCCTTCAGCTGCTTGTCCACATAAGCCTGGCTGGCGGTCTGACGCTTGCCGGCGAGCTTGTCGTTGAACGAGAAGCCACCCTCAGGAGAGGCATAGGCTGCCACCTCCACGTTCTTCAGGTTGAGGCCCTCGCGGTCGGCGTTGATTTTCTTGAGCATGTCGACAAACTCCTTGACCGAGCCGTTCTTCAGCTCGCTCTTGCGGAGGTTGGCCTGGTTGACGAGGAACTTGATGTTGGCCTCGGTCTTCTGTGCCCGGACGCGCTGGAAAGAGTCTGTGGCAATGCATCCGCCAGCCTGTGTCAGTGCTTCCTTGTAGAGCTCCGACGTGGCGAGCACACCCGTAGCAACCTTCACGGCAGGCACGTCCACCTTCTTCTTGCCCAGGCGGGCGTCGAAGGTGAGATACATGTCACTCTTCTGCATCTCCGGCACATAGCCGAAGGCGGTCTTCATCGTGTAGCGGCCACCCATCTTGTAAGAGATGGTCTGGTCATTGCCCATGACACGCTCACCCTGGAACGTGGCACTCTGTCCCTTGGCCACCTTGCCATCAGCGTAACGCAGCTCGGGCGTGACAGTGACAACAGCCTTGGGCTTCATATACTTCACGGGGAACACGCCATTGACCGTGGCGGGCACCTGGCCACCCACAGCCTCCAACGGATTGGGGTCGACAGTGAAGTTATCGGCCGACAAAGGGCCTAACTTGGAGCATGACGAAAATGCTATCAGTGAAAATAAGGATAAAGAAAGAATAGGATAGGTACGCATAATACTAGAGAATTACAAAAAAGTGCCGCGAGCGGGACTCGAACCCGCACAGCCATTACTGGCCAAGGGATTTTAAGTCCCTCGTGTCTACCAATTCCACCATTGCGGCAGGCAAGTGCCATTAAAAAAAGAACGGAGCGGCAAACGGGATTCGAACCCGCGACCTCGACCTTGGCAAGGTCGCGCTCTACCAACTGAGCTATTGCCGCAAAACCACTTATGCAAAGGTAAGGTTAAATATCCGAAAAGCCAAGAAAATTAATTGTTTTTTTGTTTTTCCCCGACTTATTTTCCTTTTGGCATCCATAAAGTTGTTCACGCGGTCTAGTCAACAATGCAACAAGTATTGCGTCACCTGACGATTCAATGGCGCAGCAAATGGATGTAACAACGACGAAGCATTGGCACAGGAAGGGAACAACAAGAGGACAGGAGGGAACAACAAGAGGACAGAAAGGAACAGAAGGAAGGCCTATAAGGAGACGGAAAGGGAACAACAAGGGTGCAGCAAGAAGCGCGCAATGAGCATTAGTTCCCTATCTGTACGCTGACGCCCTCCACATAAGTGACATTATAGAGAAGCAGGCTATGGCCATCGGCCCCACCGAGAATGTTGCCAGTCTCCAGTGAATAGGTGCGTTGACAGGAAGGACATTTCACCTGGGTAGCGTTGTCCGTCCAGCGCAGAAGATACTTGGTGCTGTAACTCGCCGTGCAGTTAGGGCACATGGCATCCCACGCCACACGCCCGTTGAAGTTGGTGCGTCCGAGGAGCACCGAGCCCATCGAGCCGCCCGCCCCCATGTAGATGCCACTTTCGAAGACGTAGTTCTCGAGGTCATTGGTAAGGCGATTGCTCTCCGTGCGTCCCTGCCGGTCAACCACGTTGACCACATAAGCGCCGCCTCCACCCTGCAATCCCACGCTGATACGCACGAAATCATTGTAGCCCGACAGCGCGCGGATGACCATGCTGGTGGGGTGCCATTGGGTGTAAAACACGAAACGGCACGGATACTTGCGGCTGATGGGGTCGTCGGCACAACCTGCCAACAACGACACGAGTGACACAAGCAACACTAAAAGACACGACAGTTTCTTCATCTTCTACCCATTCTTCTATCAAGGTGGTTCATTCGTTTCCTCCGCAATGCCAGCACTGCTTCCGACAAGTTGCGTGTGCACCTGTCAAGCCACAGCAGGGGCGCAAGCAGCAACAACAAGCTTGCGCGCCCCTTGAGCTACAAGGGCCTGTCACTCGAGAAGGCGAGCCTCGGCCTGACGCACACGATCGAAGCCAAACTCGCTGATCGTCTGGTTCATCAAGGCCTCAATCTTGCCATTGCACAAGTTGCCGATGGAACCCTCATGGGTATGGTGGATGTGATGGTCGGCACGGAAGGTGCCCTCCTCAATCTCCAGTCCCACCTTCTTATACGCATCGCGGAAGGGCATGCCCGACGCAGCAAGACGGTTGACCTCCTCGACAGAGAACATCGGGTCATACATCGGATTGTCGAGGATGTGCTCGTTGACCTCCATCTTATTGATGATGTAGGCGGTCATCTGCAGGCAGTCCTTGAGTTCACCGAAGGCCGGGAGGAACACCTCCTTGATGATCTGCAAGTCGCGGAAATAGCCCACGGGCAGATTGTTCATGATGAGCATGATCTGCTGGGGCAGGCTCTGCAACTTGTTGCTCTTGGCCCTTATGAGCTCAAAGACATCAGGGTTCTTCTTGTGGGGCATGATGCTCGAGCCCGTGGTGCACTCCTTTGGCAACTTGACAAACTGGAAGTTCTGGCTGTTGAACAGGCAAGCGTCATAAGCGAGCTTGGCCAGCGTGCCCGCCACGGTAGCCATGGCGAAGGCCACATTGCGCTCCATCTTGCCACGTCCCATCTGCGCATAGACCACATTGTAGTCCATCGAGTCAAATCCGAGAAGCTCCGTTGTCATCGTGCGGTTGAGCGGGAACGAAGAACCGTATCCCGCGGCTGACCCCAATGGGTTTCGGTTGGTCATGCGGTAGGCCGCCTGCAGGTAGAGCATGTCATCGGCAAGGCTCTCGGCATAGGCTCCGAACCACAAGCCGAAGCTTGACGGCATGGCAATCTGCAGATGGGTGTAGCCGGGCATAAGCACGTCCTTCATCTGGTTGCTCTTCTGGATGAGCTCATCGAAGAGCACCTTCACACCCTCGACCACATCCATCAGCTCATGTCGCGTGAAGAGCTTGAGGTCCACGAGCACTTGGTCGTTGCGCGAGCGCCCGCTGTGAATCTTCTTACCCATGTCACCCAACTTACGCGTGAGCATGAGTTCCACTTGCGAGTGGACATCCTCCACACCGTCCTCGATGACAAACTGGCAGTTCTCACAGGTGCGGTAGATAGCCTTCAGTTCGGCCAGCAACTGCGTTAGCTCGTCTTTCTCCAACAGACCGATGCTCTCAAGCATGGTGATGTGAGCCATGGATCCCAAGACGTCATATTTGGCCAAGTAGAGGTCCATCTCGCGGTCACGTCCTACGGTGAAGCGCTCTATCTCCTTGTTGACCTCAAAATTCTTCTCCCAAAGTTTATTGGACATAATCGATATGGTTGCGTGATGTGCAGTCAGCCAAGTGCGCCCGCACCTGACCGACTGCATGAATTCTTAATATTTGATCATCTGCAAGGCATCGGCAATTCTCTCGATGCCCTCCTGCAGCGGTTTCTTCACCATGCCGCCCACAAAGGGGTTGACATCCGCCTTGATGGTGAGCTTCATCTTGCTGGTGGCATCGGTGACAGGCAGGATCTGTATCCAGAAGTTGAAAGGCAAGGGACTTTCCTGGCTCTCAAACTTGATTTCCTTTGGCTCCTCACGTCCCACGACGACAAGTTTGACACTTCCCATCTGTGTGGATATGGAGATGCTGTCGCTATCAAACGTCAGGTCCTTCACCTTGTCCTCGGGCATCATGCCCTTCACCTTCTCCACATTGCTGAGGTCGCTCAGCATGTCGTAGACAGCCTGTTGAGGATAAGCGATCTGTCGGATTGAGCTTTCTATCTTCATTATATGTATGTGACGTTGTTCAATATGTATATGTGCAGCTGTTGCTCATGGTGTGCTTCTCAAGCGCCGCCACGAAAACAGGAATGCAGAAGCGCATCACCGGGCTGCGCCTGTGGGAGCCTGCCATGCGGCTGGATCCTTGCGCCACTCCTTGAGCACCTCTATGTCTTCCTTCGACACATATCCCGTCTCGGCTGCAATCTCGATGGTGTGCTCGTAGTCACCCAATGTGACGAGCTTCACACCAGCCTTCTCAAACGCCTCCTCGGCCACGGGGAAGCCATAGGTGTAGCTGGCCACCATGCCAACCACCTCAAAGCCGGCCACCCGCAAGGCCTCGACAGCCTTGAGCGAACTGCTTCCCGTTGAGATGAGGTCCTCGACGACCACCACCTTGGCCCCTTCGGGCAGGCGTCCCTCAATCTGGTTCTTCGTGCCGTGGTCCTTCGGCTTGGGTCTGACATAGGCATAAGGCAACTGCAGTTCGTCGGCCACCAGCGCCCCCTGGGCGATGGCACCCGTAGCCACACCTGCCACGGCCGTAGCCTCCGGGAAATGTTCCATTATGGCATGGCAAAGCTCCAGCTTCACGAAGGAGCGCACGTCGGGATACGACAGGGCGATGCGGTTGTCAGTATAGATAGGTGAATGCCATCCCGAGGCCCAAGTGAAAGGATTGGCGGGCTGCAACTTGATGGCTTTGATGCGCAGTAACTTCTCTGCGAATGCGTGTTTCAGATGACTCATAATCGTATTGGTTTTTATTCAGTGCAAAGATAATGCACACAGGGGCAATGATAATGCACACAGGGGCAATCATCATGTACACAGGGGCAACCATCATGCACACAGGAGCAACTATCATGCGTACGGACGCAGTGGTCATGCGAGCGGACACAATAGAAGTTTGCTTCCTATTGCCTCGTGCCACTTATCTGTTGCAAAGATACTGGAAAAAGGTGACAATCACAAAGGAATTTGGTGTTTTGTGCCCCCGGCTTGCCCCTGGGGCCATTTGCCAGCCTATTTGCGATAGTTATCGAGCGCCTTGTCGAGGAAGTCGAGATATGCCTTCACGTCCTCCTTGAAAGAGTAAGCGCCGGTGAGCGGGTTGCCGTCGTTGTCGACCGCCACATAGAACGGTTGCGTGTTGGAGCCGAACTTATGGCTCTGCAACCAGCTCCACTTGGCACCCACGGTGCGCAGTGTGCGCTTCTGTCCGCTGTCGTCCGTGATCTCGATGGGCTCGGCAAGTGGTGTCTTGTCGTCCACAAAGAGAGAGATGAGCACGAAGTCGTTCTCCAGTTTGCCGGCCACCTGCGGATCGGTCCACACCGATGCCTCCATCTTGCGGCAGTTGACGCAACCGAAGCCTGTGAAGTCGAGCAGCACCGGCTTGCCTTGCGCCTTGGCTGCCGCCATGCCCTCCTCATAATTGGTGTATTTGGCCTCGACCACCTTCGTGTTGAGGTTGAAGTCCTGCGTGCTGATGGGCGGAGCGAAAGCCGACACGGCCTTGCAGGGAGCCCCCCACAAGCCCGGCACCATGTAGATGGCAAAGGCTATCGAGCAGAGGCCCAGCATGATGGCGGGCACAGGCATGGGCTTGTTCATGTCGCCGCCGATGGTGTCCTGCTGAAACTTGAGCCATCCCACGAGATAGCAGCCCATGGCCAGGAAGATGACGATCCAGAGTGCGAGGAACGTCTCGCGGTCGAGGATGTGCCATCCGTAAGCCAAGTCAGCCACACTCAGGAACTTGAGCGAGAAGGCCAGCTCCACGAAGCCGAGCACCACCTTGATCTGGTCCATCCAGGCCCCGCTGCGCGGACTCTTCTTCATCAGCGACGGGAACATGGCAAAGAGTGAGAACGGCACTGCCAGCGCCAGTGCGAAGCCAAACATGCCGACGGCCGGTGCCACCCAGTCGCCCGACGTCACCGTCTGCACCAAGAGCAGACCGATGATGGGCGCTGTGCATGAGAACGAGACCAGCACCAGCGTGAACGCCATGAGGAAGATGGACACAAAGCCACTCGTGTTGGTGGCCTTCGTGTCAACCTTGTTGGCCCAGCTGTCGGGCAGCTTGATCTCAAACCACCCGAAGAAGCTCATGGCGAAGACCACAAGCAGGAGGAAGAGGAACACGTTGAACACGGCATTGGTGGCCAGCGAGTTGAGCGTGCTGGGGCCAAAGACGGCCGTCACACCGATGCCGAGCAACAGGAAGATGACGATGATCGACACCCCGTAGAGCACAGCATCACGCTGTCCGCGCCGCTTGTCGTCCTTGGCACGCTTGAGGAAGAAGCTCACCGTCATGGGTATGATGGGCCAGATGCAAGGCATGACAAGCGCCAGCAGTCCGCCGACGATGCCCATGAGGAAGATGTACCAAAGCGACATGTTGGCGATGTCGCTGCCACCCGTCATCTGTTGCAGTTGCTTGACGACAGGCTTCCACAGCTGCGCCTCGTCGATGCCCGTGGTGTCGACCACCTGCGCCACAGCGGCCGTCGAGTCGGCAGCCGGCGTCAGCAGCGCCGTGTCGGCAGCAGGCTGGGCAGCCTGAGGCGCAAGGGCAGCCGCGTCAGCCGCAGCGTCCGCCTTCTTGTCGGCAGCCACCGCCGGGCTCTTGCCCGAACTCTTGAATGCAGCCTCCGAGGGGGGCATGCAGTTCTGCTCGTTGCATGCGCCATACTCGAGGTAAGCGTCAATGGTATAGTTAGGCTTGGTGAACCGCACCTTCTGCACAAACTGCGCGCTGCCCTCAAAGTAACGCAAGTTCATCTCGAAGAGCTTGTCATAATTGCTGATCTCATGTCCACGGGGAGTGAGCTTGCCGACCAGCTCCACGCCATCGAGCTTGTTGACATTGAACGAGGCCGACGTTGGGCCGTTGTCTCCGAGGCCTGTGGAATAGACATGCCATCCCTTCTCAATCTTGCCCGAGAAGACGATCTCGGCCTCCGCCGAGCCATTGGTCTTCAGCTGCGTGCTGAACTTCACGGGGTTTACCATCTGGGCCTGCGCCAACAAGGTGACAAGCGCCAGTAAGGTGAAAGCGAATATTTTCTTCATCTGATGGTGTTAAATTTGACAAATTATCATGCAAAGTTACGCAAAATAATAAACCCACTCGCTTTTCCCGCTCGCATCCGAAAGATTATTAAGGATTTTTCACTATCTCCGCCTGTACAGCCTGATGACACGTCCGTCATAGCATGTGGTACTTCCGAGCACCGCCGCGTCAGGCATTTCGGGCGCTTTCACGCCATCGCCTACGGTGAAGGGCGCCGTCTCGACGCGTATCTCATCCCAGAGGTCAGCGTCGATGAAAGCCTGCAGCGTCGTGGGGCCACCCTCCACGATGAGGCTCTGTCGCTTGTGTTCGGAGAGATGAGCCAGCGCTGACGGGATGTCCGCAAAGGGCAAGAATCCCTCCGGCACCCGTTCGGGATGCCTCGTGAGCACCAGTCGCTCGGGCGACGGGCCGCTCCACTCCCTGACATCGAGACGCGGATGGTCGGCCTCGAGCGTGCCCCTTCCGACAAGGATGGCATCGGCATGGGCACGGAGCCTATGCACCAGCATCTGCGTGAAGGGCGAGGAGAGGCGCAAGGGCGCAGAGGCATGGCCCTGCGTCGGCTGCTGCATCCCGTTCTCCCGCTGCGGCACCGAAAGACAGCGCTGCGCCTTATATCCCACGATATGATTGGCCGTCTCCGCCCACTTGAGCAAGATGAAAGGCCGGTGGCGCTCGTTCACGGTCATGAAAGCACGGTTGGAAGCCATACACTCGTCGCGCAGCACCCCCACGGTGACCTCGATGCCCGCCTGTCGCATGCGCTCGATGCCCCGTCCCTGCACCTGGGCAAAGGGATCGGCGCAGCCGCAGACGCAGCGCCTGACCCCCTTGCGGATGATGAGGTCACAACAGGGCGGTGTGTGCCCCCAGTGGGAGCACGGCTCCAAGGACACATAGATGGTGGCGCCGGTCAGCAAGGCCTCATCCTCCGGCTTCACCGAGGCAAAGGCGTTGACCTCCGCGTGCGGTCCGCCATAGGCCGACGTGAAGCCCTCGCCGATGATCCGTCCGTCGGCCGCCACGATGACGGCCCCCACCGAAGGGTTGGGCTTGGCGGTCAAGCGTCCGCCGCGCGCTATCTGCAGGCAGCGCCGCATGAAAGATTCGTCTATTTGTTGTTGGGTCATGGTGATGGATGATAAATGTGGTGGCAAAGGTAATGAATAATTGGGAAAAGACCATAAAAAGCTCCCCAAGACACACATGCGTCTTGGGGAGCTTTTTTTTATTTATAAGGTCAGCGGCTGTTCCGCCGACCCTATTTTATCGATAAGTGTCCGATCGAAGACCGATTACTTCATCATGACCTTCTTGGCCTTGCCGTTCTCGACAACGATGTAGAGACCGGGCTTAGCCATCTTGGCGACACGCTGTCCGTTGATGGTGTAGATAGCGTCAGCCTTCAGGGCGGCGTTGGTCTTGATCTCAGTCACACCGGTGATAGGACCGTTCCAACCGTTGTTGTCGCCAGCCTTGAGGAGCTTCAGACCCCAGTCGACAACTGAGAACCAGTTGCCCTCGAAGGCCTTCGGAGTGCGGAGCGAGTCAGTGGTCATACCGATGGTGAGCTCGTGGTTGATGACCTCGGCAGTCCAAGTCTGCTTCTGCCAGCCGTAGCCTTGGCCATTGTTGGCAGCGTAGATGGCACCCATTTCGGTATTGTTAGGATCAGCGTTGTAAGCACGCGTAGCCTCCTCCCACAGCGGGCCGAACTTGTCGGCAGCCACGATGATAGAGTCAGAGCCGTCAGCGGCAGTGTTACCACCGATGCCGAAGTCGTTGTGCGTGTAGTTGAAGTAGTTCACAGGAATCTCTTGCCATGTGGTGTCAGCCTTGTTCTCGCCATTGGCAGAGAAGACGAAAGCGCCAGCTGCAGGAGTACGTGTGTAGACAGAGACCTCGTAGGTACCGTTGGGCAGACCCTCGACCTTCTGGTCAGCGTAGTAGTTGAGCGCACCCTTCGTGCTGTTGTAAGAGTCGAAGTAGCGGTGGCTTGTCTGACGGTTGTCATAGTACTGTCCACTTGCCGTGTTGGTGTTGCCGTTACCCTTGTTGATGTTCCAGCCAGTCTCGGCAGCAGCATCGGGGTTCTGGATGTTACCCGTGTAGTCGGTAGCGTTCGGGTTCTTCTCGTAAGCCTCCTGGGCCTCAGCCTTGGAGATGGCAGCGTTGAGCTGAGCGACGAGAGCGTTGACAGTGTTGGCGTTCTGGATGGTGTCGCCGAGTGTGAGCACCTCAACCTGCTTGGCGATCGTGTTGGCGAGAGCCTCCTTGGCGGTGGCAGAAGTCAGGCTGTTAGAGACCGAGTCAACGTTGTGGGCAGCGTTGTAGTATGTCTCCACGTAGCGCTTCAGCTCGCTGATCTTGCCGTCGACCTTCTTGTAGGTAGCGGTGTCAGAAGCGAGGTAGCTGTTGGTCTTCTCCCAAGCGTAAGCAGCGATGTTGTGAACAGGAGCATAAGAGCTCTCGTCAGCGATCTTGGCAGCGACCGTCGGGATGGTCTTACCCTCAGCCATGACCTCCGTGTACTTAGCCTCAGAAGCCTTGCCCAGAGCGATACCGCCGTTGAGGACATAGATGTCCTTCGAGGTGTTGTAAGCGTTGATGCTGTCCTGTACGGAAGCCTTGTCGCCAGCGTAGTGCATGCCGGCCACGAGTGCTGTAGCGTCCTGCTCCTTCTTGGCGATAGCAGCAGCGATCTGCTCGTCAGTAGCCTTGCCCAGGTAGTTGAGCTTGAAGTTGGTAGCGCAGAACCAGCCACTCTGGTTGCCGTTGGCACCAGTGCCGGCAGCGCCGATGGTGAGCTTGCCGTCGAAGACGAGCACCTTGCCGGAAGTCAGTGTGGTCCATGTGCCGTCGTTGGTATCCGTCCAGTTGCCAGAGGTCAGAGCCTCAGAGTTAGACTCCTCGAGAGCGCTCTTGGCGAAGACGTGCTGGTCGGTCACATAGTCAGCCTGTGTGATGAGGTCGCCAGAGACCGAGTAGTAGCCGTTGGGCAGACCCTCGATGTCCTGGTTGACGCTGATCTCAGCGAAGTTGGTGCCCCATGCGTTCCAGCAAGAACGTCCCTGTGCGAAGTTGAGACGCTGGTCACCTGCGGTGAACGAGCCCTTGTACCAGCCCGTAGAGGTGAAGTCAGCGTTGCCGCTGCCGGCAGTGTAGTTGGCAGAGCCGTCCTCCTTGGTAGCGTTGGGATAGGTGCAAGAGCCGTCAGCGTTGACCGTGGGCTCCAGACCGTCCTTGATGAACCAAGGATTCTGTGTGTAGTAAGTGAAGTCAGCGGGATCGGCCTCTGTGGCCTCCTTGCTGGCGAGGTAGTTCTTGATGGCAGCGTCGAGCGCAGCGATCTGAGCCTCGATGTCAGTGGTGGTACCATTGGTGATGGCCTCCTCTGCAGCGTTGATGGCCTCGTCGAGGGCGTCCTTTCCGGGATAATCGTTCTCGCGCATTGCCGTAGCCTTCTTCTCGAGCGCCTGCACTTTATTAATATTGTCGAGCACAGCCTTGAAACGAGCCACAGCGGCAGCAGCGGCATCGTAGCCAGCCTGGAGAGCCTCGACATCGGTCTCACCCTGAGCATCCATGGCAGCGCCCTTGGCGTCCTCGATCTCAGACACGACACCCTGGTAATCGGTCAGCTGACCCTCGTACTCATCCATCTCGCTGAGGAGCACGTCGATGTCGCTGGCGATGATTTCCTCGCGTGTCACATCGGCAGTCTTCACGAGACGGATGTCATCGATGACAACGTAGGGGTTGGAGGCAGAACCGCCGTTTGACTTGAAGCCGAAGGTGATGTTGAGCGAATCGGTAGCAGTGATATCGATGGTGTGCTTGGTCCACTCTTGAGCGTTGAAGCCCTCAGCGTCCTGCACCGTGTCGCGGCGGCAGATCACCTGCGTGAGGTTCTTCACGCCCGTGTTGCTCTTACTTTTCTCATAGTTAAGGTTGTAGACCCAATAAGACAAGGTGTACTTACCCACGGGCACATGCACGTTCTGTGAGTAAGTGGCCCATCCGCCCCATCCGGCGCGCAGATAGAGGAATCCCTTGTTGTCGTCACCCTGAGCCTCATCGGGCTTGGTAGCGGGGGGAACGAGCGAGCCGTCGCTATCATCAGAGATTGGCACAGCCTTCTCGGCGAGGCCATAGGGAGCCGTTCCGAAGTAGGTCCACTCAGCCAACTTGTTGCCGTTGCCATTGGCAGCGGTCCAACCCTTCACGTGGCCGAAGAAACCGTTCCAGCCAAACTCCAGGCCGTCCGTACGCTTCTTGGAGCTGATGCCACCCCATCCGTAACCGGAGCCATCGGCAGCGAGCCAAGCCTGGGTGCGGGTGGAAAGATTAGTTGACTTGTCAACGATGGGCTTCGTAGAACCGTCGAGGTTCCACGTCAGGTCCTCGTCGAAACCAGCGTTGACGATGTACTTGGTGCAGTCGTCGCCAACCTGATCTTGCGCGAATGCCGGTGCGGCCAGCACTGTTGCAAGCGAGAGCAGTAATACTTTTCTCATGTTAGTGAATAAATAATGAATAATTAGAAGATTGTAATTTTACCTATTTTTAATTTGCTGTTGTAGTAATACGTAAGTCGTTGGCAAAGATACGTTTTTTTTCAGAGAGTGAGGAACAAAAAACGATAAAACAGGAGTAATTTTTGGTATTTTTAATATGTATGGCCGATAATCAGCACACGCACACTCATTTTTTCGTCACTCACTTGCGCCCGAAGTCGGCAGGGATGTCTCCCCATCGCCGCGTGTCCCACTGCAGGATGGGCACCTTGACGGAGTGGTTGCGCAACCACTGCTCGGCCCGCTGTATGACCTGGTAGAGCTGTTCGGTCTGTGCGTTGCGCACGAGCTTGGTGCGACACTGCTTCTTCTTCACCCAGAGGATGGCGTTGTAGGAGTCGGAGTAGAGCGTCTTGTCTGTGACGCCCTGCTTGTCCCAGAGGGCCAGCGCATGGACGATGGCCAGGAACTCGCCGATGTTGTTGGTGCCGTGCACAGGCCCGTAGTGAAACACCTGCTGTCCGGTGGCAAGGTCGATGCCCTGATACTCCATGGGACCCGGGTTTCCCGAGCAGGCGGCATCGACCGCCCAGGCGTTGGCCGTCACCTCGGGCGGCAGTTGCAACCGCGGGGCACCGGATGTGGCCTGCCCTGCCTTGGGGTGCGAGGCCGCCGGCTCCGCCGCGGTGTGTGTAGGATAAGATATGTCCATGTGGTGAAGGATGTCTTGGATTTGTCGGGCCACACGTCGGGGAGCCGTAGCCACCTCCTCTGGGGTTACGGCCGCCACGGTGTAGCCCATGGCATTGAGGTCGGCGCGGCGCCGGTCGTCGGCCACGGGTCGCTCTCCGCGGAAATGATACTTGCCCGCAAGCTCCACGATGAGGCGCCGGGCAGGACAGGCAAAGTCGGCGATGTACGGTCCGACGATGTGCTGTCGCACGAAACGGCACGACGGCGGCAGTGCCCTCAGGATGGTCCACAGGGCCCGCTCGTCGTCGGTCATGAAGAGCTTGTCCTCCCGTGCGCAGCGCTCCAGCCACTCGCGCGAGGGGTCGCCCGCCTCGCGGGCCACCTCGCGGGTACCCTCGGGCAGGCGTCTGTCGTCGTGTGGCATGGCTTACATGCGCTCGGGCACCTCAATGCCCAGCAGGCCCATGCCGTTGCGGAGCGTCTTGCCCACGTTGGCGGCGAGCTTCAGGCGGAAGGCCTTCTCGGCGTCGGTGTCGGCAGAGAGGATGCTGTAGTCGTGGTAGAACTGGTTGAAGAGCTTCGTCAGCTCATAGCAGTAGTTGGCGATGCCGGCGGGGTTGTAGTTCTCTCCGGCGTCACGCACGGCCACCTTGAAGGCATCGAGCTTCTGTATGACCTCCACCTCCTTGGCGTTGGGGGCGTAGGCGGCATCGGCCTTGAGAGCGTCGATGCCAGCGTCGTGCGCCTTGCGCTTGATGCTCTGTATGCGGGCATAGGTGTACTGGATGAAGGGGCCGGTGTTGCCGTTGAAGTCGATGGACTCGGCCGGGTTGAAGAGCATGTTCTTGCGTGCGTCGACCTTGAGGATGAAATACTTGAGTGCGCCCAGTCCGACGATGCGCGCCACCTCCTGCTTCTCGTCCTCGCTCATGTCGTGGAACTTGCCGAGCTCGTCGGAGGTCTGCCGCGCCTCGCCGATCATCTGCGCCACGAGGTCGTCGGCGTCGACCACCGTGCCCTCACGGCTCTTCATCTTGCCGTTGGGCAGGTTGACCATGCCGTAGGAGAAGTGCACGAGGTCCTTGCCCCACTTGAAGCCGAGCTTGTCGAGCAGGAGCGAGAGCACCTGGAAGTGGTAGTTCTGCTCATTGCCGACGACATAGATCATCTTGTCGATGGGGAAGTCGTTGAAACGCATCTCGGCGGTGCCGATGTCCTGGGTCATGTAGACCGACGTGCCGTCGGAGCGGATGAGGAGCTTCTCGTCGAGGCCGTCGGCGGTGAGGTCAGCCCACACGCTGCCATCCTCGCGCTTGTAGAAGAGGCCCTTCTCCAGGCCCTCCATGACCTTGCGCTTGCCCTCGAGGTAGGTGTTGCTCTCATAGTAGATCTTGTCGAAGCTGACGCCGAGTGCCTTGTAGGTCTCGTCGAAGCCGGCGTATACCCAGTTGTTCATCTTCGTCCAGAGGTCGCGTATCTCCTTGTCACCCTGCTCCCACTTGACGAGCATGCGGTGTGCCTCCTGTATGAGCGGCGACTCCTGCTTGGCCTTCTCCTCGGCCTTCTCCTCGTCCATGCCGTCGGCCACATACTGCGCCTTGAGCTGGGCCACCTCCTCACGGTAGTGCTTGTCGAAGAGCACGTAGAAGTCGCCGATGAGGTGGTCGCCCTTCTTGCCGGTCGACTCGGGTGTGCAGCCGTTTCCCCACTTGAGCCAGGCGAGCATCGACTTCATGATGTGAATGCCGCGGTCGTTGACGATGTTGGTCTTGACCACCTTGTTGCCGTTGGCCTCGAGGATCTTGGCAAGGCTCCATCCGAGGAGGTTGTTGCGCACGTGTCCGAGGTGGAGGGGCTTGTTGGTGTTGGGCGACGAGTACTCCACCATGACGAGCGGAGCGTCCTCGCCGGCCTGTGTCATGCCGTAGGCGGGGTCGGCGTCGATGGTGTCGAGCAGGTCCTGCCATGCCTCGGGGGCGATGACGAGGTTGAGGAAACCGCCGACAGCGTTGTAGCCAGCGACGGCCTTCGACAGGCGCACGAGGGCTTCGCCGAGCTCAGCGGCGGTGTCCTGGGGCTTCTTGTGCGACATCTTGAGGAAGGGGAAGACCACCAGCGTGAGGTTGCCCTCGAAACCGGGCTTGGTCTTCTGCAACTGGACCATCGACGGTGCGGCGTCGACGCCATAGAGCTCCTTGACGGCGGCCAAGGCCGCGGAGCTGATCTCTTGTTCTATATTCATCTGATGCTGTTTTTATTTTCCTATTTGGTGCAAAGTTACAAAAAACTGGGCGATTACGGGCGAAAGGTGTAACAAAATAACAAGAAAGGCTCAGAAGCATGTGGCTTTCATCGGTTTCGGGGATTGTCCGGCCGCTATGACGGGGTTATCATGGATGGAGTGTGATGAGAGCTGATATTGTTCTCCCACAGATCCGAATGCACATGACGCTCACGCAACGTCCTCGCACCCGTCATTGT
>DJOV01000038.1:10141-33126 GCA_002437285.1 Prevotella sp. UBA6429 | reverse complement strand
GCCATAAACCAGGTTAAACCGCCCACGCAGTAGAATTACAAACTGGGTAAACCGCTCACGCAGTAGGATTGCAAACTGATCAAACCGCTCACGCATGTCTTGCAAGCCATGCTGTTTACATTCAAGCCATGGGTATCGTCACGCCAAATTCCGGAAGAGCCATGATTTTAAGGCAACCAAGACAACTTTTGTGTTTAACAGAAATTTCGGGTTTAGGCAAAATGACTCGCGCTAAACTTGAGTCGGTAAAAGGATGAACTCGGCAAATGGTTGAGATTGGGAAACGAATGAGTTCAGGAGAACAACGCAAAAACCCCGCTGCGAAACATCGCAAGCGGGGCGTCGGAATCCTGAAGCAATCTTCCCTAAGACTACTCACCTATTAAATGAGAGGGGGGACAAAATCATGTTTATTCTCAAATCTTTCTCTTACTTTGTCACTTGGGCCGTATCGGCCACGGGAGCCGCAGGAACCGCTGCGGTGTCGGCAGGAGCGGCAGGAGCGTCGCTGGGCGTGGCCGTGGTGTCGGCAGGAGCCACTGCGGTGTCGGCAGGAGCCGCAGGAGTGTCAACAGGTGTGGCGGGTGTCACGACGGCGGTATCGACCGTGTCGTTGACCTGGGCAAGGCCATCGTTAGCCACTGCGCCGTTGAAGGCGAAAACGTTGCTCACTGAAATCATTGCGAATGCAGCAGCAGCTGCGAAAATCATCTTCTTCATAACTGTAATGTTTTTAAATGGTTTGTAAATGTTTTCACCGGCTTCCATCAAGATGGATGTGGCACAGCTTGCAGGAACAGATACGGGGTGATGTCTGCCAGCTTACTATGCAGGCCAAGTCGTAAGCTTCAGTTGTCCTTATTCGGCAGTGTTGTTGGTGCTTGCGGCAGGAGCCTTTGTGGTGTCGGACGGTGCCTGGGGGGCATCGGCGGGTGCCTTTGTGGTGTCGACAGGAGCCACGCTGGAGTCGGCGGGAGCTGGAGAGGCAGGTGTCACAACGGTCGTGTCGACCGTGTCATTGACCTGAGACAGGCTGTTGGCCACTGTTGCGCCGTTGAAGGCGGAGACGTTGCTCACTGAAACCATTGCGAATGCAGCCACGGCTGCGAAAATCATCTTTTTCATATCCTTATGTTTTTTAAGTGTTTTGCGAATGTTGTTCACAAACTCTTGTTGCAATGGCCGTGCCAAAGTCTATGAAAAAGATATTTGTAACTGTATATCAGCAGGTTACGTTCAAAAGGCCGTAACCGTGGAATTGTGGAATGTGGGGAAAGGGTGTGGAATATTTCCACAAAAAAGTGTGGAATGTCCTTTCCCCACCGTTGTGGCATGCCGGAAGAATTGCCGGCAAGAGAAATGTTTTACTCCATGTCGTATCGCTTCATCTTGTTGTAGAGTGTCTTTCGGTCGACACTGAGGAGCCGCGCCGCCTTGCTCTTGTTGCCGCCCGCCGCCCGTAGGGCAGCCTCGATGCGCTGGCGCTCGGTCTGCTCATCGTGCAGCACCATCGACTCCACGTGTGCCGTGGGTGCCATGGCCTGCTCTAGTTCGGTCAGGCCGATGTGCTTGCCCTTGGTGAGAAGGGTGGCCCTTCGCATCACGTTGTTGAGCTCCCTGAGGTTGCCCGGCCATGAATACGACATGAGACGTTCGCTTGCCTTGTCGTCGAGCCCCAAAACCTCACGGCCCAGCTGTGCGTTGGCCTGCTTGATAAAGAGGTCGGCAAAGAGAAAGATGTCAGCCCCCCGGTCCTTGAGCTCAGGCATGTAGATGGTAAACTCATTGATGCGATGATAGAGATCCTCGCGAAACTGTCCGTCAGCCACAAGGCTGGCCAGGTCGCCGTTGGTGGCGCACACCAAGCGTATGTCAACCTCCGTCTCGTGGGCAGAGCCCAACGGACGCACACGGCGCTCCTGCAAGGCGCGAAGCAACTGCACCTGCACATCATAAGAGAGGTTGCCCACCTCGTCGAGAAAGAGCGTCCCGCCATTGGCCTCGACGAACGCACCCGTCTTGTCGGTCGTGGCACCCGTGAAGGCACCCTTCACGTATCCGAAAAACTCCGAGGCCGCCACTTCCTTGGGTATGGCGCCACAGTCGAGCGCGAAGAAAGGCTTGGCGTGACGGGGGCTGAGCTCATGGATGCGCCGCGCCACATACTCCTTGCCCGTGCCGCTGGCACCCAGGATGAGCACCGACATGGGCGTGGGGGCCACGAGCGACACATAACTGTAGAGCTGGCGCGACACCTCACTCTTGCCCTCGATGTATCGGGGCACCGACGGGGCGGCAGCCTCCCTGTCATGTGGCCGTTCGCGGGGATCGGTCGTCGGGGCCGCCTGGTCACCGTTCCCGCTTAGCGCGTCGCGTATCTTCTGCAACAGGATGTCAGGTTGCACGGGCTTGGCCACATAGTCGGCAGCGCCCGACTTCATGGCCAGCACAGCGTTTTGCACCTCGGCATAGCTGGTCATCATGATGAAGGGCACCGACAAGTCTCGTTTCTTCATCCACTGGAGCAGGAACAGACCGTCGTGGTCGGGCAAACGGAGGTCTGACAAGATAAGGTCGAAGTCGGAGGAGTCGGTCAGCAAGCGGGCCGCACTGGCCACGGAGCTGCAACGGTCTACATCAAAACCCTTCTTGCGCAGCCACGTCTGCATCATGGTGGCATAGGTGAGGTCGTCTTCTACGATAAGAATGTGTGACATGGTGTTATCTGAATAGATGTCTTTTGTCATTCAAAGTTACGGCTTTCGCGGCACATGCGCCCAAGCCATGCCACAAATTTAACGCAGATTAACCGTCGGGGAGCAGGATAACGTAACCGCTTGTCATACCGCAAGGCTGGCGACGCGACGTCTCCCACGATGGGTCCGAGTACCTCTCGCAGGAAGACAGATGCCTGTCCATCGGTCACACCGTTCCTGCCTGTCCCGGCAGACTGATGGCCCCAACGGTGTCTCCTTAGTACCTGAAACTGACGGTGAGGAGGTATTGTGCGGGCACGATGGCCTGCCGGAACTCGCGCGAATAGGTGTCCGAGAGGGTCATCTCGTTGATGACCTTGCGGTTGAGGGCGTTGTAGGCGCTCAGGCTGAAGGTTACGCGCCGCTTGGGGAGGGAGTACTGGATGTCGGGCGTGAGGAAGAGATAGCAGTCGTGGTCACGGCCCAGGAAATGCTCGTCGAGTGCGACCTTGGCCAGGAACCGGCCCCAGCGGAGGTTGAGTTCCTGGAAGAGGGAATAGCTGTCGGCATGGGTGGCGCCCACCCATTGGCGGTGATAGGAAGAGCGGAGATAGCGACCGCCCACCACATAGTTGACTGGCCCGGCAAACGAAGAGCGCACCAAGGCGGTGGCCGCCAGCGTCGCACAGGTCACGGCCTGGGTGCCCCCCTCATCCATGATGTTGTGGTATTGCTGGGCGTTGTAGTTGGCCGTGAGCTTCACCCCGTGGCGCAGGGCGTCGACGTAATGGCTCACGGAGAGCAGGGCGAAGTGGCGTCTCTCGTCCATCTGCCATGTGGGGACCGCCCGCTCCTGTGTGGGAGTGAGCTGATAGTCGTACACGAAATGGTGGGAGGAGAGCGTGAAGTCGTACATGGCCATGAGCAATGTGCTGAGGGTTGGCGTGAAGACGTAAGCCGACGACAGCGTCAGGTCGGCTGCGTGAGGGGCATAGCTGGTGGCGGAAACGGTGGTCTGGCGCTCATCGGTGTGACGCGTCAGGTAGTCGGTGGGATCCATTGAGAGTGGCTCATAGGTGCAAGAGGCCGAGAAATGGTGGTGCTTCAACTCGTAGTCGAGGGTCACCTGGGGCATCAGTTTCAGCCGGCGGAAGGTGCGGTTGCCCAGCGCGGTTGTCTCCATGTCCTGGCTCCAATAGCCCAGCAAGGCACCCGTCCCAATCTTGAGCAGGCCGAGCGAGCACGTGGCGTTGGCCTGGAGATAGGCCAACTGCTCGCGGTCATCGGAGCGCTGGTCGGTCTCGGTGGCTCCGGCGACGCTCACTTTGTTGTCACGATGGCGATAGCCAAGGGAGAGGTCATACTCCCACGAACGACAGCGCCGCAGGTATTTGGCCGAGACGCTGTTGGCCAGGCGGGTGCCTTTCAGCGTCTGGCTGATGGCGGCATCGCAGTCGGCGAGTTGCGTCGGGGCACCATAGCCAAACGACTCGCGACCGTCGTTGAGCACATTTTCGGCCTCCACAATAAGGGCAGAGCGGTCGGTCAGGGAGTGGGAGACGCGCAAGTCGTTGTCCAAATAGGTGTTGCGGTCTCGCAGCCGATAGTCGGCAGGCCCATCGTCGATGAAACGGTTGTCGGTATGGCTGTTGTCGAGGAGCGCGCGATTGTGGAGCTCCACAAGGGTATTCTTGTCAGCGTCCCACTTGAGGCTGATGTTGTTGTTGAGTGTCAGGGGGCGGTTCTTGAGCCCAGTGGAGCGGTCATGGGTGATGTCCTGGACGAGGTAGCTGATGGTCTCCTGGTTGGACGACTGGTTGCTGTTGCCCTGGGCGATGAACTGCTCGTTGAGGGTAAGAGACGACGTGGGCTGGAGGACAAGGTTCAAGCTGTTGCTCTTCGACTTGCGCTCGGCGTAGCGAATGTTGTCGCGGTCGGAAAACAAGTGGGTATAGTCGTCGACTTCGCCGAGGGGGGCATAATTGTCGAGGTCGTCGGTGGACAGCAGGTCGGCACCGCTCACATTGGAGAGCGATGCGGCATCATAGAGCTTGACCTTGTTGTTGAGCGTCAAGAGATTGGCGTTCAGGTCGTAGCGGTCGGTGAACCCGCCTCCCACGCTGACGCGACCGTTGGGCTTCTGCAGGGCCTGGTGATTCTTGAGGGTGAGATTGAGCACCACGTCGTCCGACCGTTTCACCTTGTGGAGTATCCGGTTCTCCTGAAAATGGTTGATGGCCTCGACCGACCCCACAATCTGGGGCGACAGCGTCCGGCTGGCGGTCTTGTAGTTCTCGCCGAACATGTCGGTGTGGTCCAGGAGAATCTTGGAGATGGGCTTGCCCTTGAAGGAGATGCTTCCGTCATCGCCCACGTCGATGCCGGGGAGTTTTTTCAGCAGGTCTTCCACCGTCTTCTCGTGCCCGTCGGCAAAGGCATTGACGAAATAGCGGGTCGTATCGTTGTCCAGGTGGATGGGCTTGGCCTTGACCACCACCTCGCGCAGCTCCACCTTATTATAAGGTAGGGTCACGGAGAGCTCATTCTGTCCATCGTGGACACGCACGGTCTGGGAGCTGTAGCCCAGGAGGCTGACGGTGAGGTAGGCAGTGCGGGCTGTCTTCTCGCTGGACAACAGAAAGCGGCCCTGACCATCGGTCGTGGCGAAGCAGAGCATCTTGTGGTCGGCATTGTAGGCCACTACGCTCGCTCCCGCCACGGGTTGCCGGTCGGCATTGGTCACCGTTCCGCCTATGCTCGCACGGCTTGTGACAACGGACAAGCCGAGGCAGAGCACAAAAGCCACCAACCTGCGAGAAAGCGGGAGCATCATTGGAAGCATTTATCGGGGTTATTAAGCTTGACGTCAGCGGTCATGGAGCTCTCGCGGTCTTGCAGGCTGCTGAATGTACGGGCCAACTTCTTGGCGTTTTCCAATGACACGGCGACAAACTTGTCGCGGCTGATCACCTTGTCCTTACTGATCTCGGGCATCACGGGCGCATCGGCCACCGTGCTGAGCGAGGTCATCTGGATGTCAATCTGGCCATCATCGGTATAGGCCTTCATGATCAGGCCGGGAAGCCCCCACAGGCGCCAGGGACCGCACGACACGGGCACATCCGTGGCAAACCAGGCCTTGACAGCCCAACCGCACAGGTCGCAACGAGCCATCACACAGGGATGCCCACCGATGGTCTGCGTGCTGTCAGCCACAATCTGCCAATTGAGACGGCTTAGGGTGTCTTTCACGACCACGCGCTCATTGACAGCCAAGAGCTCCCAATAACACTGGTTCTGCTTCAGCGAATAGTAATTGAAAAGGTTGTAGTCGAACGAGCTCTTGCGATCCTCATCGGGAATGTAGACATCGGCAGACTCAATGCTCGTGTCAAACTTGTAAGTCATCTCATACAACCAGGCTTCATTGTTGAACGTCAGCACGGCCGTTCCACGGTTCAGCGTGCCAAATTCAGCGTAAGTGGCCCGATAGTTTTGAGACCAAGCCGCTTGGCCAAAGCCACAAGCACAAACCAATAGAAGAACTCTCAGAACAATCTGGCGAGCCTTGCGACGAACGCTTACTAACTTTTTAATGCTCATAACACAAACAATTTAAATGGCATCGCCCATGATTTTCAAAAAGACGGGCTTTTTATGACCTTTATTGCAAATGATAATTTGCTCCTTAAACTTACCTTCGTGCATCGCCTTAAATCCCACAAGAATAGTGCCAGACTGCTTAGGGACGACCCTATTATTTACAACTTTCGCGGTCGTACAATGACAAGATGTGTAAATCTTAGAGATTTCCAACGTGTCATGTCCCCTGTTCAAGAACTGGAAGGCTGTAGTAACCAAGGATTCTTTGCGAATGGTTCTGAAGTCATGTCTTGTTTTTGAAAAAGTCATTGTGGACTTGCCAAAGACAGAACATGACATCAGAATCACAAATGGAAAGATAATGATCTTACGCATTATCAAATGAATAGCGTTGTCAACGCTTACTTTTTCACAATGTTCTTGACATCCTTAACGGTATCCTTCATACCCTTCACCACATTCTTCGCTGCCTTGTGGCAATCAGACGAGGTGGAAGAGACCGTGATGGTGATGGGGCCTGCCTTGCCCGTCACGGTGACGGTGCAGTTGTCAGCAACTTCCTCCATCTTGGGAATGTCGGCAAAAGCCGCATCGATATCCTTCTCGGACATGTTTGTCATGTCGCCCAAATCGTAAGTGTAAGCTACCTTTTCAGCATGGCAGTCCTTCGTGTCACGAGCACTTGCCTGTGCGCAGACTGCCAAAATCATCATTCCAACGAAAGCAATTCTTTTCATTGTTAATTATTTTATTAGTCCTTGCCTACTCTTTTACAGCTTTTCGGTTATCTGCTTTCCTTTCTAACAGTGGGGTCTGTGTATAATATTGGCCGATATTACTCTGTGATTTAGAAATTCCACTGTATTTACTGATACAAACAGAAATCTTGTCATTATCATAATTTGCACCAACCCCCACGACAGAAGGTGCATGTGCCATTCCTCTATGCGAAAAAGAATGTCTTATCACATTTACGCTTTTACCTTCACAAGGGAGCATAGCAAACAATGAAATAATAACAACAAGAATTTTCTTCATATCTTTTTGTTTTGATTTCGGCTGCAAAATTACGCCTTTATGCGGTTATGGACAAACTTTTTATGTCTATTTCGCCTTTTTTGAAGAAAACGCTAACAGGCTGTATATAAGCTATATACGAATTATTCAAATAATTTTAATGTCTATTTTTGCATCTATACCCTTTAAAATTCCTCTATAAATTCTCGTAAAGAGGTCTTACTGTCTTCAATGCCAACCTTCGACTTGTATACGAACAGCTTCTGCCGAATAGACTTCTCGCTGATGCCATAGACCAAAGCCATGGTCTTTGCAGGCATCTTAAGGCGAAGCAACAGCATGAGTCTGACATCTTCCTCATTAAGACTTGGAAATTCTTTCTGGAGTCTTTCGACAAAGTCTCCATCCACACTATCAAGAAACACACGAATTTCTTCCCAATCCTCAGCCTCCAGTTCAACATGGCCATCCTTCATCTCGCGCAACTTGGCCAGTTTCTGCGCCACGTCAATCTTTTTGAGAATGTATCCCCTCATAGTGGACAATTGCACTTCCTTATGTTTCAACTCTTCGTCTCTCAACTTCTCCTCCAATTTTCTCTCTTTATCTTGTGACTGGATTTTTGTCCTAACTTTATCCTTATATTGAGAATATGAATAAACGATGAACCCAGTAATGATTAATGCCAATAAAACCACAAAAACAACAAACTTCAACAAAATCTTGTTTTTAGCATTTGCTACGCCTACATCATATTGGCTTTTGGCATAAGAAGAATAATACTTTTCCTGCTTGCTTAGCTCTTCTTCATACATACTTTCCATATAAGAATATGCTGAATCAGCATACGCACAAGCACTTCTTTCATCATGCCTCTTGATCGACATGATAAGTTTACAATAATAATAGGTGTAGGCAGGGCGTGTCAGCGAATCGCTTCGCACATTCACACCATGCTTGTCTTGGGCGATGGCGTCAATCGAGTCATGCTGCGCCTGCTCACGGCACAGGTCATTGGTGCCAACGCTGTCGGGCAAGTGCAAGGCGCTGCCCTGCCGTGTCTCTACCACCTGGAAAGCCTGGTCGATAACTGTGCGCTGGCCTCGGTCGCACCCCACGAGGGAGAGCGACAAAAAGGCCGACAGGCAGGAAACGATGTAAGACGCCTTGTGCTTCATGATGCCGTGCCCTTATGCAGGTCTCCTACCGCTTGTAGTCCACCTTCACCACGATGACCTTGACGTGCTCGCCGTCCTTGCCCGTCTTCACCTTGGCGATGTGCCAGTCGGAGGGGAACATGATGTTGAACGTGCCCGGAATGTTTTCGAATCGCTGCAGCCTGTCGGCCTCAAAGCGGTAGTGCTCCACGTCGGGCTTATAGTCTCCTAAGGGCGATGACGTGTCATGGTCGAGCCGTGCGAAGCCCTCTGAGCCGTCGACAACCATCATGAAGTCAATCTTCTCGCGATGCGACTCCGACCCTTTGCCCGCCTTCAGGTCGGCCTCGCTGCACCAGTTGGTGCCGTCTTCGACCGACGCCGTGAGGCCCGAGTCGCCGATGGGTATGCGTCCGGGCTTGAGTGCCTTGAGGTCGTTGGCCTGGAGCCAGGCAAAGAGTGCGTCCCACTGTCGGCGGTTGCGTGTGTACTGGATGTAGAAGTCGGTGAGATTGACTGTCGGAGCGGGCACAGCCTTGCTGAACGTGCCTTTCCATGCGCCACGTTTCACCCACTTGGCTGCCACTTTCTCCACGTCCTTCGGATACTGAGCGGTATAAGTCTGCGCGGTCATGCTGCCGTGGGCCAGCACAAGGGTCAGTGCGAGGGCGGCCATGCTTTTCATGGTTTGTTTCATCTTATCGGTGTTTTATGATTTGTCTAAACGATGTCGGAATGTTTGCCTGGCGGTTATTCGGCGAGCCCGGTCTCGTCACAAGGGCCTGACGATGCGTATGCCCGTCTGCGAAGGATGGCGTGCCATGTAAGTCGAGAGAAGCATGGGCTCCTCCACCACCTTGTGATGCACCGATGATGCGTTGAGCATGTGAAGGCCGTCGGCGTGCCAGGCGGCGATGCCGATGTGGCTGGTGTCAAGCCCCTTCTTGGAGGTGAGTATGACGATGATGTCGCCATCATGGATGGTCTGGCGGAGCAAGCGGCTGTCGGCAAGCTGCGTCTTGGGAATGTATCGGTATCGTCGTCCGCTGATGGAGTCTTCCATCCTGCGTATGTCATCCACCCACTCAGGGTGCTTGAGCAACATGGGATAGACGGCGGTGTGTGTGGTCATGTAGTTGGCCTTGACGGTTTGCACGGCGGAGAAGGGGGGCACGGGCCCCTGTATGTCTTTCACGATGCCCATGCGCACGTTGTCTTGTATCCAATAGGTGAAATAGTGCAGGCGATCGGGATAGTCTATCTTGCCGCCGCGGTATCGGATGAGGCGTAGGTTGTGGCAGAAGTCGGCGAAGGTAGCCTTGTGCTGGCGGGCGCAGCGCGTGAGGGCCAGGACGGTCTCCACATAGGTGGTGCAGTCCATCTGCCTGAGGTTGACAACCAGTCGCTCGTCTGTGTTTTTCTCCAGCGTCTTGGCCACATAGGGCAGCCCGCAGAGCTTGCGCGCAAACCACATCATGTGGTTGGTTTCGCGTGGGAGGCGTTCCGCCTGGGCCAGCAGGCGCGCCACCTTCACCGAGTCGCTACGCCAATAGTCGGGGGTGGCAGCCTGGGAGGTCAGGCTGGTGAGGAAGATCAGGAAAAAAAGGATGATAGTTTTTTTCATTGTCTGGGAAAAGTGGGCGGTCATCTCCGTCCGAAGTTGTAACCGAAGTAGATGTTGACCGAGCCAAAGATGTTGTTGGTCCGGAATTGTTCCTTGCGATAGTTGTAGGCGTGGAAGACGGCGCTTCCACCCGCATACCAGCGCGTGTTGTTCCACACCAGCCCGAGGCGTAGCACGCCGTCGAGATTGATGTTCTTGAAGTCGAAGTCACGGAAGAAATCTTTCGACTGCTGTTGCACGTCGCTTGTCGAGCGCTTGTAGCTCAGCGATCCCATGAGCGAGGCGTTGAAGAGCCAGTTGTAGGCGAAGACCCAGTTGATGCCGTAGCCTCCCGAGATGGAGTAGTCGGTGTATTTCACCTTGGAGAATTTCAGTGATGAGTCGATGGACGTCTCCCCATAAGCCGAGCCGAGGCGCTGCTCCACGAGTTCGCCAAGCTTCTCCCAGTCGACCTCGAGCGAGTGGCGTGTGTAGCCTATGCCCAGCATGGGACTGCCGGCGGTGCGCCGCTGCACGGTGCTCTGGCTGTAGGCGGCCGGATAGGAGAACTTGCGGTGGTTGAAGATGTAGTAGAGGTTGCCGCCCGTGATGCTCGAGTGGAGCCCGTCGAACGATGCGCCCTTGATGGCCCGTGTGTCGATGTCGTCGCCCAGGTTGAGCCTGGTGATGGTGTAGTCGTTGCCCGACTTGCGGTAGAAGAGGTCGAGGCCGATCTGATTGCTGTAAAGGCTGAGGTTGAGGTCTTGCTTCTTGTCGTCGCTGCCGAGGTGGGTCAGGTCGACCGTGTAGCCCAGGAACACCCAGCGCCACCCTACGTAGGGACCCAACTTCACCGAGGGCTTGGGCGAGAACATGATGGACTGCTTGGCCTTGTTGGCCAGGTAGTAGGCTTCGTAGGTGTTGGTGTTTTGCAGCATCACGGTGAAGCTGTAGTGCTGTGGCTCCACATAGTTCGTGTCGACGCGCGAGAACTCCTTGACAAACTGGTACAGGGCGTTGAGGATGGGATTGCGCAACTGGTGGCCCGAGACACGGGCACGCACTTGCTTCTCCGCTACCACGGTGGTGTCAGTGGTGACAGTGACGACGGAGCCGGCCTGGCAGGCCAAAGCCGTGAGGAGGGTGATGAGCAATGCGCAGACTCTCATGGTTCAGAATTTGCCTAAGATGCGGTCCATGACCCAGTTGGTGGGCGTGGCGCTGACACTGGTGGCCTCACAGATGCCTATGCCCTGCAGGTGCTCCACGACGGAGCGTATGATGGGCAGCTGCACATGTGTGGGATTGGGGATGACAAAACTCTGGTTGCCTTCGCTGGTCACCACCTGGATGGGGTCGTAGTTGTAGACGGAGAAGCCCATCGACCCCTTGTCGCCAATGATGACGATGCGGTCTTCCCTGGCGCTCTCGTGGCCCACAAAGCACCATGACGCACTGCCGGGGATGCCCGTCTGGAAGAGAAACGAGGCGCTGATGGTGTCTTGCGGCTGGTAGAGATGTGCGCGGTTGGCCGAGTAACCATGGGCGCGGAGGATGACACCGAAGAGCTGCTGCAAGAGGTCGAGCTGGTGGGGGGCGAGGTCATAGAAGTATCCGCCGCCACCAGCGATGTCGGGTTGCAGCCGCCAGGGCCGGTTGACGCCTTGCGCATAGTCGAGTTCGCGTGGCGGCACCGAGAAGCGTATCTGCACGTTGATGATCTTGCCCAGCGTGCCGTCGTCCACCAGCTGCTTCACCTTGCGGAAATAGGGCAAGTAGCGGCGATAGTAGGCCACGAAGCAAGGCACGCCCGTCTGCTCGGAGATGCGGTTGATGCGCAGGCAGTCCTCATAGTTGGCCGCCAGCGGTTTCTCTACGTAGCACGGCTTTCCCGAGCGCATGGACATGATAGCAAACGTGGCGTGGCTCGAGGGCGGCGTGGCGATATAGATGGCGTCGACGGTCGGGTCGTCGATGAGCTCCTGGGCATCGGTGTACCACTTGGGTATGTTGTGGCGCTCGGCATAGTCGCGCGCCTTGGCAGCGTTGCGGCTCATGACGGCCACCACCTGCGAGCCCGGCACCTCACCGAAGGCGGGCCCCGACTTCTTCTCGGTGACCTCGCCACAACCGATAAATCCCCATCTGATTTTCTTCATCTCTTTGTTGTTTAGTTGTCATTTCACCTGAAACGTGGCGATCACACCCTTGTGGTCTGACGGCCACACGCCCAGCGGCTGCACCAGCGGGTCCTGTGTGCCGAGCGGCACGCGCCGGCCATAGGCCATGCACCCTGCCGGCCCGAAGAGCTCACAGCGCACCACCCTGACGCCCTTGCCGCGATAGAAGATGTAGTCAATGCGGTCGCGCTCGTCACTCTTGGGTGCCCATGTCAACCGGTTTTCCTTCACGTCGGGATTGTCTGCCGGGAAGGTGAAGCCCGGATGGGTCAGCACATTGGGATGAGCTGTGCGGTAACAGTCCTTGAAGCCTGCCCTCAGGAGCGACGCGGTCTGCGGCCAGGCCACCACGACACCATGGTGATCATAGAGGTCGCGGGTCTTCTTCGTCCAGTCTTCCACGGATGGCTCGTTGAAGTCGCCACCAATGATGGTGATGTAACCGCGTTGCCGGTCGCGCTCGGCCTCAGCCAGAAACATGGCGATGGCCTCGTCGCGCTGCGAGAGGGCATTGCGCCGCAAGATCTCGGCAGGGTCGGTCAGGGGCTCCATCTCGGCGAATGTGTTGCCGTTGACGCCGCGCACCTCATAGTAGGTGTCGTTGAGATAGTCGAGATGGCTGGTGTATACGGCCACCTTGCGACCGCAGACCTCTGTCTCGAGCTTGTAGATGGATCCATGGTCGTCGCGCAGGGGGAACACGGTCTTGTGCGTCGTGATGGGGTGACGCGAGAGCAGTCCCGTGTCGTCAGACCGGAAACCATAGTAGGTCAGGCCGCGGCGGGCCATGTCCGCGCAGACGCGGGCGATGAAGTCATCGCGATAGTTGCGCACCTCGCTGAAGGTCACGAAGTCGGGCTTGAGCCGTTCCAGCTCGTCGAGAATAGCGTCATAGCCGCCCTTGACCGACGTGCCCTCCTGCCAGATGTTCCATTGCAGCACGGTGAACGTGCCGCCTTTGTGTCCTGACGCAAAGGCGGTCAGGGTCATGGTGGCCATCAGAGTGAGGATGAGACAGATGCGTTTCATGTATCTTCTGTATTGCATGGTGGTGCCTGCCGTGGGCATCACCTTTCTTATGTTGCAAAGTTACAACGAAAAGACGACATTCCGCAGTTTTTTCCCGTCAAATTATGGATGGCGCTCGTCATTGCACTGATTCCGCCAGTGCGTATTGGCCAGTCGCTGACCATCATTAGGGTACCCATACACAAGCCAGTCGCATACATTCTGCTGTCAGCGATCGATATCGGTTGTCCTGCAATGACAAAGCAGCTTCATCCGATAAGCCCACGATAGTCATCCCTGAGTGGCAAGGCCTATCCATGTGGATAATAAGGCCTGTTTTTTCTATATGTTGTTAGGTCTTTTCTCTGTGCGCCGGCATGACGTTTCGCGTCCGTCCCTTCGGGAGAAAGCGCGAAACGTCCATGGTCCGTCCGTTGTCATGCACTTATTCAGAGAGGATGCTGTCCCAGCGCATGAGGTCTTGGCGCACATAGCCCGTCTGTCCGCCCACCTTCACCTTGTACCATTGCCATTCGTTGTCTTTGCCGATGCCTTGCACCAGTCCGTGGCAGCGATAGGCGTTGGGCAGGTCGCCGGGCGATAGGGTCAACCGGGCTACCACCTTGCTACGTGTGGTGGGACGTCTGCGCACGTTGACGCGTTTGGTTTCCTCGCCATTGACGGTGAGAAAGCCCTGCCCTTTGGTTGCTTGTCGTGTCTCGATGTGCGCATGGGCCTTTTTCACCAGTCCGTAGTCTTGTACATCCACGAAATAGCTGTCGCCGCAGTCGGCGATATAACGATACTCGTTGCCTTGGCTGTCCACCACGACCTTGTCCTCCGTCAGGTCTTGGCTGGCCCTGTTGGTGCGCTCCCATTGTGGTGCCGCCACACACATGTCGGCGGTCGGGCGGAAGTGGTCGCCGTGCCACCTCACGGTGTCGCCGCTGCTGACCTTTGCATAGAGCATGCGCTCGCCGTAGGTGTCTGTGAGCTGATAGGTTTGGCTGTGACCTTCGGCCACAAAGGGTGAGGCGGCAAAGACGCTGTCAGTCAGGCAGAACGAGGTGGGCTCGTCGGCGGTGATGCGTAGGGTGAAGTCGTCGATCTGATGGTTGGCCCATCGTGTGGCCGGCGTGAGCCAGTAGGGTATGGTGAACCGTTGCCCGACATTGTAGCTCATGCGGTAGCGGTAGGTGTGGTGCACGATGTTGCGGCCTGGCAGGAAATGGGCTTCAAAGAAGTAGGCGTAGGCGTAGCTCACGAGGCTGTCGAGCGCAGCGTTGTAGAGCATGTCGTCGGCAGGCACGTCGATCGTGTCGGGCGCCTGTGAGGCGTCTTTCCACTGGTTCAGGTCGAGTGGGGAGAAGTTGAGCTCCGGCTTGCCATCGCGATAGCGAGCCGCCACGACAGCGTTGCGGTGAGCCAGCGTGCTGCCGTTCATGTTGACCGTGAAGTCATGGATATAGGGGTGTGCCCCCGTAGCGTTGAGCGGCGCCCCCGCGTTGTAAGGTGCCGCGGCCTCAAAGGCCATGGTGACGGTCTTGTCCGCTCCGTGGTTCATCAGCTCGTAGTAGACGTCCACGCGGGCATAGTTGTCCTTGCCGATGGTGATGGTCAGCACCTCCTTGCCCACGGAGATGTCCGTCTCCTGGGTGGGCACCAGGAAGTTGCCGCTTGTGAAATAGACACCGTCGTTGGCCGACGCCATGACGGCGGATGCCGCCATCACGGCACATGCGATGATCTTAGCTTTGACGTTCATGTTCCTGTCGTTATTGGGTCATTGTGATTTCAGCTGTTCCTGTCAAGAATGTGAAAGAGGACAGCCCGAGTGTTGTCGCCCGGATTGTCCTCTTCATGTACGTCGTGTGGTGATGGTTGTCGCCTCACGCGTGTGTGTCTTACAGTTTCACCACCAGATACTTGCTGACGCTCCAGAAGAGCTGTGTGTCCTTGATGCGGAGCGTGGTGGTGCCGTCGCCGTTGTCCTTCATCTCGTAGGAGCCGCCCGGCATCTGAGTCATGATCTTCGGATCGTTAGAGTTGAGGCGCACGGAGGTGTAGTTGCGGATGTCCACTCGTGTGAAGTTGCTGGTGTTGAGGTCAGCCACGTTCACCTTCTTCTTGGCCAGGAAGCCACCCTTGATGATGCCCTTGGCCTTCAGGTCCTTGGAACTGCCGATGGCCACAAAGCCCGTGTGGAGCGAAGCATCTTGCTCGGCGATGGTTGTCTTCTGAGCCTCCATCGTCTTGCTCTGGCTTTCCACGGTGCCCTGGAGCTGCGTGTTGGTCGTCGTGAGGCTGTTCACGTTCTCCGTGAGCTTGGCGATGTTGGTGTTCTTCTCGTTGAGCTGTGCCTCGAGATCCGCTATCTTCTTGTCCTTGTCGTCAAGCTGAGCCTTGTAATAGGCGATGAGCTTGTTGATGCGCTGGCCGTAGGCCGACTTGTTGTCCTTGACCGATGCTTCCAGTGCGGCGATGCGGTCGCGTTGGCGTTGCAGGGTCTGGGCCAACTGCTGCAGCTGGCTCTTCATCTTGCCCTTGTCGATGGCTCCGCCCTCGCCGTTGCCCATCTGCTGGAGGATGCCCTCCTGCGCGGAGATGCTGTCGAGGCCGGCCGACATCACGTTCACGAAATCGGCCATCTGCTTGATGTCCTCCTGGTGGAGGCTGTCTGTTGTATTCAGCGAGTCGATTTGCGATTGCAAAGCTTCTGTTTTTCCGTTGCCGCAACTGCTCACAGTGGCGACCATGGCAAGGCCGAAGAGACCCGAGAGGATGATGTTTCTTGTTTTCATGATTGTTACCTTTAATGGTTGAACGCTGCAAAAATAGAAATTATTCGCGCTAATAGTTACTTTCCGCTCATTTTTTGATGTATTTTAAGATTTATCCGCATTTAGTAACTATATTGCCGGGATAATACCTTATTTTAAGTTGATTTGTTTGGAAAATCGAAAGATAGGCCTTAATTTTGCAATGGAAACCAATTTTTTAAACAGGTCAAAGATATGAGAAGGCTAACCCTCTTGTGGTTGCTCACCCTGCTGAGCGCCCTCACCGTCGCCGTCGAGGCGCAGACATCCAGTCATGTTGATACACTCGTCCTTACCGCCACCCGTGCCTACCAGACTGCCGGCAGGGGAGGTCAGGCCGTGCTATTGGCTGGCGAGATTGTTGTCCCGGCCAACCAGGATGCAACGCTGACAACTGTTGACCTTACGCTCCCGCAGGCCACGGTCGACGCTGTGGATGTGGTCGACGCCTACCTGACGGCCGAGGCCGACAATGAGTTTTTTGCCCAGTCACGCGCCCCCTTCGCCTCATCGGCCGCAGCACATGCCCTGACCCTTACGGGGCAGGCCTCGCTCGCTGCCGGGACCACGTGTCGCCTCTGGGTGGTGGCCAAGGTCAAGGACGACGCTCCCGTGGGCTCCTCGCTCAGCGTTGCCGTCACCGGGCTGAGCTACAAGGATGCGGCGGGTGACGTTCACAAGGAACAGGGCCTGCAGGTGAACCCGAAGGGAACGGTCAAGGTCTTTAAGCGCCAGAGCTTCGTCTTCGTGCCCACTACCCACGATTGCCGTTACTACCGCATACCCTCCCTGATACGTGCCGATGACAACAGCCTGGTGGCGGTGAGCGACATGCGTTACGACAACCAGGCCGACCTCGGCAATGACCATCGTGTCGACCTTGTGGCGCGGCGCAGCACAGACGGCGGACTGACGTGGGGCGAGCCGGTGGTCATCGCTCGCGGTGACGGCAGCAGTGTGGCCCGCTGCGGTTTTGGCGACGCAGCGCTCGCCAAGGCGCCCAGTGGCAGGCTCATCTGCACCATGGCCGCAGGCAACACCAACTACTTCCTTGGCATGCGCCATTTCTTTGTCTCCACCAGTGACGACAACGGTCTGACCTGGAGCGAGCCCAAGGATGTCACGCGGCCTGGCGTGCTCGCCGACCAGGTGAGCGGCACCGATGGCCTGGGTCTCTGGAGCGCCTTTCCCTCTTCGGGACGGGGCATCACCACAAGGGACGGACGCGTGATGTTCCTGCTCAATGCGCTCAACGTAAGTAGCGATCACTCGCGCACCTACCTGCTCTACACCGATGATGAGGGTGAGCACTGGACGCTGGCCCACGACCAGGTGTTCGGCGAGGACGTGGCCTCCAATGAGGGCAAACTCGTGCAGCGTGCCGACGGTTCGGTCATGGCCTCCATCCGTCAGGCCGGAAAGCGGGGCTTCAACATCGGAACACCCGACGGCACGCGCTGGATGGGCGAGACGCGCTCGGCCACGCTCAGCGGCAACGACTGCAACGCCGACATCCTGGCTTACAACGACCAGTTGCTCCTGCACACGCTCATCGTAGACCCCACCACCCGCGCTGACCTGCATGTCTTCGCGAGCCTTGACCAAGGCGAGACCTGGACCGATGTGATGACCATCCAGGAGGGTGGGGCGGCTTACTCCACGCTGGAGGTGCTGGAGAATGGCGACCTTGCCATGATCTATGAGGATGCCTCTTATGGCACCAACGGATACATTACCAATTTCCTCACCATCGACCGGCAGACCGTGCTCGGATGGCAGAAGGCCTTGGGCGATCTTCCGCAGCAGCCCCACCGGGGATACGGAGCTTATGTGGAGAGCCGACTGGGCAGTTTCTTCACGGAGAATGTGGGTGGCCACTTCGCCTTGACCCATGAGGGATACGACAAGCTCATCGGCACCTATGAGGCCTGTGTGGACAGTTGCTCGCAACAGCAGTTCTTCGACTTGCAGGAGGCTATCTTCGACAATATCTCATATCCCGCCACTGGCTATTATCGCATCAGGAGCGTGGGCGCACGGGGCGCTGACACGTATCTGGCCGTAGGCCCCAACGCGGCCGGTACGGGCGATGCCTCGCGCGGCTATGGTCTGAAGACGGTGCCGGCGGCCGATGCCATCGCCGACGCCTCGACCATCATCAGGCTCACGCAGGTCGATGGTCACTTGGGCACCTATCGCATCAGCACACAGGGAGAAGGCGTGGTGGCTCCCAAGTCGCAGGGGCAACCCTTTGCTCTCACGGCTGAGGAAGATGAGGGGCACACCTTCACCTTCAAGCCCATCCTGGCGCATGCGGGGCGTGTGACCGTCCTCTGTGACAGTGTGCGCAGTCGTTATGGCTTCCTTCACGAGGCTTCGGGCGAGGCCGGACAGGCCCCCGTCATCGGGTGGACGGCAGAGGGCACGCTGGCATCACCCTCCACCTGGCAGGTGGAGAACGTGCCGTCGCGCGCCTATCGCATCTCGCTGAGTCAGGCCATGGCCCCTGATGGCACCAGCAAATATTTTGGAACACTCTGTGTGCCTTTCCCCGTCAAGTTGCAACAGGCCAAGGCGTATGCTTGCACGGCAGTATCGGACGACGAGGCTTCGCTCAAGGAGATCGGGACAGCCGTTCCGGCGGGTACGCCTGTCGTGGTGATCAGCGCGCGCCGCACGGAGACCATGGCGGTGAGCGCCATGGCGGGTGAGACGGTGGAAGACAACATCCTCCAGGGTACCTGCGTGGCCAAGGCGTGGGACGGAGCGGGCTATGTGCTTGGCACCGGCAACGGTGTGGCCGGCCTCTACAAGACCGATGCTGACACGCTGGATGCCAACAGCGCCTTCCTCACTGGGGGGACTGCGCCGACTGGCTATGCCTTCACCTTCGCAGACCTTACGGGGGTGCGCGCGGTGACGGCTCATGAGGGCGCGGAAGGAGTCCGGTACAACGTGGCCGGACAGCGTGTGGGCACTGATTACAAGGGCATCGTCATCGTGGATGGCCACAAGTTGTTGCAACGATAAGTCATTGGCGCAAACGATTCTTTTCCTATGAGTGAACACGTGATGCTGTCGGTCATCATCCCTGCCTATAATGTGGAGCGAACACTTGCCCGTTGCATAGAGAGTGTGCTCATGCAGGAGGTGCCCGACATGGAGATCATACTGGTCGATGACGGGTCGACGGATGCCACGCCCTATGTGGCCGACCGCTATGTGCCCCGTCCTGATGTGCGCGTTCTCCACAAGGCCAATGGGGGCCTCTCGGATGCGCGCAACGAGGGGCTGCGGTATGCCAAGGGGCGCTATGTCACCTTCGTCGATTCCGACGACTACCTCATGCCAGGCACCTATGCCCCTCTGCTCGAGATGATGACCCGCCATCCTGATTATGATGTCGTGGAGTTCTCGTTTGACCGTGACACCCCCAAGGGACGGGTCACGACGCGGTTGCCCGAGCGTGAATATACCGACATGGCCGACTATTGGCTCAATGGCGGTGGATTTGGGCATGCTTATGCGTGGAACAAGATTTACCGGCGCCAACTCTTCGAGAGCGTGGCTTTTGCCAAGGGGCGTCTCTTCGAGGATGTCTATGTCATGGGTGACCTGTGGCCACATGTGAGGAGGTTGCGCTCCACCAGTCGCGGCACCTACCGCTACACCTACAACCCTTCGGGCATCACCGTGACGGCGGACCAACGGGGATGGCGTGACCTGCTGCAGGGGCACCTGCGCATCGTGCGTGACCATGACCTGGCGGCCCATACGGCTTTTCCCCACTACTATGCCCATCTGCTCAACATCCAACTGATGACCTACTGTTGTTCGGCGAGTGACGCTGACCTGCTGTTGCCTGTCATGCCCTATCACCACACATGGAAACTCTGTCTGCTGCAACTCTTGGGATTGCGCAGGCTCTGCCTGCTGGTGAGAGGGGGTAGGACTATCTTGGAAAAGATGGGGCGGAAGTGACGAAACAACGAAACTATAATCATGCTAACATATCAAAAACTACTTATGACACAACGAACCTTTTTGCTGGCCGTGCTGGCCGTGTTGCTATTTTCGGCGCCGGCGACAGCCAAGACCAAAAACAAGTTTGCCGGTTACCTCTTTGCCTACTTTGAGGGGACAGGCAACGCCAAACAACAAGAGCACTTGCGCTTTGCCATCAGCAAGGACGCACGCGACTGGTATGCGCTCAATGGCAATCGGCCCGTGGTGGGCAGCGACACCATCTCCACCAGTGGCGGCATTCGCGACCCCCACATCTTGCGGGGGGAGGACGGATGCTATTACATCGTCGCAACCGACATGAACACGGCTGCCAACGGATGGAAGGACAACCCGGGCATCGTCATGATGAAGTCGAATGACCTCGTCAACTGGACTCATGGGAAGATCGTGCTCAAGGAGGCTTACAAAAACTTCGCCGATGCCTATTGGGTGTGGGCGCCACAGACCATCTACGACCGCAAGGCCAAGAAGTACATGGTCTATTTCACGCTCCAGCGCACGGGCGACGGCCGCAAGAGCCTTGTCACTTATTACGCCTATGCCAACCGCGACTTCACGGGATTTGAGGGCGAGCCCAAGGTGCTCTTCTCGGCCAAGTATGGCAGCATCGACAACGACATCATCGAGCGCAACGGTGTTTACCACCTTTTCTATAAGGGTAACATCAAGAACGCTGAGGGCAAGGAGATACAGAACGGCATCCAGCAGGCCACAGCCAAGAGCCTCAAGGGTCCGTGGAAGGAGGACTTCAAGTTTATCGACGCTTATGCCAACCAGCGTACGGGCGTGGAGGGCTCGGGCGTGTTCCCGCTCAACGACGGCAGCGGCTATGTGCTGATGTATGACCTCTATGGGTCGGGCCGGTATGAGTATCAGACATCGGCCGACTTGAAGTCGTTCACGCAGAAGCCCCAGTCGTTCCGCAAGGATTTCTTCCCTCGCCATGGCACCGTCATCCCTGTCACGGCCGATGAGATGGAACGCCTGCAGCAACGGTGGGGCTATGTCCTGGGTCACGACTACACGGCCACGGGCAACCCGCTCTTCACCCATGAGCACACGGCCGACCCGGCTGCGCTCGTGCGCAACGATACGTTGTGGCTCTTCACGGGCATCGATGAGCCGGGCAACCACGGCAGCTACGCCATGGACAAGTGGGCGGTGTTCTCCACGACCGACATGCGCCATTGGACGGAATATCCCACTCCGCTGCGCGTTGCCGACTTCCCGTGGGCCAAGAGCAAGCAGGCTTACGCTGGACACGTGGTCGAGCGAAACGGCAAGTTCTATTGGTATGTGTCGACCAACTGGTGTGGCATCGGTGTGGCGGTGGCTGACAAGATTACAGGACCTTACCATGACGCACTCGGCAAGCCCATGCTCACCAACAAGGATTGTTTCGACTCCAAGCACAGTTGGGCTTGCATCGACCCTGCCGTCTTCATCGATGATGACAACACGCCTTACATCGTTTGGGGTAACAAGGAGTGCTACATCGCCAAACTGAAGGATAACATGGTGGAGATCGATGGTGACATCAAGCGCCTGGATGTCGGGACCGAGTTCCCGTTCACCGAGGCACCATGGCTTCACAAGTACAATGGCAAGTATTATCTCACCTATGCCAGCGGATGGCCCGAGAAGATCGCTTATGCCATGGCTGACAACGTCATGGGACCTTGGACGGCCAAGGGTGTCATATCAGAGATAGCTGGTAACAGCAACACCACCCATCCGGCCATCGTCAACTACAACGATCAGTGGCTCTTCATCTCTCACAATGGTGCGCTCCCCGATGGCGGAAGTTACAAGAGAAGCGTCATCATCGAACCGATGGCTTATAATGCTGACGGCACCATCAAGCCCATTCCTCCCACTGCCAAGGGCGTGAGCGGACCGGGCAACCCGGTGCTGCCTGGCTTCCATGCCGATCCGGAGATCCTTTACTCCAACAAGACGGGCAAATACTACATCTATTCCACGACCGATGGTAAGCCGGGATGGGGCGGATACAAGTATTATGTCTATTCCTCCGCCGACATGAAGGATTGGAAGAACGAGGGCGTGGCGCTCAACGCTGCGACAGACCAGATCGCTTGGGCGAACGGTAACCTCTGGGCTCCTGCCGCCGTGGAGGTGAAGCAGAAGAACGGTAGTTACAAGTATTATCTCTATTATAGTGCCAATCCCAATGAGAATGGCCCCAAGAAGATCGGTGTGGCCATCGCTGACTCGCCTGTCGGACCTTTTGTGGATTTCGGAAAGCCCATCGTCGAGAAATCGCCTGTGGGCCACGGCCAGCAGATTGACGTGGACGTGTTTGTCGACCCTGTGAGCAAGAAACCTTACCTCTACTGGGGCAATGGCTATATGGCCGGAGGCGAGCTGGAACCCAACATGACTGCCGTGAAGGAAAGCACCATCACGGTGTTGACGCCCAAGGGGGGTAGCCTGAAGGATTATGCTTATCGTGAGGCACCCTATGTGTTCTATCGCAATGGCCTCTACTACTTCATGTGGTCAGTCGACGACACAGGGTCGGCCAACTATCATGTGGCTTACGGCACGTCCAAGAGTCCGCTGGGCCCCATCGAGGTGGCGAAAGACCCTGTCGTCTTGATCCAAGACCCGCAGCACGAGATTTACGGCACCGCCCACAACTCGGTGATCCAGAAGCCCGGTACCGATGAGTGGTACATTGTCTACCACCGCATCAACAAGGATTATCTTCGTTATCAGCCCGGCGTGCACCGTGAGGTGTGCATCGACAAGATGGAGTTCAATGCCGATGGCACCATCAAGCGCGTTGTTCCCACCCAAGCGGGGGTGAAGTAGGGCTTAGCCTGACAAGAACCATAAACAAAAAAAGGCAAGCA
>DJOV01000038.1:0-10045 GCA_002437285.1 Prevotella sp. UBA6429 | reverse complement strand
TGCTTGCCTTTTTTTGTTTATGCCTGGCCATTTGCCAAGCATGCTGTTCGGTTATTTCACTTCAATGTGCTTCACATCGTCTTTCTTCTCTTCCTTGGCCACTTTAGGAATCTCAATCTTCAAGACACCGTTGTTGACCTCGGCCGTAATCTTCTCCTGATTGGCGTCCTCAGGAAGTGCATAACTCTGTGAGTAGTTGGAGTAAGAGAACTCGCGGCGCAGGTAGTGCTCCTCTTTCTTGTTCTCTTTCTTCTCCTCCTTGTGCTCGATGGAGACGTTAAGGTAACCGTCCTTGTCGATGTTCATCTTCACCATCTCCTTCTTCAAGCCAGGAGCAGCGACTTCCATGGTGTATTCGGTGCCGCTCTCCTTCACGTTGACTGCAGGTGCGGTGGCGTTGACGCGCGGCATCAAGTCTGTGTCGAAGAGATTGTCATCAAACCAACTGTTCAACCAATTAGAAACGTTCGAGTTATTTCTACGAGCTAACAACATCATGTTTAACCTCCGTTTTTGTTTTTCTCGTCCTCTCCTTGCCTGTGGGCTTGGTCGGGATTTCTGTTTGTTCTTTGTTTGTCTTTTGTTGGCTTCTCGCTCGCTTTCGCAAGTTCAAAGGGAAGCATCGGCGTCGAGGTCCGGATTGCTTCAGAAGTCCAAGTTGTCAATGTTTTTGGCTTCTTGCCATCCTTGCCTTTCGGCTTCAGCTTTCACCCGTTCTTATGCAATCGGTGTGCCAATGCCTTGCTTTTATGCGCTTTGCCAATTCCTGCTTTTCCTGTCACGAAAAGCTTGTCTATTTGTCACGAATGTTTAATTATTTTAATCATTACTGCCAACCACGTGCCGTTTCTCCTTCTGCTGGGGGAAAGTTCATCTTTTTTTTAAATTTATGGAATCCGTTAATAATAAGAGGTACCTTGCTGGTGTTATAATAACAGGTAATGATAACAAGATCCTGACAAGATCGTGTTGATGAAAAGGAAACGGCGTGGCCGCATCGGCCACGTCATCCCCCTGCAGACGATGGAGTTTCACCTTATAATATATGTGTTGTTATGCAAGAGAAAGTACATTCTGCCGCTGGCTTGATAGAGTTGGTCAACCAAATAGGCATCCTTCCTTTGTTGAAATTGGGCATCGAGGGATGGTCGGCCGAGGAGCGCGTGGATGACGATTGTCAGTATGTGGTCTTGCCGGATGGTGGTTGGGAATGGCCGTTGTGGGATTGGAAAGGCTCTGTGATACGTGAGTCGGGTTGCGCCTATGGTAAGTTTATCTTCCGCAAGGCTACGTTTGTCAGCCGTGAGTGGTGGCCCCACCTGTGCAACTACCGCCGCCATCTTCATCCCTATCCGGCGGAGGGTACCATCGAAGAGACCATCCTTGAGATTCTGAGGACCAATGGCAGCATGACCACTCGTGAGCTGCGCAAGGCCTGTGGCTTCACCGAACCCGGTATGCGCGGCAAGTTTGACACCTTTGTCTCCCGCCTTCAGATGCAGACCTATATCGTGACAGAAGACTTTGTCTATCCCCATGACAAGCATGGCAAGCCGTATGGTTGGGGCTGGTCGCTGCTCACCACGCCCGAGAGCTTCCTTGGCCGCAGTGCCTGCCAGGCCCCTTGCTCGCCCGAAGAGTCGAAGGCCCTGTTGGTAAGGCATCTGAGAGAGATTATCCCTCAGTGTGACAATGATGAGGCCTGCGTGGAGATGCTGAACCGCATGAGTTAGCGCCCGGCACGCAAGAACAGAAGTGCCATGGCCGGCTGTCCTGTGTGTCAATGGCCTGCCGCCACCTTCTTCTTCAAGAACAGAAGTACGATGGTCAGCAGGGTGATGCCTGTGACCCATGAGATGATGGCGCAGGGGACGACGCCCATGCCCTGGGTGAACCCCGCCACAATGAATGTCAGGAAGGCCACTGAGGCCACTGTGAGCGCATAGGGCAACTGCGACGACACGTGATGCACATGCTTGCATGCCGCACCGGCGCTTGCCATGATGGTCGTGTCGGAGATGGGTGAGATGTGGTCGCCGCAGACGGCACCGGCCATGCATGCTGAGATGGAGATGACCCGCAGAGGAGCGGCTGCAGGAAACACCGCCACGCAGATGGGGATGAGGATGCCGAAGGTGCCCCATGACGTGCCGGTGGCAAAGGCCAGCAGCGCAGCCACCACGAAGATGATGGCGGGGAGGAGCATCTGCAGTTGTCCGGCACTGCTCGCCACGACGTCGGCCACATAGGAGGCTGCGCCCAGCGAGTCGGTCATGCTCTTCAGCGTCCATGCGAGCGTGAGGATGAGGATGGCGGGTACCATGGCCTCAAAGCCCTTGATGAGGCTGCTCATGGCTTCGTCAAAAGGCAACGTCTTGCGCAGGGTGAAGAGGCCCACCGATAGGATCAGCGCGGCCAGCGAGCCGATGACGAGACCCACGGATGCGTTGCTTGCCGCAAAGGATGCCACGAAATCATGGTACGCCTCGCTGCCAGCGTCGAAGAAACCGCCCGAGTAGACCATGCCGAGGGTGCAGAGCACGATGAGCAGCAGGATGGGGATGACCAGGTCGGCCACCGTCCCGTGGTTGACCGTCTTGCCCGCTTGGGTGGCGCCCACGCCGTGTTCGGCCAGGTGGAGCTTGGTGTCGCTCACTTCATCGATGCGCCCGCCATGTGTGCGCTCGTACCATTCGCGCCAACGGGCGTCGTACTTGCTCATCGACTTGAAGTCGAAGCCGATAAGCACCACGGCAAACATGAACAGGATGGTGAACAGCGCATAGAAGTTGAACGGTATGGCCTTGCAGAAGAGCGCAAGGCCGTTTTCATCGCCGGTGACGAATCCCGACACGGCAGCCGCCCAACTGGAGATGGGTGATATGACACACACGGGTGCCGCCGTGGAGTCGATGAGATAAGCCAGCTTCTCCTTGGTCACGCCATGCCGTTGCGTGATGGGGCGCATGACAGATCCCACGGTGAGACAATTGAAATAGTCGTCAATGAAGATGAGGATGCCCAGGAGAATGGTGGCCACCTGTGCGCCGCGCTTCGTCTTGACATGCTTGGAAGCCCACAGGCCAAAGGCTGCCGAGCCGCCTGCCTTGTTCATGAGCGACACGATGGCGCCCAGCACGACGAGAAAGACCAGTATGCCCACGTTCCACGGGTCGGACAGGCAGTGGATGAGGCCATAGTGCCTGGTGTCGCCGCCCGTGCCTGCCGAGTCGTTGAGCAGGTGGGTCAGAAACCCCTCGAAGCCCGTGCCCACAGAGTAGCTGTATTGGGCCGCGCCGAGCACGATGCCGATGAAGAGAGATGAGTAGACCTCCTTGGTCTTCAGGGCCAAGGCGATGGCCACGATGGGCGGAAGTAGAGACCAGCAAGTCCCGATCATGTTGTAGTCCATGCAGTGTTTGTGTTGTCAGAATAAGTCCCCACAAGGGTGGCCCTGCGCTGGGCGCGACTCTTGTGGGGACAATGTGCTGTGCTTGTTTCCTGTTATTTGACGCTCACTTTCAGTGGTGCCTTCAAGGCTTGTGACGTCTTGCCGAGCAATGACTGCCAGGCGGCGAAGTCGTGCAGGCCCTCCGCCTTGTTCTGGTCCCATCCCGAACCGAAGTAGTAGGTGAACGCCAGTCGGGGCTTCACGGTCGTTTTGGCGAGGATGTGTCCTGTGGCGATGCCGTTGGGGCGTGCCTGGAAGAAAGTGCTGGCATGGGTCTGCGGGAAGAGCACTCCGATGTAGATGTGCCCCATTTCCTTAGCCAGTTGCTTGCGGTAGTTGGGGTTGTAGACGCTGGCGTCTCCCAGGTCGTCATAGGCCATGTAGCCAGCCTTGGCATCCATGACATAGGCCGTCGGGTTCTGCTGGTGGACGACGATGCCTGCGGCTACGCTGACGGGCTTGGTCAGCCCGTTGTAGACGACGCTGACCTGATTGAAGTGTGAACCGGCGTCAAGACGGATGGTGCGCACCTCCGTCACCTTCTCGCCACTGATGGTCTGCTCCGGATAGGTCAGCTCCACGGTGAAGCGCAGCGGACCCTTGTCGAGGATCTTGTAGGTCTTGTAGCAATGGGGCATCACCAGGTTGTCCTTGTCGTCAAGGATGGCGCTGGCGCCTCCGCCCAAGGTCGGTCCCACGGTATAGCAGTCCATGCCCTTGCCGTGGTTGATGTGGTAGCAGTAGGCGTTGTATACCTGGTCAGCCAGGTCCTTGTATCCTCTTTTGGCCAGGTCCTTGATGGTGCTTCGCATGGTAGCGTCCTGTTCGCTGGCATACCAGTAGTCGAGCATGAGGTCGGTGGTGTTCTTGTTGAAGAGGTCGTAGCCCACAGCCGCGCCATGCCCGTAGATGCGGTAGGCCACCTTGTCGTTCTCCCATCCGAACTCGTCCTGCCGCTCGGTGAACAGTCGGCCCGCCACCTTTGCGGTGTATTTCTGCGGTGTGCCCTTGTGGGCGTAATAGACGGTGCGGCCCTTTGCGGGCACACCGGCGAGGAAGATGAGCTTGCCGTCGTAGGTCACCTGCGATGGCAGCTCCTTGCCTTCGGCGTCGGTCACGACGATGTCTTGTCGTGTCCCGAGCTTGCGCTCCAGGGCAGTGAGCGATGTCTCGACCATTTCCGTGCGTGCCGTCCCCAGCGTGTTGGCCACGGTGATGGTCACTCTGTCAGCCGCTTGGGCCAGTGAGGCATAGGCGGCAAAGAGTGTGAATATGATTTTCTTGCAGTTCATAAACGTGGAATGTTTGTTGTTTTTGTGTGTCTTGTTCAGCCCTCAGTCTTTGAGCGGATTCCATCCCTGCGCCGTGATGTCAAACTCCTGGTTGTCGCGGCTGATGAGCTTGGTGCCCAGTTCGGGCTTGGTGATGTATCCTATCTGGCGGATGCCTTGGCTCTCCAGTGCGTTGAGCTTGTCGTGGTCGCCGATGGGTACGGTGAAGAGAAGCTCGTAGTCCTCGCCGCCGTTCATGGCGCAGGTGGTGACATTCATGTTGAACTCTTCCGCCTGCACGGCTGTCTGGTAGTCGATGGGGATGTTCTTCTCATAGACACGGCACCCGCAGTGGCTCTGCTTGCAGATATGGATGAGCTCCGACGACAATCCGTCGCTGATGTCCATCATGGCCGTGGGCTTGATGTTGTTGTCGCGCAGCAACTTGACGATGTCGCCGCGAGCCTCCGGCTGGAGCTGCCTCTCGAGCAGATACTCGTGCCCGGCAAAGTCAGGCTGGAAGTCACTGGCCTTGGCCCCCTGCTCCCTGAGGTGCTTCACGAGTGCGTCGTTGCCCGCCTTCTTGGCCTCGGCAATCTTCTTGTTGATGTCGTCGAGCTGTTGGTAATAGACCATCTTCTCTCGCTCGAGCAGCTGCAGTCCCATGTAGGCCGCCCCGAGATCACCGCTGACGCAGATGAGATCCGTCTCGTTGGCTCCGTTGCGGTAGACGATGTCTTCCTTCTTCGCCTCACCGATGCAGGTGATGCTGATGGCCAGTCCGGTGAGCGACGAGGTGGTGTCGCCGCCCACGATGTCGATGTCCCACTTGCCGCAGGCGCGCCGTATGCCGTCGTAGAGTTGTTCGACGGCCTCCACGTCGAATCGCTTGTCCAGGGCGATGGAGATGACCATCTGCCGGGGCGTGCCGTTCATGGCGAAGATGTCGGAGATGTTCTCCATGGCCGCCTTGTATCCCAGTTGCATGAGCGACACGTAGGTGAGGTCGAAGTGGACACCCTCCATGAGCATGTCCGAGGTGACGAGCACTTCCGAGTCGGGGTAGTGGAGCACGGCGCAGTCGTCGCCCACGCCGTAGCGTGAGCTGTCGTTTTTCAGTTTGATGTTGTCGGTGAGTCGGTTGATGAGACCAAACTCACCCAGCTTGGATATTTCCATGAAAATTGGTTGTTGCTAAAAGGTGGTTCTTCCCATTGCCACCGGTGTGGAATAATGTGTCAGTGTCTTGTCGTCAGGAGCGTGCGATCATCTCGCGCATGATCTCCGTCATCTTCGGCTCGGCAGTGGCTGCCGCCTGCTGCACCTCCTCGTGGCTCACCTCGACCGGGTTGTCGAAGCCTCCCAGGTCGGTGATGATGCTCATGCCGAAGACCTTTATGCCGCAGTGGCGCGCGACGATGACCTCGGGCACTGTCGACATGCCCACGGCGTCACCGCCGATGACGCGAAACATCCTGTACTCGGCCGGCGTCTCAAACGTGGGGCCCTGCACGCCCACGTAGACACCGTGCTGCAGGGTGAAGCCCTTCTCCTGGGCGATGTGGTCGGCCAGGGCGATGAGCTGGTGGTCGTAGGGCTCGTGCATGTCGGGGAAGCGGGGGCCGGTGGGGAAGTTCTTTCCGCGGAGCGGGTGCTCGGGGAAGAGGTTGATGTGGTCGGTGATGACCATCAGGTCGCCGATGTGGAAAGCAGGATTCATGCCTCCGGCGGCGTTGCTCACAAAGAGCGTCTGGATGCCCAGCTCATACATGACACGCTCGGGAAACGTCACCTCCTTCATCGAGTAGCCCTCATAGAAGTGGAAACGCCCGTCCATGGCCAGGATGTCCTTGCCGCCCAGCTTGCCGAAGATGAGCTTGCCGGCGTGTCCCTCCACGGTCGACACGGGGAAGTTCGGAATGTCGCGGTAGGGTATTTCTGTGGTGTCAGTTATCTCTGAAGCTAATTGTCCCAGGCCTGTTCCCAGAATGATGGCTGTCTTTGGGCTTGCCGTCATCCTTTCTTTTAGCCAGGATGCTGTTTCTTGAATTTTTGCGTACATAGCTTATGATTTTATGGTTGAAATTTTCTTCTTGGTCGAGCATGAAGCGGATGCGGATGGGCAGCACATACAGTGCTTGCCGCACTTCGGGCGTGAGGGCCGGCGTGGCCCCCAGCCGTGACGCGTCTTTCTCGGTGGTGATGATGACGCGCGGTTCGGGCAGTCGGGCGAAAGCCTCGCTGATGCGTGCCGCATCGCGCTCGGTGAACTGGTGGTGGTCGCCAAACGACAGTGGGGTGATCGACCGGCAACGGTCTTTGAGGTCAAGCTCCATCTGCCGGGGCGAGGCGATGCCCGTGAGCAGCAGCACGTTGGCCGACTTCAGGAGGGGCAGCTCTTGGGCCTCGGCAAAGACCGGCTGCAGCTCGTCATAGTCGATGCGTGTGAAGAAGAGTGCCTGGTAAGGGTATAGGTCGAGTGCCTTGGTCAGCACGCGAAACTCCATGGGCTTCAAGTCTTTGGGACACTTGGTCACGATGACGATGTCGGCGCGGTTCTTGCCTTTCAGGGGTTCGCGCAGGCGGCCTGCCGGCAAGAGCTTGTCGTAGATGATGAGCCGGTGATAGTCGACCAGCAGTATGTTGATGCCCGGCTTGACGTATCGGTGCTGGTAGGCGTCGTCGAGGAGGATGACGTCCACGTCGCTTGTGGGCTCGTCGTCGGTGAGATGGCGTATGCCTTGCCGGCGGTTCTTGTCCACGGCCACGTATATGTCGGGGAACTTGCGTTTCATCTGGTACGGCTCGTCGCCGATGGTCTGCATGGGCGTGTCGTCAGCGGCCAGCACATAGCCGCGGCTCTTGCGCTTGTAGCCCCGTGACAGCACGGCCACCTTCATCTTGTCGTGCAGGAGACGCACGAGATACTCCACGTGTGGCGTCTTGCCCGATCCGCCCACGGTGATGTTGCCCACGTCAATGACGGGGATGGAAAACTCTTGCTGGGGCAGCACGCCCAGGTCGAAGAGGTGGTTGCGCACGCCCACGCCGATGCCGTAGAGCCAGCTCAGGGGCAACAGCCACTCGTTGATTTTGATGAGATCGCCTTCCATCAGTTACTGTAATCAGAGATTGGTGATGATGAAGGGGCAACGGGCCTGTAGCGGGTCAAGCTGTTCGACGGTGCGCAACATCATGACGGGCTCGTAGAAGGAGCCCAGCGTGAGGCGCAACTGCTCGTCGAGCGCCGTGCCCTTGTAACTGCCGACGTCGAGCAATTGGTCCATCCAGTTCTCTGGTGCGGGGTAGGAGACGGTGTAGTGCTTGTCGAGCTTGGCCAACTTGCCCGCCTTGGCCACGGCCTTGTCCAGTCCGCCCAGCTCGTCCACGAGATGGAGCTTGAGAGCGTCGGTCCCCAAGAAGACGTGTCCCTGCGCGCGTTCCTCCACCTGCTGCATGTTGAGGCGGCGACCGCGTGCCACACGACTCTTGAAGAGCGCGTATCCGCGGTTGACGCTGGCCTGCATCAGTCCCATCTGCTCGGCTGTCATGGGCGACATGGCGCCTCCCATGGTGGCGTTGCGGTTGGTCTTCACCTCGTCGTAGCGCAGTCCGAGCTTCTCGGTGAGCAACTTCGACTTATCGAGTTGCAGTCCGAAGATGCCGATGGAGCCCGTGATGGTGGTGGGCTCAGCCACGATGTAGTCGGCTGCCGCGCTGATGTAGTATCCGCCCGATGCCGCAGCGCCACCCATCGACACCACGACAGGCTTCTTGGTGCGGAGCGCCTCTATCTGGTGCCATATCTGTTCGGAGGCATAGGCGGAGCCGCCTCCCGAGTTGATGCGTATCACGACGGCCTTGACGTCGTCGTTGTCAGCCAGGTCTTGCAGGTCTTTGCACATCTCGCGTCCCACGATGAGGTGGGCGTTGCTGAAGGCACCTTGCGCCGGTCGGTCCTGCACGATGTCGCCCCATGCGTAGTAGACGGCTATCTGGTCGCCCTCAGTCTTCGAGGGTGCAGCGTTGAGGTCGGCCACAGACACCTGTGCCACCTGGTCACTCTTGCCCAGTCCGAGGCGGCTGCTCACCACGCCCTTCACCTGGTCGTTGTAGAGCAGTCCGTCCACCATCTTGTATTTGACGAGGTTCTTGGGGTCCTCCAGCGAGATGACGCGGTCGGCGTAGGCCTGCAGCGAGTCGGGACTTATGCCGCGGCTCTTGGCCACCGCCTGGCATACCGTCTGCCACCAGCCTCCGATGTAACGCTCGGTCTGCTGGCGGTTGGGCTCGCTCATGCGCTCCTCGGTGAACATCTCCGTGGCGCTCTTGTATTTGCCGCACTTGAAGGGCACCATCTTCACGCCTATCTTGGCCAGGGCGTCTTTCACAAACATCATCTGTCCGCCCAGTCCCTGCCAGTCCACCATGCCTTGGGGGTTGAGGTAGAGCTTGTCGGCCACCGTGGCCACATAGTAGGCGCCCAGCGAGTATTGCTCGCCATAGGCCACGATCCACTTGTGAGCCGTCTTGAAGTCGGCCAGCGCGTCGCGCAACTCCTGTGCTTGGGCCATGTCGGCGCCGAGACTGCCCGCCTCGAGGTAGATGCCCTTCACCGCCTTGCTGTCCTTGGCCTTGCTGATGGCGTCGAGCGTTTCGGCGAGGCCATTGGTTGTCGTGCCGTTGATCTTGTCGTATAGGTTGTCTGTAGCGGCCTCCTGCAACGCCCCGTCAAGCTTGATGACCAGCACCGAGTTGTCGGGCACGCTCTGCGTGGATTGCGATGAGGCCACCATGCCTACGATGCTCATCAGGCTCAGTGCACCTGCGATGATGAAGAAGGCCAGCAGTCCCACGATGGTGGCGCAGACCGATTTGATGAAGTCTTTCATTTCCTGTCGTCAGTTTTGGTTGTTGTCAATTCAGTTGCAAATCTAACACTTTTTTTAGGATAATCCAAACGCTTGGTGCCCTTTGTTTAAAAAATAAGGTGAAGACGTTTTCTGAAATAGAAACGAAATACGGGTGACTGAAAAAGGAAAGGTGCTCGACTCGTTCCTGGCGTGACTTGCGGGGATCGCCATCTGTAGGTGCCATGTTGTCATGATTTTTGGTCGAAAAGTTTGTCGCGGATGACGGATGAAATAGAACACGAAAATCGCGTTTTTTGTCGGTTGCGCAGAGATTTGCATGGGGTAATTTTGCGATAAAGGGCATTTTATGTTGCGATATACCCTTTATCGCGATGCGATTAAGCGTTAATCGCGTCATGATAAAGGGTATATCGCAACACGATAAAGGGTATTCTTTGATGAAAAGTATT
>DJOV01000099.1 GCA_002437285.1 Prevotella sp. UBA6429 | reverse complement strand
TCTTATCCCGAACTGGGGTAGAATATTTACCAGGCTCGAAGCGCAAGACGGGCAACTCTGAGCAAAGAGGGCTACCACCAGAATGACAGGGTTTTCAAGGTCCACCTCAACCTTGTTAAGCTCTACAAGAAACAAGACATGACTTCTCCGCCGCCAAAGCAAGACTAAAAACTTGTGCGGTACACTTTACGAAATTCAAAAAACAATGCTTGTAAATCAGTAAATCACACGCCAATAGACTGCAAGTTGGGTTAAGAGACTACATGAAGAACCAGCCATTACTTGTCGGGTAACCTCATTTTGTAAGGAATAAACAGAACTTTTGATTTTCATCCGCCTTTTCCTTCGCCAAACAACCTATTATTCGTACTTTTGCATGTGATTGAAATGAAAAAGAACAGATCATATGCAAACAAAAGGCAATCGTATCCTCCCCGTGTTTCTTGCGACACTATTACTATTTGCATGTCCCATCTTAGGAAGGGCGCAACTGAAGATTGTAGACGAGAAAGATGGCAAGCCCATCGCCGGAGCCTATGTGTTTAGCAACGACAATCACCTGCTGTGCATGAGCGACGCCAATGGAGACACGCAACCTCTGGAGGGTACGGTCACCATCAGTGTCTTGTCGTACGAGCCCAAGACCATTGACGCATCGAAGACAAAAGGAACGGTCAGCCTGAGGCAGAAGCCATACGCACTGCCAGAGGTAGTGGTGCATGGCACCGACTATCTGAAACTGGTCGGCGCGTTTCGCGACATCTGTCGCAACGATGGCAAGACCATCCTCTACCGAGAGGGCATCATGAACTTCTACATCAACATGAAGACGCACAAGATACAACGGCGAGTGCGTGCGTGCCGACAGTATGAATGTCCAAAGCTCAGGAGCATCGTCAACTTCAACATTGCCATCTTGGGCCAAGCACAGTCCACCGACCTTTCACGCATCAGATACATCAAACGCGACTCTGTAAGCGAAACAAGGGGTGACACCACGTTTTATAGGTCAACCCACAAGGGAAAGACTGTTGACGACGCCATCATGTACATTGACACGCACCGCGACGGTGTCTACCGCCACATCATCGACAACAACAAATATCGCAAGTCGGTCAACGCGATGCTGAAAGTGCACACGGCGCTCTGCGACTGGACATTCTCAAGCAAGGAGGAGACTTGGAGCTCGTTGCTGGCGTTCAGGTCCATCTACAATTATGACTACATGCCATTACCTGGCAAGAAGTTCATTGCCTCTGAAGAAATGAAAGATTTCGTGGTGACAGAAGTGCTTCCGCTGTCAAGTGAACAAGCCAAGGCAGAACTGAAAGACAAGTCGGAGACGGCCGACTTCACCCTCCCCGACTGCCTGCCGCCCCTTCCTTACGATGTGGCGAAAGAGACGAAAGACCTTCTGAAGAAGAAATTCTGGGAAATGTGAAACACTCCTGATGCAGCGTTACTCATTGAGAGCGCCACAATAGGGGCAACGTCCTTTCCGACGCAACTTAGCTCCACAATTGCCACAGGTGTAACGGGCCCTGCCCTTGCGGTAATACTGCCAAAGGGCAGCGCAGACATAGACTGCAAGCAAGAAGTAGCCCACAAAATAGAGTGACGTGACACTGAACACGATGTAGTTGACCGCGCAGACGGCCGCCAGGCCTCCCAGATAGAGCAGCGCCTCATCGAACGGCAACTGGTGGCGCACATCGTCTATGGCCGCAAGGGCCACAATGAGCATGGCCCAAACGGAAACCAGGAAGATGCTCAACGCAAAAGGAACCGAGAATGGATTGAGCGTCGGGTGATAGTAGAAGTGGACCCACATCTGTGGCGCAAAGGTCTGCAGGCTGGCATAGAACGTGGCTGATGCTGCCACTATGAGACACAGAAGTGTGGGATAAAACGACTCGATGTCGTTGACGTGCACCAGATGGGCCTTGTGCTTGCGGATGCTCCAAAGAAGATAGGAAGCGGCAATGATGACGATGATCACCAGGAAGATGATGACATGAGTGTCAGAGAAGGCCGAGATAAACTGGGATATGGGGTCGTCGGGCATCACGCGAGGCAACATGCGCGACTCACGCGTCCAGCCGAACTCAGAGTTGTCGTTGGCCAGTTGCACCCACACGGAGTCGACCTTGTCGGTGGGCACCATGTGAATGTCGGCCACCACGAGATGGTCGCCCTTGCGCACAGTGAACGAATCGGTCTGCATGCCCTCCAGATACTCCTCGGGCATCTGCCGGAGAAGGGAAAGACTGTCGGCTTTAACGATGAAATTGTAGTTGTTGGTGTAATGGTGGGAGGAGAAAAACGACAAGGAGTCGATCTGCCGCTCACTGTACTGGAAAGCAGCATGGGCACGATAGTGTGACACATAGCACGAGGCCAGCAGCTGGGTCAGCAGTAGCACCAGAAACGCGACAAGGAAATCTTGCCCGAGGCTTCTCTTAGGATTATTTCTCACCATAGACATTCATTTGACAGGCTTTGCAATCAAACTCCAGTGGGAAGCGGCGACCGTCGCCGAGACGAAGGGTCAGAGGCTCATGCCACGTGGGTCGGCTTCCGCCACGGCGCACGCAGTGGCCCAGCGCATAGCGGAGACAATGACGACACTGCATGAGCAGGGGCGCCGCATCACCACCTCCAGCCACCTCAAAGGCAGGGCGGACATCAGCGAGACCGTGGGCCTCGTAGAAAGCACGGGCCTGGGAGTTGGACAGGTTGAAGAGATAGGGACGTCGGGCGTACTCCGGTTGCCACGCATGGGCCATAGCCGGAGCAGCAGTGGCAGACTGGGCGATGTCACGGGGCTGTGCCATCGCCTTGCGGATGAGCAGCGAGAGCGCCTCCACGCCCTCGCGCCGCAGGTCGGCGAGCAGGCTTGATGGTATGAAATAGCGGTCGGCCTGGTCAGAAATGACCACTTCGGCACAAACGTAAGGGGTGGCACCCAACTTCGACAGTTGTCGGATGATGTTGTCGCCCTGCGGCTTTTTTGCCTCCTGATGGTCAAACGTCACCCGCGACACAGCCTCCTCCTCAAGGAAGGGGACGCAAATCCGCAGCGAGAATCCGTCATGAGTCAGGGCAAAGGTCATACTGATGCTGATCTTGCGCTCAGCGGTCTGTCCGGCCAAGAGCTTCTCAAAAGACACGTCGTTGTTACGGTAGAGCGCCATGCCCGGTCTCAAGCCTTGAGGCATCTTGTAGGGATAAAGGCGGTTGCCCACGGCGCGATTGACGCGAAATCCTTCCAGCTCGCGTTCCCGGGTCAGGTAGCAGAGACCATCTCCATTGGCAAAGGCAGCGGTGCCGGCCACATTGAAAGAGTCGCGGCGCAGCTCCTTCACTTTGCCCACATACTCGCCCAAAGCCTTCGGCGTGTCAAAAGAAGCGATGTCGGGCTGGCGCCCCTTGAGGAAATAAGTGGTGAAGCCACGGTTGAAAGTCTTGCGCAAGGAGGGGTCGAAATGATAAGTGACCACGCCATAAGAGGCACGCTGGTAATCATCGGGACGACGCATCACCAGTTCGTTGAGGCGACGGCTATAGGCAGCGACCACGTTTTTCACATATCCGGCATCCTTCAGGCGACCCTCAATCTTGAACGACGAGGCCCCAGCGTCGGCCAGCTCTTCCAGGTGGTCAATCTGGCAAAGATCCTTGAGCGACAACAGGTGGCGGTCATGCTCGATGACCTTGCCGTCGGCATCGAGCAAGTCGAACTTCATGCGGCAGAACTGTGCGCACTCACCACGGTTGGCCGAGCGCTGGAAACAATATTGTGAGGCATAGCACACACCCGAATAACTGACGCAAAGGGCACCATGCACAAAGACCTCCAATTCCACGTCTGGCACCTCGCGATGAATGGTTTGGATCTCTTCGACCGACAACTCGCGAGCCAGCACCACACGGGTGAAGCCCAAATCACGCAGCCAACGGGCTTTCTCGGCCGTGCGAGTATCACACTGGGTGGAGGCATGTAGCTGTGGCGCATGGCCCACCTCGTCCAAAGCCACCTTGCGCATGGCCAGCGTGGCCATGTCTTGCACAAGCAGGGCGTCAACTCCTATGCGCGCCAGATCGGTGACCAACTGCTGTGAGGCCGCAAGCTCACGCTCGTAGACAATCGTGTTGACCGTGACATAAACCTTGGCGCCAAACTGGTGGGCATAGTCGGTAAGACGCCGGATGTCGTCAAGCGAATTGCCCGCGGCAGCGCGAGCGCCAAATTTCTCGGCGCCGATGTATACGGCATCAGCGCCATGGTCAATGGCAGCAAGGCCACATTCGAGGTCTTTGGCCGGAGCCAACAATTCCAGTGTTCTCATGTTCCACGTGTTAAGAGTGTGAAGCCTGGCTGAAGCGGATAGGCTTCCTGGCGTGCACCAGGCGCGCGTCAGCGTATCTCATCAATGTTGTAGGGAGTCTCCTGGTAGACATAATAGTTGATCCAGTTGCTGAAGAGCAGATTGGCATGGGCGCGCCAGGTTACCACCGGACCCTTCACGGGGTCATTGTCACGATAGTAATTCCGAGGCATCTCCACATCATCACGCTTGCCGAAGTCGCGCCTATACTCCTTGTCGAGCGTGTCAGGGGCATACTCCAGGTGTCCCGTGATGAAGAACTCGCGGCCACCGCGCGCCATAACTATGCTCACGCCACTCTCGGGCGATTCAGCCAAGACCGTCAAGCCGGGCACACGCTCTATGTCCTCACGGCGCACCTCAGTGTGACGGCTATGAGGCATCATGAACTCATCATCGAAGCCACGAAAGATAGGCAGGTGATCAACAAGCACCCGCTGATGGAAAATGCCAAACATCTTCTTGGGAAGCACATACTTGGGGATGTTGTAGAAATGGTAAAGGCCAGCCTGAGCAGCCCAACAGATGTAGAGCGTGGAAGTGACATGCGTTCGGGCCCAATCGAATATGCCGGTGATCTCATTCCAGTACTCGACATCCTCGAAGTCTAACAGTTCTATGGGAGCGCCCGTGACAATCATGCCGTCCCACTTCTGCTGTTTCAAGATGTCGAAATCCTTGTAGAACATCATCATGTGCTCAATCGGTGTGTTCTTGGGCGTATGGTTCTTGAGCTTCATGAAATTGATCTCAATCTGCAAGGGCGTGTTGGAAAGCAGACGAATCAAGTCGGTCTCGGTAGTAATCTTCAGGGGCATCAGGTTGAGAACAACTATCTTCAACGGGCGCACCATCTGTGAATGGGCCCGGCTCTCATCCATGACAAAGATGTTTTCCTTCTTCAGCAAATCGATGGCAGGAAGCCGATCGGGTAATCTAAGTGGCATGTAACGTTCCTTTCTCTTATATTCCGTACAAAGTTAACAATAATATAGGAGAAAAACACGTAACTGGCTGAAAATAATAGCAACAGGCAGTCATATTTCGTTCATATTTCGTCCATAGCTGCAAGAGCATATAGGCTGGCTCTAACTACCACCTTCGCAAAAGGCCAAAACCAAGCCGGTTCAGTTTGTCGTGATTTTTGGTCAAAAAGTTTGTCGTGGATTGCAGTTGAAATAGAGCGTGAAAATCGTGTTTTTCACCGGTCGCGCCGCGATTTGCATGGGGTAATTTTGCGATAAAGGGT
>DJOV01000115.1:559-13957 GCA_002437285.1 Prevotella sp. UBA6429 | reverse complement strand
AAAGGGTATATTGCAACACGATAAAGGGTATTCTTTGATGAAAAGTATTTACTTTTTAGGGCGAATAAAATCCTAAATTTTATAAACGGCTAATTATCAACCGATTACGAAAAGTGCCGTATTTTCGCGTATTTCCGCCAAAATATTTTGAAGTTGAAAATAACGCCTGTTTTTTTATATACATTGTCCGCTTTCTTCAATGCTGTGCGCTTTGAATGTAAACCATCGCAACCGCCCAGCGCCCGTCCTCATCGCTCCCACAGATGATATTGTTCTCCCACGGATCCCACTCACGGATGCACATGACGCTCACGCAATGTCCTCGCGCCCGTCATTGTGCCGAGGGCACAACAAAGAGTTGTCTCTGTTTAAGTCCGTTGCTTACCACTGGTACAAAAGTTGTTCAATGTTGTGAAGGTTGTATTTGTTGTCTTAAAAATCTATTCCATATCAGTGTGCCCGAGCCCGTCAGGGCTTCCCGCACTCCTGGGGTTTATATGGGTTTACATTCAAGATTGGTTTACATTCAAAACTATCGCAACGCTTCCATCACTCCAAATTCAGGAAGAGCCACAAAAAATGCCGGCAACCCATCGGTTGGGCTGCCGGCTGCATGAGAACAAAGTAGACTAAAACCTGATTTTTAAAAAATTACAATCTTCTTACCTTTAGTCCTTATGGTGGTAATTTATAAAACCCCACCTTGTGTTAGTTCTTTTCAGGGTTGCAGGGTAAAGCCCACCACGAGGTAAGCTTTCTCGGTGCTCGGGTTGGCCGCGACCTGTGCAAAGACAGGCACGCTGAAGGTGTCGGTCACCTTGATGTCCTTCGTGGCCTTCAGGCTGACGTTGGTCACGGCGAAGCCATGTGCGTCAGCATAGAAGCTTGTGGCGTAGGGCACGGCGCCCAGTGCGGCTTCCCAGTCACACCCGCCCAATTTGAACGGTGCGGTAGCCTCCACGTAGGAGGAGTAGGCGCGGTCGCCACTTTTGTTGAAGCCGTCGTTACCGGCGAAGTTGGTATACCAGTTGAGGGCGACGGGACCGAAGTCGTAGCCCACGTTGGCCTCGAAGACGTGTGATGTCTTGTGGGCAGCATAGCTGAAGTAGCGCTCGTTGGGTGTGTTGAACCAGTAGTCGGTCACGCCGACATGAAACCCTCCTGTCTCATAGGCTGCCGTAAGGTCAAACTCCTTGGTGTCGCTCGGCTGAGAGATGCCCACGCTTCCCCATGCGGTGAGCGACAGCCCCTTGTAGCCGATGCCGAGCGTGGGTTGCAGCGAGATGGCTCCGAGATCCTGGCCGCGCCAGTAGTACTGGCTCACAATGTCGGCCCCGATGGTGGTCTCCACCTTGTCTTGCGCCTGGGCTGACGGCATGAAGGCCGCCAATCCGAGTGCCGCGGCACCCACACGCTTCATAGCTCTCTTACTCATCATAGCTCTCATTTTTCTCATAATCCTTCTCTTTTTGGTTTTACAATATGAGTAAGTAATGTTCAGAGACCCCAAGTCCCGACAGTCGTAGGCTTTTCTGAAGTCTCTGGACATTGCTGTCGATAGTCTCTTAGTTGTAGCAGCTCTCTCCGTGCTCGTAGATGTCGAGGCCTTCCTCCTCAATGCGCTTGTCGACACGCAGGCCGGCAACCTTCTTGATGCCGTAGAAGAGGATGATGCCCGTCACGGCAGCCCAGAGGTCGATGCAGACGATGCCGAGGCACTGTGCTCCGAAGAAAGAGAAGCCGTGGCCGTAGAAGGCACCTGAGTCGACAGCCAGCAGACCTGTCATGAGCGTGCCGAAGATGCCGCACACACCGTGCACCGAACTGGCACCCACAGGATCGTCGATGTGCAGCTTGACATCGATGAACTCGATGGAGAACACCAGGATGATACCTGCCAGCAGACCGATGATGACTGCTCCGAGCGGGCTCACGAGGTCACAACCGGCGGTGATGGCCACCAATCCGGCGAGCACGCCGTTGAGCGTCAGTGAGAACGAGGGCTTGCCATACTTGATCCATGAGGTGAACATCGTGCCCAGGCCTCCTGCCACGGCAGCGAGGTTGGTGGTGAGGAACACATGGCTGATGGCCACACGGTTCACTTCGCCTGAGGCGGCAAGCTGCGAACCGGGGTTGAAGCCGAACCAACCGAACCAGAGGATGAACACGCCCAGGGCGGCTGCCATCAGGTTGTGGCCGGGAATGGCGTTGCTCTTGCCGCCACGATACTTGCCGATACGCGGGCCGAGGCAGATGGCACCCACCAGGGCCAGCACGCCACCCACGGAGTGGACGATGGCCGAACCGGCAAAGTCGTGGAACGTGATGCCGAAGGTGCTCATCATGAACGATGACGGGTCAGCGTTGCACAGCCAGCCGCCACCCCATGTCCAGTGGCCCTCGATGGGGTAGATGAGCAGGGAGATGAAGAACGAATAGACGCAATACATGGAGAACTTGGTGCGCTCTGCCATGGCGCCCGACACGATGGTGGCACTGGTGGCGCAGAACACCGTCTCGAAAATCAGGAAGCCCTCAACGGGCAGGTCGCTCTTGTAGAACGACAGGTCGCCGAAGTTGGGCATGCCGATGAAACCGGCGCCGTCGCTGCCAAACATGAAGCCGAACCCCACAAACCAGAAGAGGATGGAGCCTATCATGAAGTCGACGAAGTTCTTAAACAATATGTTGGCCGTGTTCTTGCTGCGAGTGAAGCCCGCCTCGCACAGTGCGAAGCCCGGTTGCATGAAGAAGACCAGCATGGCCGCGAGCAACATCCAAACGGTGTCCAATGATATTCCTAAATCCTGTACAGTCATAATCTTTACCTTTAAAGTTCAACAATTTGGGGTGATGTCACTACTTCTCAAGCTCTGCGTTGTAGAGGGCGATGTCTCCTCGCTCGCCAGTGCGGATGCGGATGGTGTCCTCCACGGGAATGACGAAGATGCGGCCGTCGCCGATCTCGCCTGTGCATGCCGCTTGCTGCACGGCCTTGATGGTCTTCTCCACGTTCAGGTCGCGTACTACGATGTTGAGCAGCACGCGCTCGATGCTGCTCGTGTCGTACATCACGCCGCGGTAGATGCGGGCCTGACGCATCTTGCCCTCGCCCCTCACGTCGTAGTAAGAGAACCACTCGATGTCGGCGGCAAGCAATGCTTCCTTCACATCCTCAAACTTGGTCTTGCGGATGATGGCTTCAATCTTTTTCATGTTCAATCTCTCCTTTTTATGTGAATACTGTGTTACTGTTCTCAATGCAGATGGTCAATGATGACCTTTCTTGCTTTCTTTTGTCAATCAAAAATGTTAATGCAGTGGCATTATGTTTGTTTGACGATGCAAAGGTAGTGCAAAAAGAAAGCAAAAACAATAGTTAACTTTCTTTTTGATTGATTATTTCTGCTCAACTTTTAAGTTGTTTGCGATAACAGTCTTAATTGTGTTAAATTGTAACGTATGCACCACTCGAAGTTTACACATTGTAATTTTAGTTAAAAATCAAGATTGCGCAGTGCTCGAAAAACGGATGTAAACGTGACAAAGTGGCCGATAGCGGAGCGTGAGCGGTTTCATCAGTTTGCAATCCTACTGCGTGAGCGGTTAAATTCGGTTTATGGCCAGAGGGGCGGGAAGGCGGCGAGAGCCGCCATGCTACTGTTTGCGTCCTTGGCCGTGAGCTTGCTCACAAGGCCAAGGACGCAAACAGCAGCATGAGCCCGTCAGGGCTTCCCGCTCCCCTGGGGTTTATATGGGTTTACATTCAAGATGGGTTGACATTTAAGCCCAACGCAACGCTCCCGTCACGCCAAATTCCGGAAGAGCCTATTTTTTTAGGTAAAAAAGCGGGACGAACTGATACCCTTTTCAAATCTATATTCGTATCTTTGCACAAAACAAAAACAGAAATTCAATCCATTAACCATTTATGCGTAAACATTTGATTAGCCTCTTGCTGTTGGTAGGGGCCATGAGCGCCATGGGACAGCGACCCCTGCACGTGCGCTTCACACAGCCTGCACCCGAACCTGGCGAGTATCGTCCCGACGGAGCCGTCGACCCCCAGTGGGAACGGCGCTCCCTGCCACTCGGCAACGGCAACATAGGTGCTTCGGTCTTCGGCAGCGTCGGCACCGAGCACCTCGCGCTCAACGAGATATCGCTCTGGAACGGTGGCCCTGGCACCAAGAAGGGTGCCGCACACTATTGGGATGTCAACAAACAGGCTACCGAGGCCCTTCGCCGGATTCGCGACGCTTTCGCCCGTGGCGACTCGGCCCTGGCGGCCCAACTGACTGCCAACAACATGAACGGCACGGCCTCGTATGAGCGTCGTGACGAGGCTGAGTGGCGCTTCGGCAATTACACTACGCTGGGCGAACTGCGTGTGGCCACGGGGCTTACGCGCTGTGACGAGGGCAGCTACAGCCGCACGTTGTCGCTCGACTCAGCACTGGCGCGTGTGGCGTTCACCTCAGGCGGCGTGCGTTATGAGCGCGAGACGTTCTGCTCCCATCCCGACAATGTGCTCGTCATGCGCTACAGGGCCGACAAGAAAGGCATGCAGAACCTCACCCTGCGCTATCTGCCCACGTGGGAAGGATATGGCCCCACGGTGCGTGTCGAGGGCGACGAACTGCTCTACCTTGGCACACTCTTCAACAACGACATGAAGCTCACGGTGCGTGTGGCCATGCGCCACAAGGGAGGACGGGTCGTGCGCGACGGCCAGCCTTACCTGCGTGTGGAGGGAGCCGACGAGGTGGAGTTTATCCTCACGGCCGACACCGACTACAAGATGAACTTCAACCCCGACTTCAATGACCCGAAGGCCTATGCGGGAGTCAACCCGAGCCTGACCACGCAGCAGTGGATGAAGGCGGCCAAGGGCATGAGCTACAAGCGACTGCTGGACCGCCACCTGGCCGACTACCGTCCCATCTTCTCGCGTGTCAGCCTGGCGCTGAACGGTGAGGCCGCCCCGTCGTCATCGCCTTCGTCGGCAGACGGCAAGACCACTCCCCAGCGCCTGGCCAACTATCGCAAGGGCAGCCCCGACCCCTATCTGGAGGCGCTCTACTTCCAGTATGGCCGTTACCTGCTCATCGCCTCATCGCGGGCAGGCAACCTCCCTGCCAACCTGCAAGGCCTGTGGCTGGCCAACAACGACGCACCTTGGCATGCCGACTACCACAACAACATCAACATACAGATGAACTACTGGCCCGTGATGCAAGACGGCTTGGAGGAGTGTGCGCAACCCTTTGTCGACTATGTGCGCTCACTGGTGAAGCCCGGCGCCGTCACCGCGCGCGCCTATTATGGCGCACGGGGATGGACAGCCTCCATCTCGGCCAATCCCTTTGGCTTCACGGCGCCCTTGCGCGACAGGGACATGGCGTGGAACTTGTCGCCTGTGGCCGGGCCGTGGCTGGCGGCCCAGGTCTATGACCTCTACACCTTCAGCCGTGATACCACCTGGCTACGCCGGGAGGCTTATCCCATCATCAAGGGCGCGGCCCTGTTCTGCCAGGACTTCCTCTGGCACAAGGCCGACGGCACCTACACTGTGGCACCCAGCACGTCGCCCGAGCACGGCATCGTCGACGATGGTGCCACGTTCTGCCAGGCTGTGGTGCGCGAGCTGCTCACTGATGCTGTGGAGGCTGCCCGCACGCTGGGCGTCGATGCCGACGAGGCGCGCCAGTGGCAAGAGATCCTCGGCCACTTGCCTCCTTACCGCATAGGCCGTTACGGACAACTCATGGAGTGGAGCCGTGACATCGACGACCCGAAGGACGAGCACCGCCATGTCAACCAGCTCTTTGGACTTCATCCGGGCCATACGGTCAGTTGGGCGCACACGCCGGAGCTGGCCCAGGCGGCGCGCGTGGTGCTGGAGCATCGTGGCGACGGGGCCACAGGATGGAGCATGGGGTGGAAGCTCAACTTCTGGGCACGCCTCCTCGACGGCAACCATGCCTACAAGCTCTACGGCAACCTGCTCAAGAACGGCACGGGCGACAACCTCTGGGACCAGCATCCGCCCTTCCAGATCGACGGCAACTTCGGTGGCACGGCGGGTGTGACGGAGATGTTGCTGCAGAGCCAGGACGGCGACGTCCATCTCCTGCCCGCCTTGCCCGACGCATGGGCCGATGGCCAGGTGAAGGGCTTGCGTGCCCGTGGCAATTTTGTGGTTGACATCACTTGGCGCGGCGGCCAGCTCACCGAGGCCCGCATCCGTTCCAACAGCGGTGCGCCTTGCCTCGTGCGTTACCGGCGGCAGACGCTCTCCGTCGCGCTGAAGAAGGGCAAGACGGCGGTCGTCTGCTTCCTGGATGGCAAGCTGCAAGTGAAATAGGTGGAATGAAGACTTACACACACACTAATACCTAATACATGATTAAGAAAACCATTATTGCGGCCTGTTGCCTGTTGGCATCGCTTGCGCCGCATCGTGCGTCGGCGGCCAACGACAAGCCGTTCGTCATCCCCGAGCTCAAGAGCTGGAAGGGTGGCGAGGGCCTGCTGACCTTCGCCACTGCCGAGGGACAAGTGTCATCGCTCAAGCCCTGCATCGTCATCAAGAAAGAGGCCCATAGCGCCAAGGTGCTGGAGGTGGCGCGCATCCTGGCCGGCGACCTGCGCAAGTCGCTGGGCGTCGAGGCGCAGCTGCCGCAGCGGAGCAAGGCGCAGGCTGGCGACATCTGTCTCGAGATCAAGAGGGACAAGGCGCTGGGCACGGAGGGCTACACCCTCTCTGTGACCGACCGTGTCACGATCACCGCACCCACGGTCAAGGGTCTCTACTGGGGCACACGCACCTTGCTGCAGATGCTCGACCAGTCGAAGGGCAAGAGCCTGCCTAAGGGCACCGTGCGCGACTGGCCCGACTACAGTTATCGCGGGGCTTTCCTCGATGCGGGGCGCAAGTTCCTGCCCATGTCGATGTTGCGCGACTATGTCCGCATCCTGTCCTATTACAAGATGAACGCCTTGCAGATCCATCTCAACGACAATGGCTTCAAGCAGTTCTTCGACGGGTCGTGGGACAAGACCTACGCCGCGTTCCGCATGGAGTGTGACACCTATCCGGGGCTTGCGGCTCGCGACGGCTACTACACCAAGCGTGAGTTCATCCAGTTGCAGGAACTGGCTGACAGCCTCGGTGTAGACATCATTCCCGAGATTGACATGCCGGCCCACGTGCTCGCCTTCACGCATTACAAGCCTGAGATTGGCAGCAAGAAGTATGGCATGGACCACCTCGACCTCTTCAACCCCGAGACCTACAAGTTTCTGGATGGCCTCTTCAAGGAGTATCTCGGCGGTCCCGACCCCGTGTTCCGTGGCAAGTATGTGCACATCGGCACCGACGAGTATTCCAATGCCGACACCGCTGTGGTGGAGAAGTTCCGTGCCTTGACCGACCGTTACATCCGCATGGTGGAGGGCTATGGCAAGAAGGCCAAGATATGGGGCTCGCTGACACATGCCAAGGGCAAGACGCCTGTCAAGGTCAAGGATGTGCTGATGGATCTCTGGAGCAATGGCTATGCTGACCCCGACTCCATGATCAAGTTGGGCTACGACGTGGTGTCCATCCCCGATGGCTACGTCTACATCGTGCCGAAGGCGGGCTACTACTACGACTATCTCAACTGCAAGTGGCTGTATGAGGGCTGGACGCCGGCCAATGTGAACGGCAAGCAGTTTGCCGAGCGCCTCCCGCAGATCAAGGGTGGCTCCTTCGCTGTCTGGAACGACATCGTGGGCAACGGCATCACCGACCAGGACATCCACTACCGCTGCATGCCTGCCATCCGCACGCTGGCCACGAAGATGTGGACGGCTTCGGCCACCAAGCTGCCTTGGGCCGACTTTGAGCGTCAGGCGAAGGAGGTGCGCGAGGCTCCGGGTGTCAACTATGCCGGCTATCATCCTGAGGGCAAGTTGCAAGTGGCTGAGGTGAAGCCCGGTGACACGCTGCCCGTCGACAACATCGGTTGGAACTATGAGGTGGGCTTCGACATCGTGGCGCAGCCCGAGGCGAAGGGCACCGTGCTCTTCACCGATGGTGCCACCACGTTCTATCTCGCCGACCCTGTGTCGGGTTTGATGGGCTACAGTCGTGACGGATACTTGCACCACTTCAACTATCAGTTCTATCCGGGCGAGAAGGCTCATGTGGCCATCCGCGGCGACAAGGAGCAGACGACGCTGCTTGTCAACGGCAAGGCTGTGGAGACGCTGGGCGTGAAGCAGCTGAGCTTCGGTCAGCGCGGCACGATGTACTACATCCGCACGCTGGTCTTCCCGCTCAAGCAGGCTGGTCAGTTCCGCAGCCGCATCACCCACCTCACGGCAGAGGCGGTGAAGTGACGGTGCTATTGCCGACGAGACAATCCTTTTTTTCATGCCTGTTGGCCTGTCGCGAGGCCGACAGGCATTTCTCGTGAGCGGTTTTATCAGTTCCCCTCTTATGGCGTGAGCGGTTTAACTCGGTTTATGGCCATCCCATCGTGGGGAAGGCGGCGATAGCCGCCGGGTGCCCTGCGTGTTGGCGGGTCGTGAGCTCCGCTCACCAGACCCGACGACTCGCAGGGTGCCCGAGCCCGCCAGGGCTTCCCCACGTAGGGATGGGGTTTATATCGGTTTACATTCCCCAAAAACAAGTGTGCCATCTTTTTGCGGATTTGTGCGCCGCGAAGCCCTGTTGTTAGTCTGATTATTCGTAACTTTGCACAAGTGCTAAAGCACATATCGTTACACCTATTATAATATTATAAGTATGCCATTCCTTCAGACTGTACAAGGCAAGACACCCCATTGGGGTGAGCGTTGCTTCCTTGCCGACAACGCCACGTTGGCCGGCGACATCACGATGGGCGACGACTGTTCCGTGTGGTATGGTGCCGTCATCCGTGCGGATGTCGATGCGGTGGTCATCGGCAACCGGGTCAACGTGCAAGACTGTGCGTGCATCCACCAGACCGCTGGCTTCCCCGTGGTGTTGGGCGATGACGTGTCAGTGGGCCATGGCGCGGTGGTGCACGCCTGTACCGTGCGGCAAGGGGCACTTATCGGCATGAACGCCGTGGTGCTCGACGGCGCCGACATCGGCGAGCATGCCATCGTGGCGGCGGGTGCCGTGGTGCTGGCCGGGACGCGTGTGGGACCCTGCGAGATATGGGCGGGGGTGCCGGCGCGCAGGGTGAAGGTAGCCCGGCCCGAACAGGCCGGAGCGTACGCCGAACACTACATGTATATCAAGGAATGGTACAGACAACCATGAAACAGAACATACTCTTTGTGTGCCACGGCAACATCTGTCGTAGCCCGATGGCCGAATTCATGATGAAGAAGCTCGTGAAGGACGCGGGCCGTGAGGCCGACTTTGAGATTGACAGTGTGGCCACCTCCACTGAGGAGATAGGCAACGACATGTATCCGCCGGCCAGGCGGTGCCTGCGGGGCCACGGCGTGCCTTTCGGGCGGCGCCGGGCGCGACAGATTACCCAGGCTGACTACGACCACTATGACCGCATCTTCGTCATGGACCGCAACAACCTACGCTGGTTGCAGATGCTGGGCTTTCGTGACACTGAACACAAGGTGAGCCTGCTCATGTCGCTCGTGGGTGAGGAGCGTGACGTGGCCGACCCCTGGTACACCGATAATTTTGAGAAGACCTACGAGGATATCAGCCGGGCGTTGCCCCAATTGCTGAAGTGACTTGCAAGTGACTTATAGTCGTGATAATGCAGGTTAAGGTTACAATTTGGTGATATTGCGACAAAAAAAGAGAAGATTTGCTCGTTTTCAAAGATTAAATACTACCTTTGCATATCATTAATGATTTGACATTTGTTGTCGCATAAAGATTTCTTAGCTTATGAGTCATTTTGTAAAGAGAGTGGGTGTGTTGTTGATGGTCTTCCTGTTTCAAACCTTGGCTTGCCATGCCGACTGGTTCAAGGGCCGCATCATCAATGCCGAGACGGGCGAGCCACTCGCAGGGGCGAGCATCCAGAGCGAGGTCAACCCGCAGCCCTCATGGTCCATCCAGAACTCGGCCGAGGCCGACAGCACCGGTGCCTTCATCATCCACAGCAACTGGGAAGGACGCATCCTCTTCACCTTCAGTTCCATAGGCTTCAAGAAATTTCGCAAGGTTGACTATTCGTATGGCAAGGAGGTGAAAGACACCACCGACCTCGGCATCATCAAGCTGCAGCCCACCGAGCTGATGCTGCGGGAGGTGGAGGTGACGGCCAGGATACCGCGTGTCACCATGCGGGGCGACACCATCGTGTTCAACCCTGAGGCCTTCAAGCTCAAGGACGGGGCACGTCTCGACGAACTCATCAAGAAACTGCCGGGTGTGGAGAACCGCGACGGCAAGTTCTACTGGAACAACAAGCCCATCCGCCTGATGATGAACGGAAAGGATCTCTTCGGTGGTGACCAGATTGTCGGCGAACTGCCGGCCGAGGTGGCCAAGAAGCTCAAGCTCTACAACCGTAAGTCGGAGCTGGCGCGACACACGGGCAAGGACGACGGCGAGGAGGACAATGTGCTCGACATACAGGTGAAACCGGGCTTCCTCGACAAGTGGTATGGCATCATGGATGCCTACTACCAGACCACCGACCGATATATGTTTGACCTGACAGCCAACAAGCTTAGCGACCACGACCCGCAAATGGTCTACGCCCAGGCCAACAACCGCAACCGATACATCGACAAGACCATGCGCATGTCGATGGACTCCAACATCGACGGTGACGGCAAAAGCCAGTATGGCTCCTACAACTACCAACACAACTGGCAGCCGAAGGGCACGGAGAAACTGTCAACCAGCCGTGTGGATGTGGGTGCCAGCCTCGGGCACCGCGACGGCTGGAACACCGATTGGCGGTCCACAGAGACGTTCTTCCCCAACGAGGACCGCACGATGGCGCTCACCAAGAGCTACCACAACAACCACACGCTCAATCCGCGTCTCACCTCCAACCTCTTCGTCTATGCCGACTCGGTCAACTCCTTCAAGGTGAGCGTCAACGCAGGCTATGAGAAGACGCGCGGACTCAACAAGGATGAGGGTGCCTCGTACAGTTACCAGCCCGACCTGTTCCAGTATTACCCGCTGGCCGTGGCCATGGGCGCGAAGCCTGGCGATGCGCTCTATGAACACCTGGTGACCCGCAACCGCAACTACCAGAGCCGCGACGGCAAGCAGCGAGACCTCACGCTCAACTATTCGTGGACACACTATCTGGGCAAGAAGGGGTCGTTCTCGCTCAGTGGCTACACCAAGGCCAGCGGCGAGAACAGCGACACCTACAACAACCGCACGCTGGAATACCTGCGTGAGGGACGCACGGAGAACCTGTGGCAGCACTTCGACTTCCTGCAGCACAAGGCCCAGTCGACGCTGGGCGCCATGTTCGACTACTGGCTGGCCAGTGACCTTTATGTCAACCTGAGTGACAATGTGACCTATGGACGCGACCGCTCGCGCCGCAATGTCTTTGCCGATGCGGATGAGGCCACGGCGGCCGGTGGCGTGGCCATCACGCCCGATGCTGACAACCGCATGGATGCCACCGTCAGGACGTGGACCAACCAGCTCACGCTGAAGTCGACCATCACGCCTACCAAGCAGCTGACCATCATGCCCCAGTTTGCATGGACAGCGCAACACGAGGATGCTGACTATCGGTATGGACAGCTTGACACGGCGACCGTGCGCAACAGTCACATGCTCTCACCCTCCCTTTTCATGAAATGGAAGCTCGGCCGCACACGCAGCATGGACCTGCAGTTTGCCTACGCCACCACGGTGCCTGAGCTGACCAGTACCTTCGGCTACCGCAACACCATCGACCCGCTCAATATCGCCATGGGCAACGCCAACCTCCGCAACACGCATAGCCACACCACCACCTTCGGCTATCACCGCATGTGGCTCCGCAAGCAGATCGTGTTGGGACTCAACGTCTCCTACACGAAGAACATCAATCCGCTGGGCTCGCTCTTCAGCTACAACAGCCAGACTGGTGTCTACTCTTCGAAGCCTGTCAACGTGAAGGGGGGTGACCAATGGCAGGCCACGGTCAACTATGACCAGGGCATCGGGGTGGACTTCCGCTTGCAGAACAAGCTGGATGTCACCCGCTCGCAGGCCTATGGCTACCTGACGCTGGTCGACAACGCGACACTTCCCGCCCTCAACCACCAGAAATGTTTCGGATTGGACGACGCCTTCTCGTTCTCCTATGAGGTGGAAAAAGTGCAATTCGAACTGTTCAATAACTTGTCGTGGAAGCGTTACCGATATGATGCCACGGCATACGACAGCCATCCGCTGGACAACAGGGTGGGCTTCAATGCCACCGTCGACCTTGGCCCCTTCGAGTTCTGGATCAACATGTATGACCTGTTCGGCTCTGGTTTTCAGACCACGGCCATGAACGGCCATCGCATCCTGACCGATGCTTACGTGCAGTATAAGTTCTGCAAGAACAAGTGTAGCCTGATGCTCTACGGCCAGGATCTCTTCAACAAGGATGTCGATTATGACAGCGACTACACCTCCTACCAGCGCATGGAGTCGTCGTCCGACTATATGCACCACTATGCCTACCTGAAGTTCACCTATCGCTTCGACGCCAAGGAGAGCAAGAACAAGAAAAAGTAAGGTTTTCCCCCATTTTGGCAACCACAACAGGAAAGGTTCGCCCGACGGTTGCCGGGTGAGCCTTTGTATTGTTTTAGATGTTCTTTATAACCCTTATTGTCATGCAAGAAGTTACTCTATATACCCATAAACGCAAGGAATTACATAGTTTCTGCTGTTATTAAGGTTTATGAAAATCATTTTGCTAAAATACCCCTTTCTATTTCTTGGCGTGTATATGACTTGGATGTAGATGGAGTCATTTGCATTTATTATGTTGCCATGATGGTTAAATGACAAACAGCTACACCCTGCTGATACAGAGTTCAGCAATACATTCTTACGGCTTTTGTTTTTAAGAACTAATATTTTTGAATACTTCCTGGTTGAGCTTTTGAGTTTTCCAAAATTCAAATCATTATATTCGATAAATGTAGCTTTAACAGGGCTTTTGTCATCAATCAAGGTTGAGTCTTTTCTTGAATTGTGAGCAGTGCATCCATGTAATAATAGAAGACAAGTTAAACTCATTACGCCTTTTGAAAATTTGATGAACATGGTATAGGGTGGCTGAGGTTAATTGCGTATATATTACTGATAGGTCGATTCTATAAATTAGCTTTGTCAGATTTTGAGGCTCTTTTTGAGGTCATTTCGTTAGCGCGTGAGGGAGTATAGCGGGCTGTGTGACCGAACAAGCTGACGGA
>DJOV01000115.1:0-436 GCA_002437285.1 Prevotella sp. UBA6429 | reverse complement strand
GTAATTTATAGAATCCACCTATACATAAAGATGGATAATAAATATAATTAACAACAAAAGATTAGTTATTAAAAATAAACTAAAATTTTGCTTGGGCGAATCCTTTGGACATTTAGAGTGTAACATGCACTTATTTAAAATGCATGCTATATTGATAATTAAGCCTATAATTATTGTGTAGGCTAATGTTGGGATGGGATGTTCGAAATAGATTACGCCAAGTATGACGATTATCCCCTGCATTAATTTCTCTGATAATAGTTCATTCATGTATTTACATGCAGTCTATAAAATCATATATGCAAACAGCAGCCCCTATGAATCCAATATAGCGCAACGCCATTGTTCTGCATAATTGTAACGCAAATCTCCAACTGATCATTTCTCCCAAGTTCGCTAATGATTTAGTTCCGTTTATATAACTGAAGTTTCCCAC
>DJOV01000052.1 GCA_002437285.1 Prevotella sp. UBA6429 | reverse complement strand
ACCCTTTATCGCAAAATTACCCCATGCAAATCGCGCCGCGACCGGCGAAAAACGTGATTTTCGCGCTCTATTTCATCGGTCATCCGTGACAAAGTTTTGCACCAAAAATCATGACAGCTCCCACAACCGGGAGTATTCTCACCAGCTTTTCCGGACACAGGAAACATGGCGCGGCACCATCAATTTGTCGCCGCGGGCAAGGTCGAATGTGAATTTCTTTTTATATCTTTGCAAGCACAAATACAAACTATCCACATGAAGAAGAGAACGCTCATCATCATCCTGCTGCTCCTGCTGGCCGTGCTGCCCAGCGGGGCCGTGCTCAAGGAGCGCAACCTGGCCGGAACGCTGGCCATGCTGCGCATCGAACTGACCGAATACCGACACAAGCTCGACAGCGAGACGGGAGCCCGCAAGGAGCAAAGCGAGGCCGTGATGAACCAGTTGCTGGCCACGATGAACAAAAGCCAGCAAAACGCCATCATGCTCTACTCGCAGAAGAGCGGATACGTGTTTGACCTCTCCTATGCCTGCCACGAGGCCACCGAGCAATACAAGACCTTCAAGAACACCGTGGGGCCCTTCCGCTCCTATGTGGAGAACGCCAACGTGGAGATAGCGCGCTTCGACAGCCTCATCGCGGACCTCAGCGCGATGTACACCGCCAGCCTCAGCGAGAAGGCCAAGGTGGACCGCAACGTGTGCCTCACGCTCGCCATCTACATACGGCGCACACTCAACGAGAACCGCACGCAGAACCAACAGTACATCAACATCTACAACCTCACCGAGCAACGGCTCAAGAACCTCAACGACTACGCCAGCAAACGATACCTGGAGATACAGAACAGCATCTTCACCAACAGCGGCACCAACGTGGTGACCATCCTCAAGAACCTGGACGGAGAGGTAAGGGAGACCGCACAGGTAGTGGCCGAGAAATACAAGCCCACACACAAGTTCAAGTCTGACTGGGACAGCCGCATCATCCTCATGCTACTGGCCATCATCGTCTTCTACGGCCTCATCGCCGCCGGGGTGAGCTACCTCGTCATCGGGTTCATCGTGACCCAACTGGTCAAGCGCAACCGTGCCGGAGCCTTGCTGCGCTGGCTCTCGGGCGGCAAGGAGGGTGAGGAGGCCAAGGCCTACTTCAAGGCCAAGCGCGTATGCATCATCCTGGCGGCCACGGTCATCGTCTTCGCCGCCACGCTGGGCATCGTGCGCGTCTCCATCTCGCAAAACTTCCTCATCATGGCCTGCGGGCTGCTCGTGGAGTACGCCTGGCTCATGGGCGTCATCCTGCTGTCGCTGCTCATCCGCCTCGACGGCGAGCAGATCAAGCACGGCCTGCGCATCTACGTGCCCATCATGGCCATCTGCTTCATCGTCATCACCTTCCGCGTGGTGCTCATACCCAACATCCTCACGAGCATCCTCCTGCCCTTCCTCCTGCTCTTCAGCACCGTGTGGCAGTGGGTAGCCATCCGGCGCAACAAGGGCGACCTGCCCTCGTCGGACGTGTTCTACGCCTGGGTGTCGTTCCTGGTGTTTCTCGCCAGCGACGTGGCCTCGCTCATCGGCTACACGCTGCTCGCCGTGGAGATGCTCATCTGGTGGACCATGCAGCTCACGTGCATCCTGACCATCACCTGCTTCGCCGACCTGCTCAAGCAGTACGGCAACCATCCCAAGCGCCGCTACTTCGACGACAACACGCCGGTGAGCCGCACCTGGTTCTTCAGATTCCTCTACACCGCACTGGCACCCATCCTGGCCACACTCTCGGTGCTCGTCAGCATCTATTGGGCGGCCGACGTGTTCAACCTCAGCGACACTTCCTGGGAACTGTTCAACCGCCGCCTCATCGACACCAACAAGTTCACCTTCTCCATCATGAGGGCCGTGCAGGTCACCACGCTCTACTTCCTGGCCTCCTACGCCAACCGCGTGTCTATCCACGTGCTCTACTACCACCTGCTCAGCCGGGAGAGGCAAAAGGCGAAGGAGGAGAAGCGAAAGGCCAGCGAACAGGCTGTCACGAGCCGCATCGCCATGTGGCGCAACGTCATACAGGTGGTCATCTGGGGAGCCTGGCTGCTCGTCACGATGATCGTCTTCAACATCGACAACTCGTGGATCGTGGCCATCTCGGCAGGCCTGTCCACCGGTATCGGATTCGCCATGAAGGACATACTCGAAAACCTCTACTACGGCATCTCGCTCATGGCTGGACGCATCAAGGTGGGCGACTACATCTCCATCGAGGGCACCAAGGGCACGGTGAAGGCCATCTCGTACACCTCCACCACCATCGAGGCGCTCGACGGGTCGGTCATCGCCTTCCAGAACTCGCAGCTCTTCTCCAAGAACTACAAGAACCTGACCCGCAACCATGGCAACGTGCTCTCCATCATACCCATCGGCGTGGCCTACGGCACAAACGTGCCGCAGGTGAAGCAGACCATCACCGAGGCGGTCGAACCGCTCAACAAGCCGGGATACATACGCTTTATCAAGGTGGTGCTCGCCGGATTCGGCGACAACTCGGTCGACTTCAAGATCCTGGCTTGGGTCGACTCGCGCAAGCAGACCTACGCCGAGAGCGACATCATGGAAGCGGTGTACGACGCCTTCAACGAGCAGAACATCGAGATTCCGTTCCCGCAACGCGACATACACATCGTCAGCGACACCGCCCACCTCGTGCCGCCCTCCAAGACGTCGCCCATCCTCCACGCCGACTCCATCGAGGAGGCCGAGGAGCAACTGCGCAAGCAGGCGGACAAATGATAGCGGGCGCAAGGACGCGGCGACAAGCCGCAAAACTTACATTTGGCAACTGTTCTAAAAAAAGCAAGTATGGCTGACTTCAAAAGACGACTCCCCGTAGGCATACAGTCGTTTGTCGACATCCGGCAACAGGGCTATGTCTACGTTGACAAGACAGACATCATCTGGGAACTTGTCAACGGTGTGAAATACAACTACCTGAGCCGACCGCGCCGCTTCGGAAAATCAGTGTTGGTGGATACGTTGCAGGCTTACTTCGAAGGACGACGGGATCTCTTCGAAGGACTCAAAATCATGAAGTTAGAGAAAGAGTGGACACGCCATCCCGTCATCAGGCTTGACATGAGCGGCGCGGGGGCTGACCCGGATAGCCTGAGGTCTTACTTTGACTACGTGTTCTGCGGATACGAAAGTAAACTCGACATTCGGCCACGGCCCAATGCCTCCCTTGCCACACGCTTCATGACCATCATCAGCACCGCTTACGACCAGACGGGACAACGGGTGGCCGTGCTTATCGACGAGTATGACTCACCCTTGCAGCACTCCTGGCATACGACAGGTCACGATGCCTGTACAGCGCTCTATCGCGAGGTGTTCGCCATCCTGAAGATGTGTGACGCCATGGAGTGTTTCGTGTTTCTCACAGGAATAACGAAGTTCACGCAGATTTCGCTTTTTTCTGTGCTCAACAACTTGCTCAACATCAGCTTTGAACCAGAGTTCGCTGCCATATGTGGCATCACAAAACAAGAACTCGCCGACTCTTTCATGCCCGAAATCAAGCAGATGGCTGAAGCCAACGGGTGGACCACCGACGAGACGATGGACAACCTGAAGTCTTATTATGACGGATACCATTTCTGCCGAAAAAACATGGTGGACATTTTCAATCCTTACAGTCTTATCAGTGCCTTGTACCAAAAGGAGCTGCGGGGCTATTGGGCTTCATCGGGTGCCACGTCTCTACTGCCTAAGTTTGTCAACGACCTGGAGACACATCTGGATGACTACGATCATTGCCGCGTGCTGCAGAGCACACTCGAAACATCCGATGTCACGGGAGGAGGCGCAGAGTTGTTCCTCTATCAATCCGGATATCTGACCATCAAGTCGAGCGATGAGTTCGGCTACAACCTCGGCATTCCCAACGAAGAAGTGCGACAAGCGCTCAACGAGATGGTGCTGCCCGCACTGACCATGCGCAAAAAAAGTGACATACAGTCGCAGCAAGCCAATCTCTATTAACAGGTAGGGGATACAGAATGCTGATGTGGGGCAGGCCACTGCCGACACACAAAAAAGAGCAGGCTTCCTGCATGCTCCATGACGGAGCGCAGGAAGCCTGCCTGTCTTTTATCTTGCCAGCAGGCTCTCCGCGAGGAAGAACCGCTGACGCATGTCGCCATTAGAGGTTCACCAGAACACCCAGCGTCAGGTTGTTGCCGTCGAGGTCCACACCCCAAGCGTTGCTGCTCTTGGCATGGTCGTAGCTGGGCTTGTAGGTCTTGTAGCCCACGAAACCGACATGAGCGACGACGCTCACACTCTTGTTGACGTTGAAGGCAACACCGGGCTTCAGGCCCACTGTCCACTCATTGCCCGTGCCGTTGTAGTGCTTATATGAGAAGCCACCGTCAACAAACAGGTCGACCACCTTGCTGTGAAGGGCGGTGTAGCGCACATAGGGAGCCACCTCAAAGGTGCCTACTGCTGCGTCTGCGTCCTCGATGGTGACAGGGTTGCCCTTGCCCCAGCCTACGACAGTACCGACTGCCCAGTCGCCGTTGATCTTGTAGCCAATCTCAGGAAGAACCTTATAAGTGGTCTTGCTGTCCTGACCGGCAATCTTGGTGCTGGCAATACCTGCGTTGCCACCCACATAGACCTGTGCACTGGCGCTCACTGCGATGACAGCTGCTGCCAAAGTCATAAATAACTTTTTCATTTTACTTAAATTTTTAATTAATAAATACTGATTAACTCTCTATTTCTTTATTCCTAATTGGTTGTCTATCGGGCACTAACGGGACCTTCTCCCGCCTCGCCGTCTCATAAAAGCGCTACAAAAATATAGAATAAACTCTTCTCTTCCAAAATTTCAACAAGTTTTTTACACCCGTTTGTTAAATTATTGTTAAACGTTTGTTTTTGCAACGTCTTTTAACTAACTTTGCATAACAATATAAATAGGAGAAACCACATGCGACCCACATTCATAGCCGGCCCGTGCGTCATCGAGTCGGCCCAACTGCTTGACACCGTAGCCGCAACGCTGACGGACATCAACCGGCGCCTCGGCACCGACATCATCTTCAAGGCTTCCTTCGACAAGGCCAACCGCACATCCATCCACTCTTTCCGCGGACCGGGCATCGACAAGGGCTTGCAGATGCTGGCCGACGTGAAGGACCGTTACGGCCTGCGCATCACCACCGACATCCACGAGGCCTGGCAAGCGAAGCCGGCTGGCGAGGTGTGCGACGTGCTGCAGATTCCCGCCTTCCTCTGCAGGCAGACTGACCTGCTGGTGGCCGCCGCCAAGACGGGCAAGGTGGTCAACATCAAGAAGGCGCAGTTTCTCTCGGGACGCGACATGCGCTATCCCGTGGAGAAAGCGCTCGACAGCGGCGCCACGGAGGTGTGGCTCACCGAGCGGGGCAACTGCTTCGGCTACAACAACCTCGTGGTGGACTTCCGCAACCTGTCGGACATGAGGGAGATTGTGCCCACCGTCATCATGGACTGCACTCACAGCGTGCAGCGACCGTCGGCCGGTGACGGCAAGACCGTCGGCGACCGCAAGTTTGTGCCGGCCATGGCGCTGGCCGCCAAGGCTTTTGGCGCCACGGGCTATTTCTTCGAGGTGCACCCTGACCCCGACCAAGGATTGTCTGACGCAGCCAACATGCTGGAGCTCGACAAGCTCGAAGGGCTCATCAGCCAGCTACTCGATTAACATCTTCCACATCACGTACATCATGCAAAATCCCTCCATACCGGCCGGCGACCTGTCGCTGTCGCGCAGCTACGCCGAGCGCTGCCTCCGCGACGAGGCGCAAGCCGTGCTCGACCTCATACCACAGCTCGACGACAACTTCGTCAGGGCCGTCGACCTCATCTATCACTGCCACGGCAAGGTCATCGTGACGGGGGTCGGCAAGAGCGGAAACATCGGGCAGAAGATCGCGGCCACACTGGCCTCCACCGGCACGCCGGCTTTCTTCATCAATCCGCTCGACGCCTACCACGGCGACCTGGGTGTCATGACGCCCGACGACGTGGTGCTGGCGCTCAGCAACTCAGGACAGACCGACGAGCTCCTGCGCTTCGTGCCCATCCTCCTCCACATGCATGTACCCATCATCGGCATGAGCCGCAACCCGGAGTCGCTGCTCGCCAAATACTCCACCATACACATCAAGGTGTATGTGGCCCACGAGGCATGTCCCCTCAACCTCGCGCCCACGTCGTCGACAACGGCTGCGCTCGCCATGGGCGATGCGTTGGCCGTGGCCCTGATGCAGGTGCGCAACTTCCGCCCCCGCGACTTCGCGCAGTTCCATCCCGGCGGCGAACTGGGCAAGCGCCTCCTCACCACGGCCGAGGACGTGATGCGCACCGACGACATGCCCATCGTGCCGCAAGACATGCACCTGGGGCAGGCCATCATCCACGTCTCGAAAGGCAAGCTCGGACTGGGCGTGTCGCTCGACGGCGATGGATGTGTCATCGGCCTCATCACCGACGGAGACATCCGCCGCGCCATGGAGCGCTGGCAGGCCGAATTCTTCGACCACACGGTGGCCGACATCATGACCCGCAACCCGAAGATTGTGTCGCCCAACACCAAGATCTCCGAGATACAGCGCATCATGCACCGGTACAAGATCCACTCGGTGCTGGTATGCGACAAGCAACGCAAGCTGCTGGGCATCGTCGACAGTTATGCCTCGTCGATGCTCAACCAATGACACAGCAACCGCATATCCATCCGAACCCAACCACAAAACGACAACACAAATGGGGATAACAAGCGCGACACTGGCGCCGCGCCATGAAAAATTTGAGTGTATGACCATGATACTTAGCTGTCTCTCACTGATGCTTCTCTTGCTCATCCCCTCGCAAGCCAAAGCCCAGACGAGCGACTCTCTCATCGTAAGACACCTGGAGAAGGAGGGCGTCTCGTTCTCAAGGGACAACAGCGTGACGCTCCTCATGAGCGGACAGGAGAAGTTTGATGATCTCTTCCGAGCCATCGACCAGGCACAGAAGAGCATCCACATGGAGTATTTCAACTTCCGCAACGATTCCATCAACCGGTTGCTCATCAGCCACCTCGCTCCCAAGGCGAAGGCGGGTGTGGAGGTGCGCTTGCTCTTCGATGGCTTCGGCAACATCAGCAACAACCAACCCATGCGCCACCGCGACCTCGACTCCATCCGCGCGCTGGGCATCGAGATCTACGAGTTCAACCCCGTGAGGTTCCCATACTTCAACGACATCTGGAGCCGCGACCACCGCAAGATCGTGGTCATCGACGGCAAGGTGGCCTACACGGGCGGCATGAACGTGGCCGACTATTACATCAAGGGAACGCCACAGGTGGGCGAGTGGCACGACATGCACTGCCGCATCGAGGGCACCGAGGTCAACACCTTGCAGGACATCTTCCTCCGCATGTGGAACAAGGTGACCCACCACAACATACACGGCCCCCAATACTACCGCGGACTGGGTGACGCCAGCTACTTCCACGGACTGAAGCCCGACACTTGCCGGACGGCCGGACACAAGATGGTGGGCATCGTCAACCGTGAGCCACACACGTCAAACCGCATCATACGCGACTTCTACACCCATGCCATCAGCATGGCGCAAGACAGCATCAAGCTCATCAACCCTTATTTCACGCTCAACCGCAGCATCAAGCGGGCCTTGCGCAAAGCCGTCAAGCGCGGCGTGAAGGTGGAGATCATGCTGTCAGTGAGGAGCGACATCCCGCTCACGCCCGACTGCGGATTCTACAACGCCCACAAACTCATGAAGCGCGGCTGCAGCGTGTGGATGTACAAGCCCGGTTTCCATCACACCAAGGTCATCATGGTCGACGGCCGCTTCTGCACCGTGGGATCGGCCAATCTCAACGCCCGCAGCCTGGCATGGGACTATGAGGAGAACGCGGTCATCATCGACCCTTGCACGACCCATGAGCTCGACCGTCTCTTCGACACGGAGAAGAGCGATTCCTTCCGGCTCACGCCCGAGACGTGGAAACAATGGCGCACGCCCTGGCAACGGTTCCGCGGATGGTTCGCCCATCTGCTCGCGCCTTTATTGTAGGGCGGGGTCCGCCTTTTCGGCTGTCGCAGCAGACAACACCAATCACGGCAGACAACGGCAGACAACAACAGACAACAACAGACAACAACAGAACAACACACGCGACCGCAGCCGACACGACCACGATCCGCCTCAAATCTTGTTCACGTCCACATAGCCGTGCATCACTGCATAGATGGTGAGCGCCGACACGCTCTTCATGCCCAGTTTCTCCTGGATATTCTTGCGGTGACTGATGACCGTCGTGAGACTGATGTTGAGTTGGTCGGCTATCTCCTTGTTGAGCATGCCTTGCGCGATGAGGCTCAACACCTCTATCTCACGGTCGCTGAGCACCTTCTCGCTGAGCGCCCGAGGCATGGGCGGCAAGTTGCGGCCACCGGCATGGGCGCCTTGTTCCAAGTGGAGCAAGTCTTTGACCACATCCTCCTCGGGCTGATTGATGCAAAGGCTATGGAAGGAGCTGAGCTGCGTCTGCGGGTTTAGCGAGAGTGTGGTGACAATGGTCTTGTGCCTGCGTTCGAGGAAAAAAGGCCGATGCTCGAGCACCACGCTTTGCGCCACGAAGAAGTGCACAAAGCGGTCGGCGTCATGCATCAGCAGGTCGTCAAACGTGCTGAAAGCCTCCACCGTCATGATGGGCATCACGTTCTGGAGTATCTGCCGCATACCCATCACGGCCAGCGTGTTGGGGTCTATCACTGCTATCTTGGGACGTTCCATCGTCATTCTTTCTCTCTTTTTCACGTTGCCGGCTATAACTCGTTGCCGGCTATAAAGAGATAATGCCGGTTCATACAGATAAGTCGGTTATATTACCTATATCAATTATATGATATATAAATGTCGCTTACTAACAGATGATGCCGGCTACATATCAGCGATACCGGCTACATCAGATAAGACCGATTATAAATATATAAAGCCGCACAGCCCATGATTATTGTGCTGTGCGGCCATTATTTTTTATCGCGCAGACATATTTCTTGTCGCGCAGACATATTTCTTGTCGCGCAGACATATTTCCTGTCGCGCCGCCATTATTTTTGTCACGCCGCCGACAAGCGGAATCCACTTCGCCGCATCACAACTTCACGGTACTGATGTCCACGAGGTTGTTGACGATGGCATAGATGGTCAGGCCAGCGGCCGAGTGGATCTGCAGTTTGCGCGCTATGTTGCGCCGGTGCGTGATGACGGTGTTGATGGAGATGCAGAGGTAATCGGCAATCTCCTTGTTGCTCATGCCCTGCACAAGCGCCACAATCACGTCTTTCTCCCTGTCTGAGAGCTTCTCCTGCGCCTCCGGGTTTTGGTTGATCATGTTTGAGATCTTCACCGACACGTCGTCTTGCTTGCTTCGCCGCTCCAGTTCGCGAATGGCGGGTATGAAGATGTGGTCCTCGACCTGTGTGTGCTGGGCGAGCCAGTCCTCGCAGTTGTAGATGTCGTAGAGTGTGGCCGACAGTTGGTTGTTGCGCAATCCGTCGGAGGGCAGATACTTGATGATGATGTTCTTCAGCTCCTTGAGCTTCTGGTCGGTCTGCTCATGGTGCTTCGAGTACATATGTATGTCGTAGTTCTTGGGTGCCTCTCCCGCCTCGAGCTTCTCCACGTAAGGGAACACGGTCTTTTCCTCATAGCGCATGTGGTTGATGATGCTGTGGGCATACTCGTCGTAAAGCTTGAGGATGAGGCGGGCCAGGTTATCGTTCTCGTCGAGAGCCTCCTGCAGCTCACGGCGTATGAAGGGCAGTTCGAAATCGATGTAATAGGCATGGCAGGCCTTCAGGTATTTCAGCAGCGTGGGCACCGAGAGGCGGTAGGCGTCATCGTAGCCGCGGTAGCCATTGATGGTGAGGTTGACCACGGCGAGGAAGGTGTAAGTGTCGACATGCTGCTCTTCGCAAACCTCGCGCACGGTCTTGTCGCCAAAGCCCAGGCTGATGCCGAAGCTGCCCAGTGCTTGCAGGATGTTGTAGTTGTCTCCGATGATATTGATGAGCTTATCGTCGGGTTCGTACATCTTCTGATTTTTCATCTTTTACACCTTAATAAATATGTTTGCATTTGCAAAGTTAACCATTTTTTGACGAGACTGACAACGTTTTGCCTTTCCTTTTTCTTCTCCCACCGGCAAAATACCTACTTATGAGGATAGCACCCAATTACCCACTAATAGGTATTGCCACAAGGCGTTATCCGTTGTACCTTTGCAACCGCAAATCAGCATCGCCCCACACCACTCGAAAAGTGCAGTGACGGTTACCTTCCTCGCAGACAACTGGCCACGCGTCCGTCCACACGGGCCGATGCGCTGTCCAATGACTACAGGATTGCAACCAGTCAACTGCACTTTTTTGCTTTTGCAGCCCCATCCCGTGGCGATGGCTTCCTACCCACTCCGCCACAATGGCTTCCTCCCCACTCCGCTACAAAGGCTTTGCCCCACTCCGTCACAATGGCTTAGCCCCGCCCTGTGGCAAGGGCTTCAAGCTGGCAGGGCTGCGCCTCCCCGGACTGCGGGACGACAGGATTCTATCAACGCACCAGCACAGACCTCGCACCACTTGTCTGCCCCACTCCCATTCTGCGACTGCTAATAACTATATATGATGGTCTGGCCACGTCGGCCGCTCCTCATTTTCATGTTTTTTAGGTATTGTGCAAAAAATGTATAAACAGTAATTTTGCACCCGAAAACAAGACGGCAGCCCGCAACGGCGCTCCGCCCACCAACGACAAAAAAACAACTTCAATAGGATATGAACACAATGAAATTAGGATTGCTCACAGGCATGATGCTCCTCGGCAGCCTCACGACAGCCCACGCCCAGCAGAGCGCCGTCGACTCGGTGATGAACCATGCCAACGGCAAACGCCTGAGCATCGGCGGTTATGGCGAGGTAGCCTTCAGCCGCAACTTCTACAGCGACAACGGCAACCGCTACACCAAGCCCTCAGCTTACAAGAACGACCCCAGCCATGGACGTTTCGACATTCCCCACGCCGTGATTTATCTCGGTTACGACTTCGGCAAGGGCTGGTCGCTCGGCACAGAGATTGAGTTTGAGCATGGCGGCACAGGCTCGTCCATCGAGTACGAGGCCGACGAAGCCATCGAGTTTGAGAACGAGCAAGAGAAAGGCGGCGAGGTGGAGCTCGAGCAGTTCTGGCTGCAGAAGACCTTCTCCCGCGCCCTCAACGTCCGCGCCGGCCACATCGTGGTACCCTTCGGTCTGGTCAACGCCCACCACGAGCCGCTCAACTTCTTCACCGTCTACCGTCCCGAGGGCGAGAACACCATCCTGCCCTCCACCTGGCACCAGACAGGCGTGAGCGTCTTCGGACGCCTGAAGGACTGGCGCTACGAGGCCCAGTTTATCGCCGGTCTCGACGCCTTCCACTTCAACCGCTCCAACTGGATACAGAACGGCCCCCACAGCCCGTTCGAGTTTGAGCCCGCCAACAAGTATGGCGTCATGGCACGCGTCGACAACTACAGCGTGCCTGGCCTGCGCCTCGGCGTGAGCGGCTACTTCGGGCAGGCCATGCACAACAGCGTGCCTCACGACATGGAGTTCGGAACGAGCAAGAACATCAAGGGCAACGTCTACCTCGGCAGCTTCGACTTCACCTACAACGCCCACAACTGGATTGCGCGCGGCAACGTCGACTACGGCTACGTGACCGACGCCAACCGCATCACGCAGTTCACCTACCCCAACACGGCGCAAAGCGGTGTCACGCCTTATGAGCGCGGAAACGGAAAGTATTTCGGCAGCCACGCCATCGCAACGATGATCGAGGTGGGATACGACATCTTCTCGCAGATTCCAAAGCTGCGCCAGGACAACAAGAAGCTCTATGTCTTCGGACACTACGAGTATTACGACTCCTACATCCACGCGCAGTCGAAGCAGTGGACCAACAAGCGCATCTTCGCCGCCGGAGTCAACTACTACCCCATCCCGCAGATTGCCATCAAGGCCGAATACAACTACCGCAAGCTGAAGAGCCAGTACAACGACGAGCCGGCCATCAACATCGGCATCGCCTACGAGGGCTTCTTCCTATAAGCCTACAAGGATACGCCCCGACACTCGAAACAACAATCATCACATAACAAAACAACACGAATGAAAAAGATTTTCCATTATGCGCTGCTCTTCGCGGCAGCCGGCATGATGACCTTCGGATTCTCATCATGCAGCGACGACAACAATGAGGACAACACGGTGGAGACGAAACCCTCGGTCATGGAGACCATCGTGGCGCAATACGTCAACGATGTGGTGACCCCAACCTACCGCGACCTGCAGGCTGCGGCCGCCACGCTCGACGACGCTTGCCGCAACCTCTACGCCAAGCGCGTGGCAGGCACCCTGACGCAAGACGACATCGACGCCGCCTGCACGGCTTTCAAGAACGCCCGCAAGTATTGGGAGCAGAGCGAGGCTTTCCTCTACGGTGCCGCCTCTAACGACGACATCGACCCGCACATCGACTCATGGCCCCTCGACCAGAGCCAGCTCGCCGAGGCCTTGACCAGCGCCACCGTCATCGCTGGCATCAAGGGCGACGACGCCGCACACTTCGTTTACAGCAGCAACAGCCAATTCGACTCCACTATGGGCTTCCACGGACTGGAGTTCGTGCTCTTCCGCAATGGAGCGAACCGCACCGCAACAGCCTTCAACGCCGAGTATGAGGACGGCGAGGGACTTAACCAAAAGGGCGACGACGTAGAGCAGAACAAGGCCAAGCTGCGCACCGTGAAAACCACGGAGGAGGCTGCCTTTGCAGCTGCCGTGGCTGGCGACCTGCACAACATGACCACCCTGCTGGCCTACGAATGGACAGCCGACGCTGCGCTAAAGAACTACCTCACACAGAACGCCAACTGGGTGCTTGCCGGCACACGCTACCAGGGCATGACCAACCAGGGCGTGTCGTACAGTGAGGCCGTGAAGTCTGTGGGCTTGAGCACCAGCCTCTTCGTGTCATGGCCCGCAAACTTGCAGAACATCTTCAAAGGCGGTTGCTCCAACATCTGCCAGGAGGTCTACACACAGAAGCTCGGACAGGCTTACCGCGTGGCCACTGGTCACCCCGAGGTGGGCGAAGAGGGCGAGGATGCTGGCGATTACATCGAGTCGCCTTACAGCAAGCGCTCCTTCCAGGACTACCAGGACAACATCTACTCCATCAAGAACTCGCTTTATGGCATGCGCGGCACGGAGAGCGTGACTGCCCCGGCTGCCAACTCCATCATGGCCTTCATGAAGGACAACTATCCTGAGTACAACGACCTGAACAACGCCCTGAACAACGCCATCAGCGCGCTGGAGAAGGCCAAGAACAGCGGAACGGCCTTCATCGACGACCCCGCTAACGCACAGGTCAAGACTTGCATCGACGCTGTTGAGGAACTCGACAACCAGCTCAACCTGGCGGCCACCTGGTGCGGACGCAACCTCATCGTGAAGTAAAGGCGCAACCAATAATCTTATATTTCATAACCACCATAACGTGGCCATGCGCTCCAAGACGCGTGGCCGCGTTAAGTGGGCTAACAAACATTACTTATGAACAAGATCATCAAACCCCAACTCATGCTCCTCGCAGCGGCGGCGGCCGTGACGCTCGCCAGCTGCTCCGACGACAACGACGCGCCGCGCTCCGACGAAGGCGCTTACGTGGGAAAGGCTGTGGGCAACTTCGCAGCCAGCGAGTGGCTGCCCGGCGGCGAGCTGGGCACCACCGACAACGTGGGATCCAGCGCCTTCTCTGACGAGACTCCCGTGGTAGACAACAACAAGGCTTACTTTGACCTGTTCTTCCAAGGCGAGCAGGTCATGGAGCGGCAGTACACGGTCAACAATGGCGCGTTCAAGGGCCTCGGACCGGCCAGCGTCAGACGCTCCTGCTTCGACTGCCACCCCAACTACGGGCATGGCAAGTGGTTCCAGCAGTACACCACCAAGTATGCCAACGGCAACGGATACCTGCTGGCCATCTACAAGGCCAGCCCCGATGCCGACAACTCCGACGGGTTGTCAAACGACGGAGCCTTCATCTCGGAGGTGACTGGCATGCCGCAGACGCAGGCCACAGAGCCATTCAAGGCACCCATCGAGGAGTCGGGCATACACATGACATGGCTCACCTTAGGCAGTACCGAGGCTAAGAACGATGTGTGGCCACAGCACATGAAAGATGGCTACTACGCTTACCCCGACGGCACGGCCATGCCAAAGCTGCAGTATCCGGAGGTTCGCATCGACCAGGCGGCCTTCAACACCTACCCCAAGCCCAGCAACTATGCTGTGCGCATAGAGTCGACCATCGGCCTCCAGGGTGTGGGCCTCATTGACGCCATCCCCGAAGACTCCATCAAGGCGCAGTATGAGAAGGAGTACCAGTACTTCCTCAGCGCGGGCCTCGACCCTGCCGAATATATCAACAGCACCTTCTACAACGGCTCTACCTTCGGAAGCCTTTACGCTATGGGCAACGGACAGTATGCCGACGGCACCAAGACCAAGAAAGGTGAGTCGACGGCCTTGAAGCGTTTCAGCTACGCGCTGACACGTGCCGTGCTGGCCGACGCCAACGGCGCCAACGCCGTCTGGAACATCCCCAACGTGTCGCGTCCTGACCGTCCTTACCTCTACACCACCGATGCCTGGGCAAAGGCCATGAGCCTCGACGACGACGTGATAGCCAAGATCAAGGCCGACCCCACGTCGCCCTACTATGGCGACGGCACCACCGACAGCATACGCGCCTGTGTCTACAACCTGCTGCGCCCAGGCACCAACCAGTTTGACAACCCCTGGCACAAGTTTACGCCAGAGATGTCGTCCGACCAGTTCTACGCCTTCATGGTGTGGCACCGCGGACTGGCCATTCCCCGCGCGCGCAACCTCAACGACCCCGACGTGCAACGCGGAAAGAAACTCTTCAACGAGTGGGGCTGCACCTCATGTCACCGCCCCAAGTGGCAGACCACAGACGACAACTACTGGACGCCAGAGATGCTGGCAGGAAAGACTCTTCCGCAGTATAAGAACCAGACCATCTATCCCTACTCCGACTTCGTGCAGCACAAGCTCTACATGAAGAACGACGTGCACGGATCATGGTGCCGCACCACACCTCTGTGGGGCCGCGGACTGGAATACTCCAACACCGGAGCCGAGGACCGCATGCACGACTGCCGCGCACGCAACGAGGAGGAGGCCATCCTCTGGCACATGTACAACAAGAAGAGCCATGCCTACCACTCGGCTCTCAACTTCTACAATGCTCCGAAGGCCGACCGCGACGCAGTCATCAAGTTCCTGCAGAGCATCTAAGCAGACGGTATCTTCCTTCATAGCGTAAGGACCCTCGACGGTCCCCGCGCTTCACATGATGGCTCATGGGCAACAGGCTCATGGGCCATCATTTTTTTACGGAATCCGCCTCAGACAAATAGAAAGGCTTCAATACTTGACGTTTTGTCGCAAAACATGACTTAAATCAAGAGAAAAGAAAGCAAAAGCACTTATAGGGGGGGGGTAAACGTTAAAGTTTAGTTAATACAGGGAATAAAGTGTTAAATTTCTTGGAGGGGGGGGGGGATTTTTGTACCTTTGCATTTGAAAAGAAGCCCCCATAACCGAACAGGCAAGCCACAAAGGCAAATAAGCCTCAAAAAACGCACCTTGGGCAAGAAACCCAAGAGATGGCGCAAGCAGGGGGACAAGAACGTATAAATAGAATTAACAGACGCCCCAAACGACGTTGATTGACAGCGCAGTCAAAGACATACAAGTTTCGGATGGGGCGAATTAGGCTGTTCCATATCCCCCCCCTTGCTCCACTGACCCTTGTTTTTGGAGCAGACAGCCAGAGAATGATTCCATGTGTGTGGTCATTTATACATTTTTCTACCGCCGCATGGGACCTTTCAGTTTGCCCCGTCTGGAACTTGTTGTTTTTCACCCGACAAGAATTGAACTCACGGCACACGCCACCCCACGCCCCATCTCATTTTCTCCCCCCCCACTTAGTGACGGTGAAAGCTTTCCTACGATAAGGAAAGACAAAAAACAATCTTCATGCAAAATTAACAACTTTGTATAAACCCGTTATCATTATTATTCGTAACTTTGCATCGACTAATAATAAATCATCAATAACAGTAAAGCTTATGAGAAAACTTTTACGCGCAACAATGCTCCTGGTCATGGCCCTCGTGGCCAACATGGCCATGGCACAGCAGGTGGTGACCTTCACCGCCGGAACCGACAAGGGTACCAACACGTCCGTATCAGGCGCCGATGAGGTCAGCAAGGACGGTGTGACCATCAAGAGCACCTATGGAGCTTTCAACGCACCCCAGTTCCGTTTTGGCGCAGGTTCCACAAACACAATCACGGCCACTTCTGGTGTAATCACAAAGGTTGAGATTACCTGCACGGCCAATGGCACAGCCAAGTATGGCCCCGGAAACCTCTCTACCACCGATGGCACCTACACTACCGAAGGCAAGGTCGGAACATGGACTGGCAATGCCACAACGGTCAGTTTGACTTCCGCCTCCACCCAGGTGCGCGCCTCCAAGATTGAGGTGACCGTGGCTCCCGCCGACCCCAACTATGTAGCCGCTCCCGTCATCTCCGGCGACGAGGCCTTTGACGAGAGCACCACGGTGACCATCACCGCTGGAGAAGGCACCCAGGTCTACTACACCGTCAACGGTGACGATCCCACCGATGACCGCGCCGAGCGCACGCTCTACACCGCTCCCTTCACCGTCAACCAGACCACCACGGTAAAGGCTGTGGCCGTCAAGGGTCAGTACAGCAGCGCCGTAGCATCGAAGACCTTCACACAGATTGCCACCTTCACCACCTCTGAGGCCCTGGCAGTCCTGGCAGCAGGCAAGCAGCCCGCCATCGAGAGCTACATCACTGGCATCATCTGCGAGGATGTGGACACCACTGGCGTGGGCCAGTATGGCAACCTGACCTACAAGATTTCTGACGACGGCACCGCCACCAACGCACTGACCGTGTTCCGCGGCAAGAGCTTCGAGGGCAACAAGTTCACCAAGGACTTCCTCCTGAAGAAGGGCGACGAGGTGAAGATTCTCGGCCTGCTCATCAACTACACCAAGGACGACGTGACCACTCCCGAGGTGCAGACCAACAACCAGCTGGTCTCCGTCAACGGCAAGACTGCCGGCGTGAACGCCATCAAGAGTGACAGCGCCGACAAGAACGCTCCCCTCTACAACCTCGCCGGCCAGCGCGTCAGCAAGGACTACAAGGGTGTGGTGATCCAGAACGGCAAGAAGTTCTTCAACCTCAAGTAATCTCCGAACACACAAGGCTTGGCGCCTGCGGTTAGCCCGCCGTGCGCAAGCCTGCCCTACATGATGACAACGCCTGCAACCGCTGAGGTTGCAGGCGTTGTTTCGTTGATAGGATGGCGTGATCCTCTGCCCGTGACAAGCACCGTATGCCTTCGTGCGCACAGCATGGAGAGAGGTCACCCTCTGCACGCCGCGAGGGACGAAAAAAGTCATTGGCGTATGGATTGTCATGATTTTTGGTGCAAAAGTTTGTCACGGAGAGCGGATGAAATAGAACGCGAAAATCGCGTTTTTTGTCGGTCGCGACAAGATTTGCATGGGGTAATTTTGCGATAAAGGGT
>DJOV01000005.1 GCA_002437285.1 Prevotella sp. UBA6429 | reverse complement strand
CGTATACATTTTTGTTGGCAAGCCCCGCAAGGTCATGAAACGCTTCATTGGGAGCGAGGCAGCTATGTGATGTATTACACACGTTTGGAGCGAGGTCGTTTTCACCCGAAGATATTCCTCCGTCAAGATGTAGGTTTTCGAGCGATGCGATGGGATATGCAAGGCGGCTCTTTTCGGACGGTCACTGAAATACTTTGTTAATATGTCTTATGGGTTGAAATTTTCAATGTCCGACCTTTTTATGCTAAATCCCTTCTTTGAAGCGCCGTCAGCAACATTTCTCATAATTTCCTGGTACCCTCTGAGGATTTTTCTTTCACCTGCCGTGATTTGTCCTTGCTTGCTGTTTTGACTGTCGACCTTGCCATTCTTGTACCATTTCATGGCAGTTTTCTGAGCCTTGTCGGCCCATTTGTCATACTCTTGCTGATAGTCTTCTTGAGTCCGGCATGAGGACGTGTTATCGTTTTCCTCATGGCTGTTGCTTCCGGCGTTGTTGTTTTTGTTTCCTTTGATATCCGTATAGAGTTGTGCGCTTGTCGTAAGCAATCCTCCAATGATCTCGACAAACGACAGTTTGTTGCCGTTCTCATCCGTGGCGCCAGGGTGGTAAGCTCCGCCTACCTGTGTGATGTAATATCCGTTGCCAGTGCGTTTGCTGATGAAGTCTCTTGCGCTCTCTCTGGAGTCACAGTATGCTATGTATTGTTCTCCTTCACGAGGCTTGAGGTATGTGTTGTAAACGATTAAATACTTGTTCATCATCGACACGTCAATGATTCCCACTCGCCAGCCTTCTTTCCATTTCACTTGAATGTCCTCCAATGCTTCTTCGGCATTCTTGTAGAAACAAATCTGTTGCTTGTCGATGTCGGTTCCGTCATGTGCCACTACTGCGCACTCACCAAATTTTCGACAGCACACGGTTACTTTCATGCCCTGTTGCGCCTGTTTCTCCATCCATTTTGGCAGTTCCTTGCAGCCGACCATATCAATCGTCTGTTTGCTCACGGTAGGCATGCTGTTGAAGAACCCCCACCAAAGCCATCTCGTGTTAACCTCTCCGATGGAGAGCGATGACACGTACCTGTGCTCGTTCACTTGCGTCTCGGCTTCTTTCTTCACTTCCTTGAAGCTGTCATAGATGTAGCTTTGTGAAACGCCGTCTTCTTTGTTTTGGCAGACGGTAAACCAGCCAGCGCGCGTGTTCTTGGCTGCAAGCAGGTGCTTTCCGCTATCCCACATGCTTTTGATGTCGTTGCCGCTGAGCCTGCTGTCCAAGAAATTGTAAAGTTGTCCCCTTGCGTTTGCTTTTTCGATGAGGATGACGAAACATTCTCCACTCTCCTTCGCATTCAGCGACAGGCTTGTGAGAATAGAAAGTAATAGTAGTAAAAACTTTTTTTTCATGTCATTGTTGCAATTTGTCAGTTGTGTGGATTGTCTCTTTTGTTTTTGCAAAAGTAATAAAAATATTGAGAAAAATTAAGCTGATAGCGAATTTGTCTGATAGGAGTGTTATCCAAAGGGCTGACACCAGAATCCGGTGTCAGCCCTAATTTAGAGGTGGAACCTCAATGTTTAGCGTACAGTACTTGTTATTGGTTGCTGTCAAGAAGACGCCATGTCTCACTCAAAGAGGTTGCCCGTAGCTGCCGAGTAAGACACCTTGCACTGATTGCAGATGTCAGATATGGAGGCGCCGCTTCCGCTCAGGGAGTAGAATACACTTTCTCCTACCAGCGCATATTCCCATGTCCTGTACATTCTCTCCTGTGCTGTCAGCGAGTTGATTTTCTTGATCCATTCGAGAGTGGCAGTCTGCTTCTGCCTCACGTTAGGGTCGTTCACCTTGTCATCCCCCTTGGTCTCTATCAGATAGATTTTCTCTGCCGTTGCCACGATGAAGTCCGGGTGATAAGTGGCCATGAGCCCATCCTTGCGCACATAAAAGATGATGGCAAAGTAGTGGCCAGACTCATTGATTTTCAGAAACCGCTCCACCTCTGCGTCCCTGTCAAGAAACTCCATGAACGCTTTCTCCAGTCCACCGCCGTGTGAGGGGTAGCCCAGGCGGGGATAGATGCACTTGTGCAGTTCCAGGGAGAAGTTCTCTCTCATCTTGATGGCCTGCAAGGAAGAGAAGGGCGTGTGGGCCACTTCAGCCTTGACAATCGTCAGACGGTTTTGCAGCTTGTATATGGCTACGGCCACCTGTTCCACGATGTGCTTGGTCACGATGCCGTCCTTGGCCAGGAGAATCTTCCAGTCGCTGCCATGGAAAGGATCGAAGGGTTGGCCGAAGAGGCGCGTCCTGATGTACCAGTCGATCACCCTTACGGTCTGCGCCTCGTTGACCTGCAGGGTGGGGAAGCCCTGTCGGCGGCAGTTCTCAAAGCGCAGTGTGACCACCCGCAGCAACTTCTGCAGGTACTCATTGTATCCGCTTGCATCGAAGAGATTGGCAGTCACCTTGTATTTGCCAAACAGGGTCTTCGTGAGCGATTCCTGTGACACGAACGTCTCGCCCTCCTTGGCCAGGAACTTGCGCAGCAAGTCTAACGGATACATCGTGAAAGGCTCCAGGTCATCCAGGTCGATCTCCGCATCCTCCAGTTCCTCCTCGGCGTCATGCAGGATGAGCGGCCACATGAAGTCATAATCCTCATAATCGTCACGCAGGCCCACAGTGATGATGTCGCCCGTGGCTCCTCCCGTTCCGACGTCTCCCTCGTCGGTGGCCACCAGGCCTTGCTCCTGCAGGTTGTCATAAAACTTGATGAAGGCTGGGTGCTCCACGATGGAGAGCGTGTCAATATAGGTTGTAGGCGGCTTGTGTAACTTCAACACGCGCAGGCGGTCTTCGCGCTTCACGTCGGTATAGTCGGGTTCCCGCCACATCAGGCGCAGACCACGGCCCACCAGTTGTTCCAGCAGGATGGGCGCTTGCGAAGAGCGGAGAGGCACCAGCACACAGATGTTGTTGACATCGAAGCCCTCTCGGAGCATCAGCACAGAGATAACTACCTTGGGCCTTTTGTACCGATCAATGTCGAAGAGCTTCGTTTTGATTTCCTTCCATTCCTCGTCGCCCACTTCGCCCTGTTTGTTGGAGTCGATGGTCACCACGTCCTCATCCTTCAGCCCTTCCGACTTCAGAAACTCTTCCACGAAAGGTGATACAGAGGTGTCTTGGCACACGATGAGCATCTTCGGATTCTTGGTGTCATCGGTTTTCAGAAATTCCTCTTCCAGCCGTTGCAGTTTGGTCAGTCCAGCCCGCAGCATCATGCGTTGCCCCTCACTTAGCCCCACCACGTTGCCTTGTTCGTCACGCTCGGCGTTGTAGTCGAGGTGCTCCAGGTCGGTGAGCTCCTGCCGTCGGTCGAGCAGAAGCAGTTTCACGAGCCCTTGCTTCATGGCCATCGGCAAGTCGAAGTCTACCACGATGTGCGGGAAGAATATCTTTGTCTGTTTGTCGCCTGTTCCCCTGGTGTCAAACGGTGTGGCCGAGAAGTCTACCTGCATGAAGCGGTCTCCCTTGGTCGAGCTGATGCTGTTGAGACTCCGTTGCCACTCCACCTCCTCGGTCTCGCCACCCCGTTTCAGTTCATGGATGTGGTGTGCCTCGTCATTGATGACCATGAGGTCCGGCAGTCCGGCGAGATACTCCAGCTCCGTGCCGCCCAGTGCCCGGCGGTCGAGTGCGCCGAGGTCGTTGCCGGCCGACTTGCCGGGCCGCACGGGCAAGAGGCCGTTGACGATTTCCGTAGGCGTCAGCGTGCTTGAATCCTCCGTGTCATCCTTTTCTCTGTCTTCCGTTTGGTTTTCGAAGAGATGCCAGTTGGTCAGGGCTATCATGCCGTTGCCCGTAGCCTTCCGTCCGATGCCATCCTCCTTGGTCACCACATTGTTTTGGATGAACGAGAAGACCTCGTCACGATAACGCTCCGGGATGAACACCTCCTGATTCATGTAGTAGTCGTTGGTCTGTGGGTCTCGATAGTCCTCGTCACGCTTCTTCCTGCCACAAAAGGCGTCGAGCAGACGGTCATAGACGATCAAGCCCGGCGCCACCACCAGGAACCGCTGGGTGAACCGGCCGCACGAGGCGTCCTCGTGGCGTGCGTTGAGCATCTGCCAGATGATGAGCGCGTGCATCACCCACGTCTTTCCGGTGCCCGTGGCCATCTTCACGGCATACTTTGGAAACTGGTATTTATGCTTAGCCAGTTGGCTCAGGTCGGCACGGTCCATCAGGTCAGGGATCACCTTCTCGTAAGCGTCGAGCACCTGGGTTTCGCCCAGCACCTCGTGCAGGTAGATGATGTTGAGGATGGCCTGTCGCTGCCCCTCATGGAAGTTGCGCACGCGCTGCTCGCAGAACCCCTCGCCAAACCAATAGCTCAAGAGCGAGGCCGTGGTGGGTGTCACCCTCTGCATCATTTCGCCACTCTGCCAAGCGGCGTTCACCCTGTCAGCCAATCGGCGTGCCAGTTCCAGGGATATGTTGTTCGGATTGATTGTTGTCATCGCCATCAGTCTTTGGAGTTGTCGTTCAAGTTGAGCACCACCTGGCTCTCAAATCCGAACACGTCGACCGCCTTGACACACACCTTGCGCCCCGCCTTGTGTGGCACTACCAGTCGTGTGGCATTCACACAGTGGAGTGGGGTGCTGTCGTTGTCAGTGTTCTCGCGATAGTCCTGCCAGGTGCTGCGGAAAGTCTCGCCGTCATAGTCAGGGTCTATGCTCCAATACTCGATGAGCGACAGCGGGTCTTTCTCCATCACTTGTTGGAGCTCCGCCTTGGCCTTGTCGTCAAGAGGGATGTTGTCCGGTGAGAGGAGCACATAGTTGCAGAGACTGATGTCGAGCTCATCCTCGCCGTTGCCGTTCAGGGTTACCTTTACGGGGTTGACCACCAAGTATTGGAGCGAGGAGAAGCGCACGGCCTTGTCGGTGATGAGCTTCTTGTAGCCCTTCTTCGACAGTTTGTCGAGCAGGTCGGGCGGAATGACGAGCACCTCCACATGGCTGTCTTTGTATTTTTCGATGGCTTGTGAGATGTCGAAGGCAAAGTTCCATCCCAGCACCACCACCTTGTCCCAGTCGCCACCCAGCAGCGAAGCCTTGGCCTCCACGGCACGGCGTACGGTGGCGGCCGTGGTCAGTCGGTTTGGGCTGTCCACCATCACCAGCGTGCGCGTCCCCTTCACATATCCAAAGTTGCGTGCGCTCACCTGTTCGGGCGAGAAGGGCAGGGCACCGAAGAGCCCCAAGACCACCTGTGAGAGGTCGCCCACGCGGCGCAGTTTCTTGTTGTTGTGGAACGCCTCCTTCTGATAGTCACCGATGCTCTGATAGAGAAAAGGTTTCACCTCTTGGTCGATGAAGCGCTTGCGCATCACGAGTGAGGCAGGCTTGCCCAGGTCGCAGGTAATCCATCTTCTGACCAAGCGCTCGGCGACGGCCGCTGTTGTGCCGCTACCGCCGAAGAAATCGCAGACCAGGTCGCCTTCGTTGGAGGAGGCTTTGATGATGCGTTCGAGAAGAGCTTCAGGCTTTTGAGTGGCATATTTACCAGCTGAGACTTCTTCTGTATTTCCTTTGGAAACATTTGCAGATATTTCCCACCAATCACGAGGAATTCCATTTAGTATAGAAAATCCCTTACTTTCGTCATCTGTATTAATTATGGTTGACTTGCTTCCTGCAAAATGCTTATTACTGACAAATCCATTTTTATCTGCATATTTTCCCCATCTTTTCAATGTGCTTTCACTTGCTGGAAAATCTTTTCTATCAGGATGTATTTCATGAAGATTACTTTTTGAATACAAATATATAGTGTCATGATCTTTTCCAAATGCATTTGAAGATAACTTAAGCGTTGTTTTATAGCACCATATTATTTCATTTCTCATATTTTCTTTACCAAAAATATCATCGAGCATGAGCTTTACGTAATCACCTATATGCCAATCAATGTGCACATAAATAGCTCCTTTTTCTGAAAGAAGTTCTTTCATTATAATGAGGCGAGGGTAAAGTGTCTTCATATAAGAGATTGTTCCCTCCTCCCAAGTATCTGCATAGGCGAATTGCTCTATAACAGTTGGCTTCTGCTGTAAATCAACTCCAGGCAATTTGATTTTAGTTCGATAGTCCGCCTTCGAGTCGAACGGCGGGTCAATATAGATGAGGTCGACCTTACCACGAAGCGAAGGCAATCCTGTCTGCGGATCGCCGGCCAGCAAAGCTTGCATGACGAGCAGGTTGTCGCCATAGATGAGCCGGTTCATCCATTCGCCCCCGTTAAGGGCGGCGCTGAAGGCGTTGGGAATGTTAGGTACCTGTCCTCGGAAACATCCCGAGACATCTTTGCGTGGCAGCACCAGCTCATTGGTTTGCAATCCAATGCGTGTGCCGCTGCTCAGCCGCTAAATGATGCGCTGAGCCTCTTGACGACCTTCGCTCGCTATGCGAGGAAGCTCCTCGATCAATGATTTTGCCATGGCATTAAAGCTTTTAGATAGTTTTAATGCGACTGCTTGTTATTCATTTATAAAACGAGAATTTCCGCCAAGCACCTAATGTAAAACGTGGACATTGCAACCTGTCCACGTTCAGAGGTACTTGGCGGAAACCCATGTGCACAGACAAGTTGAACGCCCACGCTATCGCAGGCATTCACTTGTTTATTCTGTGCGCATTCTTTCCACCGCCAAGTTTCCTGAACGTTTTTCGAATAAACAGCAAACGCTATTATTTTAACCCATAAGATTTGGAATTCCGCCTTGCTTGCGGCTTGGCATCCATCCGTTCGCAAAGTTACCATTTATTTTTGGAAAGCCCAAGTCCGCAGAGCCATTTTTGGGGTTCTTCCCGGATTTGCGGTGAAGAGACCATTGCGTTTTATACTTTTGTCCTTACAACAGGACGTTGGCACACATCGCATTTACCCAGGGTGTCGCTTCGCTTGCCCTGGACTATGTATGAATTGGGCTGTCAGCCCGCGCAAGCGGCATAGCAGAGCGCAGGTCGCATAAGCGACACAAGTCTCCCGTCCCTCATTGTTCCAAGGCACACCGGAAGGTTCAGTCGTCATAAAGAACTGCGACTGGTGCACATTGAATAAAGAGGACAATGTATATAAAAAAA
>DJOV01000033.1:627-5579 GCA_002437285.1 Prevotella sp. UBA6429 | reverse complement strand
CTGAAGCTGCTCATTCTTCTGCCGAAGCTGCTCTTCCCGTTTTTCCAATTCTTTTTCGCGCTGCAAAATGGCAGTGTCACGATCTTCTATCGCCTTGTAATATTCATCCTCCACATTCATGTCCTGCCGCATTTCCGAGTCGGCGGCAGCAGCGGTCAACATATGGAGCACGTACATCATGTCTGCATCGTCCTGATATTTCTTGTCATCGATATTGAGCACCTGTTGATCGTCCAGATCCTTCTTGGTCTGGTCAAAAATGCTCAGCACACGCTCAAGCCGGTTGTTCACCTTTCCCTTGAGCAAGGGTATCTGCACAATAATGCTATTATGGGTGAGACTTTCCACAAACGGTTCTTCCTTTCCCTTCGCCACGACCTGTCCATTATAGTCGAACACATCATGGTTGACATAGACCACCGGTTCTTGGATGTCGCCCACGCGATGGCCAAGCAGATAAACAGCTACCATCGGATAGGCAAACCCTTTAGGCGAATCGTCACGGATATTTATCTTGTTGCTGTACTGTGCACCAAGATACTGGCGAAAGCGCAACGTCTCGGTATCGAGCCATGTCTTCTGCAGCTCAATCAAGACTACCCGCTCCTTCATTTCCCCTTCCCTTGCATCTCTCTCTCGGACCGTTGCCGCAAAGTCTATGCGAAACATGGAGAGCGTGTCACGCGTGGTGTTGGAATATTCGTGCGGTCGCATCTCTACCCTCACGACCTCTTTCTTCAACAAGGCTGAAAGGATCGTCTTGGATATGCGCTCATCCGACATGATGTACTTGAACACTGAGTCGTAAATCGGGTTGGCTACATGCAGTATCATAAGCGTGGCTGATTAATATGGCTATCGATTTTGCAAACTTACATATTTTTTATGATATAGCCACTACCAACGCGGCTAATTTTTCCAGATATCTTCCATATAATTTTTGGGAAGCCGCCATTTCCTCTTTTACTTGTATCAAAAAGTCGGATGCCCACTTTGACCAAAGCGTGGCATCCGACTTTTGTATGAAATGAATGGGAATCGATTCGGTTTACTTGCTCTTCAGCAATTTCTCCATCTCCAGTGTGCGGGGATCAGAAGCAGCGTAGACCAGGTAGTAGCACTGGTAGAGAGGATAAGCCCAGTTGGCGCGCTCGCGGTTGGGGTCAATCTCCTTGGCACGCTCCAGGTAGCCCATCGACTCCTTGTAGAGTGCCTTCTGGGCAGCACGGTCACCATTGATCTGGGCAGCCTTCGAGTTGAGGCTGAAGCCCAGGTAGGTGAGGGTGACAGGATTGGTACCGTCTATCTCAATAGCCTTCTTGAAAGCATCAATGCACTCATCCCAGTTGGGCTTTTCGGCCGTCGTGTTCTGGTTCATCAGTGCCTGTCCCTTCAGTGCCCAAGCGGTATAGTTGTTGGGGTCTTGTGCCAACTTGCGGTCGATGAGTGCCCTCAGCTCGGTGTTCATGTTCAGTTCGTTGTACATGGTGCACAGGGTGCCGAAAGCCATGTCATTGTTGGGCTCCTTCTCGTAGAGTTCTTCGATGGACTTCACATACTTCACCGAGTCCTCATGCGTCTTGAGGTTACGCTGCGCCATGGCGTACTTGAAGATCATGGCCTTCTCGCGCATGGCCGAGTCCTCCATGGCGATGTTGGCATACTTCTCAGCCCGCTCATAATCCTGTGCCTGGTTGGCATACTGGGCGGTGTAGTAAGCCACCTGTCCGATAAACTGCTTCTCCATGGCCTTCGACATGGCGAAGAGTGGGTTGTCGTCCGAATCGAGGAAAGTGCCCCAATACTTCAGCACACCATCCTTGTCGCCAAGTCCTGCGTAGTGGTTACCGGCAGTGATGAGCTGCAGGCGCGTATTGGCAATCAGAGGCTTCAGGGTCTCGGTGAATTTGGGTTTCACGGCACCCTTGGCGTTGGGCTGAGAATCATACTTTATGCACTCCAGGCCGTTGACCGTGGCATTGTAGGCGGCCTCATAGAAGCCCAGTGTGTCATAAGGAGTAACCTCCGTCTTGGCCACTACGGCAGCCATGTTAGCCGTCTGGATGGCGTTCTCCTTGTCAAACTTCTCCAGGGCGAGCTTCGTCAGCTGGTTGTAAGCCTTGGCTTTCTCCTCGGCGTTGGCCAGATTGTTGAGGTTGGCCTTGACCAGTTGTTCGGCCTCAGCGTAAGTCTTTGACTTCAGGATGGCCTTGAGCGGCTCGCTGTCTCCTGCGAACGCGGCCGATGTGCCCAGCAGCATCAGCGCGGCAATCATTAACTTTTTCATATGCTTCTTTGTTTTTAAAGTTGTTTCCTTTCTGAATGGCACCTTTCTTCCGTCAGACGGAGAAAGGGTGCCAATTGTTACTGCGTTTAGCAATTATTTACGATTTATTCATCTGTGTTAACATCTTCGCCGCCGTCCTCAGCGGTCACCTCCTCAGTGGTCACGGCCGAGTCATTGGCGTTGGTGGCTTGGGCAAACTGCTCGTTGCTCTCAGAGAACTGCTGTCGGCTCTCAGCCTCAACTGTCGCCTCCAGCTCGGTGCTCATCACCTTGCAGACGCTGGCGATGACATCGTTCTTCTTGGCGAGATTGATGAGACGCACGCCTTGCGTGGCCCGGCCCATGATGCGCACCTCAGCCACCGCCAGGCGGATGACGATGCCACTCTTGTTGATAATCATCAGGTCGTTCTCGTCGGTGACGTTCTTGATGGCCACGAGCCGTCCCGTCTTGTCAGTGATGGAGAGCGTCTTGACGCCCTTGCCGCCACGACTGGTCTTGCGGTAGTCCTCCACCTCGGAGCGCTTGCCGTAGCCCTCCTCGCTGACGACCATCACCGTCTCCTTGCTGGCATCGTTGACCACGATCATGCCCACCACGGCGTCGTCGCCGTCGGCAAGGCGCATGCCGCGCACACCGGTTGCCGTGCGACCCATGACGCGAATGTCGTTCTCGTCGAAGCGCACAGCGCGTCCGTTGCGGTCAGCCATGATCAACTCGTTGTGGCCATTGGTGAGGCGCACGTCGACCACCTCGTCTCCGTCGGCTATGTTGATGGCGATGACACCATTGGCTCTCGGGCGTGAGTACTCCTTGAGAGAGGTCTTCTTCACCGTGCCGTTCTTCGTGGCGAAGACCACGTAGTGGCTGTTGATGAACGCCTCGTCCTCCAGCCCGCGGCCTCGCAAGCGCAGGAAGGCGTTGACGGAGTCGTCGGGCTCGATGTTGAGCAGGTTCTGTATGGCGCGCCCCTTCGAGGTCTTCTCGCCCTCAGGTATGTCGTAGCAGTGGAGCCAGTAGCAACGTCCCTTCCTGGTGAAGAACATCATGGTCTGGTGCATCGTGGCAGGGTAGATATACTCCGTGAAATCCTTCTCACGCGTATGGGCTCCCTTGCTGCCCACACCGCCGCGCGCCTGCTCGCGGAAGTTGCTCAGCGGTGTGCGCTTGATGTATCCGAGATGGCTGACGGTGATCACGACAGGGTCATTGGGATAGAAGTCCTCGGCGTTGAACTCGTGCTCGTCGGGGATGATCTGCGTGCGGCGCACGTCACCATATTTCTCCTTGACATCCTGCAAGTCGTCCTTCATCACCTTCTTGCAGAGCTCGGGGTCGTCGAGGATCTGCTGCAGATACTCGATGCGCTTCATCAGCTCGTCATACTCGGCGTGCAGTTGCTCCATGCGGAGGCCTGTGAGTTGCGAGAGGCGCATGTCGACGATGGCCTTCGACTGTATGTTGTCCAGTTCGAATCGCTTCTCCAGGTTGGTCTGCGCCTCAGCGGGTGTCTTGCTGGCGCGGATGATGTGCACCACCTCATCGATGTTGTCGCAGGCGATGATCAGTCCTTCGAGGATATGGGCGCGCTCGTGGGCCTTCTGCAGGTCAAACTTGGTGCGGCGGATGGTCACCTCGTGACGGTGGTCGACGAAGTAGCCGATGCACTCCTTCAGGTTGAGGAGCTTCGGGCGGAGCTGCAGGTGGTCGTGCTTGCTGGGCACCAGCGCAATGCTGTTGACCGAGAACGAACTCTGCAGGGCGGTCATCTTAAACAGTTTGTTGAGCACCACCTTGGCGTTGGCGTCACGCTTCACGTCCACCACGATGCGCATGCCCTGGCGGCCGGTCTCGTCGTTGACATTGGAGATACCCTCGAGCTTGCCTTCCTTGACAAGCTCTGCGATGTACTCGATGAGCTGCTGCTTGTTGACACCATAGGGTATCTCGTTGACCACGATGCGGTCTCCGCTCTCGTCGCTCTCGATCTCCGCCTTGGCACGCATCACGATGCGGCCGCGGCCGGTGGCATAAGCCTGGCGCACGCCCTCCAGTCCATAGATGTAGGCACCCGTGGGGAAGTCGGGGGCGGGTATGTATTGCATCAGCCCGTCAATGTCGATGTCCGGATTGTCGATGTAGGCGCAGCAACCGTCGATCACCTCGCCCAGGTTGTGTGTGGGCATGTTGGTCGCCATACCCACGGCGATGCCGTTGCCACCGTTGACCAGCAGGTTAGGCACCTTGGTAGGCATCACGGAGGGCTCCTTCAGCGTGTCGTCGAAGTTGTTGACCATGTCGACCGTGTCCTTGTCGATGTCGTCCATGATGTGCTCGCCCATCTTCGAGAGGCGGCACTCGGTGTAACGCATGGCTGCGGGCGAGTCTCCGTCCACACTACCGAAGTTACCCTGTCCGTCCACGAGCTTGTAGCGCATGTTCCACTCCTGGCCCATCCTGACGAGGGCACCATAGACCGAACTGTCTCCATGGGGGTGGTACTTACCGAGCACGTCACCCACCACACGCGCACACTTCTTGTAGGGCTTGTCACTGGTGTTGCCCAGGCCCAGCATACCGTAAAGGATGCGTCGGTGTACAGGTTTGAAACCGTCGCGCACATCAGGAAGGGCACGAGACACTATCACCGACATCGAATAGTCGA
>DJOV01000033.1:261-415 GCA_002437285.1 Prevotella sp. UBA6429 | reverse complement strand
TTCAAGGTGTAAAATTACTAAATATTTCGCATATCCGCAAATAATATAAGGTGTAAAAAACGCAAAATAGCAATAAAGTCGCTTTGCGACAGACTGTGGCAGGAAGGCTATCATCCCATGATCACAAAATACCTGACAATGTATATAAAAAAAC
>DJOV01000033.1:0-135 GCA_002437285.1 Prevotella sp. UBA6429 | reverse complement strand
CGGCACTTTTTGTAATCGGTTGATAATTAGCGATTTATAAGATTTGCGATTTTATTAAGTCTAAAAAGTAAATACTTTTCATCAAAGAATACCCTTTATCGCGTTGCGATATACCCTTTATCATGACGCGATTAA
>DJOV01000032.1:5565-12870 GCA_002437285.1 Prevotella sp. UBA6429 | reverse complement strand
TGAAAGAGCAAAGTTAAGGTGCAAAGATAAAAATTGTACCTGTCGGGTATTAAATTTATGCTATATTAACTGTTTGAGATTGAATGTGTTGACAAAAACTCAACAAGTAAATGAAAAGTAATAAAACAAGAATTTGCATACACTTATCAGATGTAAAATATTTGTGCAGAAATGGAATCTTGGATTGCTGTTTCGGTGTGAAAAGTACAACAAAAGTGTTTAATTTTAAGAAAATATAGCATACAAAAAGCATAAATATGCTATTGTAGCGAACACGGCTACTGATTTGTTTGGTGTTCTCTTGGAAATGGTATAATTTTGCAACCCTTATACAAAAAACAATGAAACAGAACATAACAGACCACCTTAACCAACAGGTCGGTGACAACGAACCGTTCCTTTTTGTCATCAACTATGCTGGTACGAAGGCATACATACGAAAGTTGTCTGAGATAAGTCCAGACGAATGCCTCTATGACTTTGAGGGCATCACCAATGCAAAGCGGCAGTCGCTCTCTGCGTCTGCCAAAACTCCGATTTGGAAAGTGTATGCGCCGGACTTTGAAGATTACACGAGAAGTTTCGAGACTGTCAAAGGCAACATATTGCGTGGCAACAGTTACCTTGCAAACCTTACTTGTAAGGTGGCTGTGGACTGTGACCTTCCGTTTGAGGACATCTTCCTACGGGCTAAAGGCAAGTACAAGATTCTGCTGAAAGACAATAAGAGCAATAGGCAGTTCATGTGCTTCTCACCGGAAACATTCGTGAGGATAAAGGACGGAACGATTTATGCTTATCCGATGAAAGGCACGATTGATGCTTCCATGCCCGATGCCGGGCAAGTATTGATGGACGACGAGAAAGAAACCGCCGAACATGCCACCATCGTTGACTTGATTCGCAACGACCTTAGCTGTGTGGCGGAATATGTAAGGGTGGACAGATACCGTTATATAGATGTACTCCATACCAACAAGGGGGACATCCTACAGACCAGTTCTGAGATAAGCGGCAAATTGCCGGCAGACTATCAAAAGCACATCGGTGACATCTTGGCTGCTATGCTGCCAGCTGGTTCTATAACAGGTGCTCCAAAGGACAAGACAATGGAGATCATCCATGAGGCGGAAGGCTATGACCGTGAATTTTATACAGGAGTAATGGGCTTATATAATAAAGGTGAACTGAACTCGGCAGTAATGATACGCTTTCTTGAACAGGACAAGCAGGGAACGTATTTCAAGGCTGGAGGAGGCATTACCTCGAAGAGTGATTGCAGAAAAGAATACGAGGAAGTATTACAGAAAGTATATCTTCCTTTTGAATAGAACACAGATTTTAATATGATACAGCAATTTGTAGAGACAATAAAGATTAAGGATGGAAAGGTGCAAGCTCTTGCATACCATCAGGAAAGAATGGAAAGAACCATCCAGAAGTTCTTCCCTTCACTATATAGTGCATTCATGCCTTCGTTGGAAAGACTGATAAATCCAACGGCAAGCATGGACTTCTACAAGGCGAGAGTGGTGTATGGCGAGCAGGGCATTGAAGCAGTAGAATATGCTCCGTACTCCATGCGGAATATAAACTCCCTTCAAGTGGTCGAAGATGACATGATTGTGTATGATTATAAAAGTACCGACCGCAGCCATATCAATGCCTTGGTTGCACAGAAAGGAGAGTGTGATGAAATCATTATTGTCAAGCATGGACTTTTAACAGATACCTCATTCACAAACCTCGCCATATTTGACGGCAAACAGTGGATAACTCCCAGGCATCCATTATTGCCCGGCACAAAAAGAGCCGCACTCTTGGACAAGGGAATCATTCGTGAAGCCGATATTACATTGGAGGATTTGCGAAATGCCAACAAAATAAGTCTTTTCAATGCGATGGTTGAGTTTGGCGAAATGGAAATAGCAATAGAGAATGTCCACTTTTGAACATTCTCTATTGCTATTCCTAATTTACTGATTATTTCGCAGTTGTAGCGAACATGGCTACTAAAATATTTGGCGTTATCAAATAAATGCCATATCTTTGCAACCGCAAAAGTTGTTTGAAACATTATGCAAAGCAAAGCAGCCGAAAGCAGCTTGACTTTCGCTAAATCGTTACCAAAAATTATCCAGTCGCAACAACTTCTCTGATTATTAGACTGATACAACTTTTTTGATTATCTGTCGCAAAGATAAATAAAAAATGAGAAACACAGACTGGAAACGCAACAATAATTCGGGCGAACAACAAAAAAGCCGCATCGCAACCACACGGTCACGACACGGCAGGTTGGGGGCGTTATCCTTCCTGTACAATCTTTTCACCCCTAACATCGGATGAAGCTAATATCCGAGAATTGCGGGTGTCACCCTTTCCTGTTTCTCACTTCTTCAGGCAACTCCGGCATGGCCCCATTCTGCGTACATACATATGCGCTCACGCGCACAGCACGCCGGTGAGCCTCAGCCACAGGCATGCCCTCAAGGATGGAGGCACAGAACGTGCCGGTGAAGGAGTCGCCCGCACCAACGGTGTCTGCCACGTCCACCTTCGGGGTGGGCTGAAACGACATGGAACCGCGCGTGAACACATAACTGCCATTGACGCCGCAGGTAAGCACCAGCATGTCGAGGTCATACTTGCCGAGTATGAGCCAGCACTTGTTTTCGATGTCCAGACCGGGATAGCCAAACATGCGTCCGATGATGATCAGTTCCTCGTCATTGATCTTGAGGACATTGCAGCGCTTCATGCTCTCGCAGATGACATCCTTAGTGTAGAAGTTCTGCCGCAGGTTGATGTCAAATATCTTCATGCAGTCCTTGGGTGTCGCGTCGAGGAACTTGTATATGGTCTGTCGGCTCACCACGTTGCGCTGTGCCAGCGATCCCCAGCACACGGCACGGGCGTTCTCAGCCACATGGAGCACCTCCTCGTTGAATGGTATGTTGTCCCACGCCACATTCTCCTTGATGTCGTATGTGGGCACGCCCTCGTCATCGAGCGTCACCTGCACGGTACCGGTAGGATAAGGCACACGCGGCAAGCAATAGGGAAGTTTCTTGTCATCAAACTGCTGTATTGTCTCATCGGCGAGCTTATCCTCACCCAATGCGCTCACGGCGATGGCATTCAGTCCGAACTGTCCGGCATGGAACGCAAAGTTAGCCGGAGCACCGCCCAATTTCTTTCCTTCGGGAAGCACATCCCAGAGTGCTTCGCCAAGACCTACTACGTAGTTTTCCATATTTCTTGATTGTTATTAGGTAGATTCTAAAAATGATTTCAGGGACAAGTCTTTACTGTTTTACTTTCGATGCATAAGTGAGCAGATACACCACGCCCACTGCCATCACCAGCGCCGCCCACACCTGTGGATGGAGCATGCCCGCCGCCTTGGCCGCGTCGCTTGCAAATCCCATGAGCAGGGGGAACACGGTGCCTCCGAAGAGGCCCATGATCATGAGGCCCGACACCTCGTTCTTCTTGTTGGGTGCAGAGAGCAGGGCCTGCGAGAAGACGATGGAGAACACATTGCTGTTGCCATAGCCCACGAGAGCGATGGCGGCCCACAGTTCCCACTTCTCTGTGCCAAAGACAAAGCCCACCATCGCGAGGGCCATCATCAGCACGATGACGGTGAAGAATACACGTATGTTCAATCGCCGCATGATGATCGACCCTGTGAAACACCCCAAGGTGCGGAAGGCGAAATAGATGCTGGTGGCATACTCAAACATGCTGAGCGTGTCGCCCTCGCCCCCGAGACGCTCAAAGAGAATCTTCGGAGCTACAGCATTGGTGCCCACGTCGATGCCCACATGACACATGATGCCGAGAAACGAGAACAGGATGATGGGTGAGCCAGCATCTTCAAGCAGTCAGCGAACCCTGAAGCCTTGTCCTCAATGGGTTCCTCCTCTATATGGGTCATGCCGAGCCACAGCGTGGCAATCATGCCGATGACGAAGAACAAGAGGAAGAGGACGCGCCATGAAAGGCCGAGAACAGGCGCGGTGGTCGTCGCACCCCATGCAGCGATGAGCGGTGCGATAAACGAGGCGATGGCCTTGACAAACTGGCCGAAGGTGAGCGTCGAGGCCAGATGGCCTTTCACGATCACGGTCACGAGGGGATTGATGCTGGTCTGCATGATGGCATTGCCGATGCCGAGCAGCGAGAAAGAGACATACATCAGCCAGAGCTGGCTCTCCTTCGAGGGCATGAAGTTGTCTAAAAGCGGCAAGAACACAGCCAGTGTGGTCAGGGCGATGGAGAGCAGCACAGTCCTCTTGCGTCCTATCTTGTTCATCAGCATGCCCGTGGGCACTGAGAAGATGAGAAACCAGAAGAACACAAGCGAGGGGAAGAAGTTGGCAGCCGAATCGCTAAGGCCGAAGTCCTCCTGCATGTTGTTGGACACAGCGCCCACGAGGTCTACGAATCCCATGGTGAAGAAGGTCGCCATCACGGGAAAGAGGGCGCGTCTTGAGTTGGATGAAATGGAGTTGTTCATGGTTTGTTGAATTTGTTTTTAGTCCTTTGGTAACATTTCGTGCCGCAAAGTTACGGATCGCGCCGGGAAATGGATGTAAGATATGTTTCTCCTGATTGCAAAATCCGCACATGAAACGAATGCGCACCAAGATGAACGATTATTGACAGACCCGGTGGCGAAGGGCCAAACATGCCCCGCAACCCAGCCAGCTACCCGCAATGAAGGGGGAAGGAAACGCACCTCTTCCACATTTCGTTCATCTCATGTCAATTATGTTTCATGCAACATATTTGGCTCATGATGAACGAAATGTTCACTCCGCCCCGCCAGCATCCCCCTAACTTTGCGGCATCGAAACAAAAAGCCAATAACTGAAAATTACGACTAAAAATCAAAACCTCAAACATGATGTATTCAAACAACCACACAAGAATCTCTGCCGTGGTGCTCGCCTCACTCATGGCGATGGCTGCCAACGCGCAGAATGACGGCAACGGCAAGTCGGCCAATTCCAAAGAGGAGAGCGACCGCAACGTGATGCTCAACGCCGCAAGTGCAAACGGTCCGCGCGAGATACAGATCGGCCTGCCCTCAGCCGACGTGAACGTGCTCGAGAACGGCCTGCCCGTCACCTACGCCACCAATCCGCATCCCGTGAACGCCACCTGGCGCTCCGACGCCAGCCTCTCACACGTGGGCCTGCTGAAGATCTCGGAAACCGCAATCACCACCGGGAACATCGGCTACGCCGTCAACTCGCAGACCCAACTGGGCAAGGAGGGCTTTCATGGCCAGTTCGACTACAAGACCAACCACTTCGGCTTGCAGGAGTTCTCGCTCAACCTGAACGGTTCTCTCGCCAAAGACCTCTTTTATAGCGTCAGCGCATACCAGGACTTCGACCCTGGAACATTCAAGTTGCGCTCATCACAATACCAGGACCGCACACAGATATACAAGGCAGCCCTGACGAAACGCTATGCCGGGGGACGCGGTGAGCTGACGGTCCTGTACAAATACGCCAACTCACACCCCGCTTACAACTACGCCACACAGTCGGCACCCTTCATCTACGTGGGCGACGGCAGCGTGAAGGAGTTTGGCCAGTTCAAACTCGGCACCACCTCCTACCTGCCCGTGGACGCCAACATCACCTACCGCGACATGCGTGACGGTGAGCTGAAGCAGACCTCACTCTACGACTACGACGAGAACCGCTCGTCTGAGATCTCCCTGCTCAACACGCTCAAGTTGGGCAACGGCTTCAACTGGAAAACATCCGTCCGCTTCGACCACGCCCGTGGCGCCTTCGTCTATCAGACACCCATGCAACTCATCGACCTGAAGGCCGACGGGGCGGCATCAGCCTACAACTACATGATGACCGATGCCATGGGCGCGGCGCAGAAATATGACGGACGCTACGTGCAGACCCGCATGTCGTGTCTCAACGCGGGCACCATCAACGAACTGCTGCTCTCGTCTGAACTCTCAAAAAGCTTCAGGACCTCAACCCTGAGGGTGGGCATCAACGAGTGGTACTACCACATCGACTACTGCTCCAACACCACCATGTATGACCAGAGCGTGCCCGAGGACGGGTCATATGCCGTACGCCTATGGGACAGCAACAAGACCCAGAGCGTGTTTTACGACTTCAACAAGAATGCCTCTGAGTATTACAAGGGCCATGAGAACAAGCTCGCACTCTACGTCACCCACGACTGGGACATCACCCCGCGTCTCAACGCCTACTACGGAGCGCGTCTCGAATGGCAGCGCCTGAAGGGTGAGAACGCAGCCGTGCGGAACGCCAGCGGCGAGTTTGTGGGGCGTTTTGCCGACTATCATCTCGGTGCCACCGCACCCGACGGCACAAAAATCGCACCCACGCCCATGGCCTACGACTGGATGAACTACGACTTCACGGCCGCACTCACCTACAAGCTTACAGGCAACTTCGGGTTCACGGGCGACTTCACCTATATCGTGCAACACCCCAACATCTCGACCTTCGCCCCAGCCTCCATGCCCAACACCGGAAAGATAAGCGTGCCGCTCGGACGCGCCGGCATCTACTACAACAACAAGTGGATCAGCCTCACCTCGCTCTTCTCATACATTTCGAAGACCAACAACAACTCTACGCTCAACCTCCAGCACGAAGGCGAGATCAAGGCCGCACCGCTGACCTACGACATCCAGACATGGGGATGGACCACGGACGTGGTGGCACACCCGTTCCGCGGTTTCGACTTCCACTTCCTCTTCACCTACCAGAAACCCACTTACAAGAAGTATGAGACCAGCGTGAAGTTCTCGAGCGGATACGAGGGCAAGATCAATGCCACGGGCAACATCGTGGCCGAGATTCCCCAGGTACTCATCGAACTGGATCCCAGCTACATGATCACCCCGACGCTGAAGCTCTGGACCTCATTCCGCTACTTCTCCAAGACCTATGCCAACATCAATGAGGCTTATTACTTCAACGGCCACTGGGAGACATTCGGCGGTCTGAACTGGCAAGCCAACAAACGCCTGGCGCTCGGCTGCACCATCGTCAACTTCCTCAACCAGACGGGAGCGAAAGGCAGCATCGCCGGAGCCGAGCTCATCACCAAGGAGGAGGCCAAGGACATCAAGAACCAACTCATGACGGGTTCGTACCTCAGGCCCTTCACCGTGGAACTCACCGCAAGCTTGAAATTTTAAAGGTGGGTTCTATAAATTAGCTTTGTCAGATTTTGAGGCTCTTTTAGAGGTCATTTCGTTGGCGCGTGAGGGAGCATAGCGGG
>DJOV01000032.1:354-5488 GCA_002437285.1 Prevotella sp. UBA6429 | reverse complement strand
GGAATGGGCCAAAAAGAGACCAGAAGATGGCAAAACGTAATCCCACAGGTTTTTATATCATTATGGTGGTAATTTATAGAATCCACCTAAAAACAATCAAAAAAAACCGACTTATGAAAACAACGATCATTCTCGCAGCCATGTCGCTCACGTCGACACTGGCAACAAGCGCACAGACCATGCAGACCACGCAGCATGGCGACACAACCGTCATCACCATCACCAACCCGACAAAATATCTCCTCCTCCCCATTGAGGAGAATCGTCCCGAGGCTCAGGTCGTCCTCGACCAGGGCAAGGCTTCAGACACATGGATGGACGTAAGACTCGCACAGTCGAAAGTGGACTATACGGTGCCGTTCGCACTTGCACAGGGCAAAAAGGCCGTAGTGAAAATCGTGGGACTGGACCATCAGGCCATTGCCTGGAAGGAGATGCGGCTCTCCGACACTTTCGACACGAAGAACACGGACTACTACCGTCCCGTCTACCACCACACTCCGCTCTACGGATGGATGAACGACGCCAACGGACTGACCTACAAGGACGGTGAGTATCACCTCTACTTCCAGTATAATCCCTATGGTTCCAAGTGGGGCAACATGCACTGGGGACACTCCGTCAGCCGCGACCTCGTCCACTGGCAACACCTCTCCCCAGCCATATCGCGTGACCCGATGGGGCATATCTTCTCAGGCAGCACCATTGTCGACACGCGCAACTCCGCCGGATTCGGCAAGGATGCCATCATAGCCTTCTACACGTCACACAGCATGAGAGACGGCGTGCAAGTGCAGGTGCAGTGCATGGCTTACAGCAAGGACAACGGGCGCTCGTTCACGAAGTACAAGGGCAACCCGGTGGTGACACCCTTCGACGGGCTGGAGAACTTCCGCGACCCGAAGATCTTCTGGTATGAGCCCACCAAGTCATGGTACATGATTGTGTCTGCCGACAAGAACATGCGCTTCTACCAGTCGAAGAATCTCAAGCAGTGGAAGTACGTGAGCCAATGGGGCGAGGGCTTCGGTGCACAGCCCAACCAGTTTGAATGTCCTGACTTCTTCCCGCTGCCTGTGGACGGCGACAAGACGAAGCAGAAGTATGTGATGATCGTGAACATCAATCCCGGATTTGTGTATGGCGGTTCCGCCACCCAGTACTTCGTCGGAGAGTTTGACGGCAAGGAGTTTCATTGCGACTCGAAACCGCAGACCGTGAAATGGCTCGACTGGGGCAAGGACCACTACGCCACCGTCACCTTCTCCAACCTCGGAAGCCGTGTGGTGGCAGTGCCATGGATGAGCAATTGGCAGTATGCCAATGTCACCCCGATACGCCAGTATCGCGGAGCCAACGCACTGCCGCGCGAACTGAAACTGTTCTCCAACAATGGTGAGGTGTACCTGTCGGCAAATGTGGTCGATGAGGCGCGCACCTTGCGCAAGGACACTGTGCCCGTGGGCGATATCAGTGTCGACAACGCTACTCCCTACGTCAAGCGCTCCATCTTCGCCGACAACGACGGGGCGTTTGAGATGGAGGCCGACATCGCTCCCGGCAATGCGGACGTGGTGGGGCTCTCGTTCTACAACGACCGCGAGGAGCGCACGCTCGTCTACCTGGACCTCAAGCAGAAGCGCATCGTCATGGACCGCGCCGAGAGCGGACTCACCGATTTTGGCAAGCTCGCCGAACGCCACGACATCGAGAAACGCGCTGAGGCCGCAGGCGAGATGAAAGGCAAGCTGTCGCAGGACCTGGCCGTCGACTACCACAACGACTTCGCACTCGGCACATGGGCGCCGCTCTCGCTGTGCGGTCCAGACAACGCCAACGGCAACAACCGCTGGGCCGAGGATGCGACAACCGTGGGGACAGCTGCCTCGACAAGGACTTACCATCTTGACATCTTCGTGGACAAGTGCTCCATGGAGCTGTTTGTCGACGGCGGGCGCATAGCCATGACCAACCTCGTCTTCCCCACCCTGCCCTACAACAACATCAAGGTGTATGCCGAGGGAGGAAAGGCAAAAGTCAGAAACCTCACACTCTACAAGCTGGGACTCTAAGGATCCTGTTCGAGCCGAGACCGTCAGTAACCCTGATGGTCTTGGCCTTACTTCCAGAACAGCCCTGCCGCACAAACGGACAAACAAAAAAGCGACGGCCTTCACAGGCAGTCGCTCCAAATCTTCAATAGGCATTAGTTTCCTCTAAGGTAAAAAGATTGTTTTTCAGGATAACTGCTTGCAAAGATAACATTTATTTTTATCAATCCAAATTATTTGCAAACTTTTCTTTAAAAACTTGAATTTTTGTATTCATTTTGCCTACCTTTGCAGAGAAGAAGGAATGATACGGCGCATGACAAGCGCTTCTCATTTGTGCTTGTCATGCGCCATCCTTGACCTATAATCAATGGGAACAACTAAACCGAAGCTCATGAAAACAACTTTGATAACCCTCTTGCTACTTTCGGCCGCCACCAACGGCCTGGCCCAGACACGGCAGCAGCAGACGCTCAGCACGTGGCAGTTCTCACGCGACAGCATCCTGTGGCACCCCGTCAGCGTGCCGCACGACTGGGCCATCAGCGGCCCGTTTGACAAGCAATGGGACCTGCAGACGGTGGCCATCGTGCAAAACGGCGAGAAGGAGAAGACCGAGAAGACCGGACGGTCGGGTGCCCTGCCCTGGATCGGACGAGGCTATTACGCCACGTCGCTCACCGTGGGCGACCTGTCGGGACGGCGCGCCACCCTCGAGTTTGACGGTGCCATGGCAGAGCCCGTGGTCTATGTCAACGGCCGGCGGGCCGGCTCGTGGGCCTATGGCTACACGCCCTTCCGGGTGGACATCACGCCCTACCTGCATGCGGGCGACAACACGCTTGCCGTCAGCCTGCACAACCAGCCGGAGAGCAGCCGCTGGTATCCCGGCGCGGGACTCTACCGCCCCGTCAGGTTTGTGGTCACGCCGGCGGTATGCCTCGACCCCTGGCTGACGTTCCTGCGCACAACACAGGCTGACTCCACCGCTGCCACCTTGTCGGTCGACACCGAGGTCAAGGATGCCAAGGGGCAACGCGGACTGGCCGTGGAGGTGTCGGTCATCAACCCGAAGGGATGGGTGGAGCAGGCGGCCCACGCCTCGGTCGGCAGCGACGGGCGCGTACACGTGGACCTGCCTGTGGCCCATCCGCGCTTGTGGTCGCCCGAGACTCCACATCTCTATGACGTGCGTGTGACTCTCATGCAGGACGGGAGGGTCGTGGATGAGCTTCCCATGAAGACGGGCTTACGCACCATCGCCTACGACAAGGAGCGCGGATTCACACTCAACGGGCAGCCCCGCAAGTTCCGGGGCGTGTGCCTGCACCACGACCTCGGCCCGCTCGGCGCGGCACTCAGCAAGGCGGCACTCATCCGCCAGGTCAAGGCGCTGAAGGACATGGGAGCCGATGCCATACGCACCTCACACAACCTGCCCTCGCAGATGCAGATGGAGGTCTACGACTCACTGGGCATGATGGTCATGGCGGAGAGTTTCGACATGTGGGTCTATCCCAAATGCAAGAACGGCTATGCGCAGTACTTCAAGGACTGGAGCGACCGCGACATCACCCACCTGGTGCTGGCCAACCGCAACCATCCCAGCCTCGTGATGTATTCCATCGGCAACGAGATACCCGAGCAGGGCAGCAAGGAGGGGCGTGACATGGCGGCACACCTGCAGGACCTGTGCCACCGGCTCGACTCCACACGTCCCGTCACGCAGGGACTGGACCGTCCCGATGCTGCCTTGAAGTCGGGATTCGCACAGGTCATGGACATTCCGGGCTACAACTACCGCGTACATCGGTACGACGACAACATCGGACAACTGCCCCAGGGCTTCCTCTTAGGATCGGAGACGGCGTCGACCGTCAGTTCGCGGGGGGTCTATAAGTTCCCGGTAGACTTCAAGGTGGCCGCAGATGAGGGCGACGGACAGGTGTCGAGCTACGACACGGAATGGTGCTCGTGGAGCAACTTGCCTGATCTCGACTTCATGATGATGGACGATCGGCCCTATACCATCGGCCAGTTTGTATGGACCGGCTACGACTACCTGGGCGAGCCCACGCCTTACGACAACTACTGGCCCAGCCGAAGCAGCTACTTCGGCATTATCGACCTGGCCGGACTGCCCAAGGACCGCTATTACCTCTATCGCTCGGTGTGGAACAAACGGGCACACACACTGCACATCCTACCCCACTGGACATGGCCCGGACGCGAGGGAAAGGTGACGCCCGTGTTTGTCTATACCGACTATCCGGAGGCGGAGCTCTTCATCAATGGCAAGTCACAGGGACGCCAGCGCAAAGTGTCAGGCAGCCGGCCGGACGACCATGGAGCCTCCACGCCAGCGCTCGCCCGCGAACGGGCCAAACGCTATCGGCTGATGTGGGACGGGGTGCGCTATGAGCCCGGCGAGGTGCGCGTGGTGGCCTACGACGACACCGGACGCAAGGCCGCCGAGCAAACCATGCGCACGGCGGGCAGGGCTGCCGACATCAAGCTTGTGGCAGACCGTACCACGCTCAACGCCGACGGGGCTGACCTGAGCTACATCACTGTGAGCCTGGTGGACAAGCAGGGCACCGAACTGCCCACTGCCACAGACAACATCGACGTGGACGTGCAAGGCGCAGGTGCCTTCAGGGCCATCTGCAACGGTGATGCCACCTCGCTTGAAGTGTTCACCGAGCCCCACATGCACCTCTTCAGCGGCAAACTGGTAGTCACCGTGCAAGCAACGGACAAGCCAGGCGACATCACGGTGGTGGTCAGAGACAAGAAGGCCAAGCTCCAACGCTCCATCGTCATCCGCACGGTGAAGCCTTGAGAACGGCTATGACAGCCCCCAACGCATGCGTAAACGAGTGGCCATGGGGTCTACAGAGTAAAACGCCATGCCAAGGATGTGGACATTGACATCAGGAAAGCAAAGGCAGAGCCCGTCGCTTGCATTGTCATGATTTTTGGTCGAAAAGTTTGTCGTGGACGACGGATGAAATAGAGCGCGAAAATGGCGTTTTTTGTCGGTCGCGTCGTGATTTGCGTGGGGTAATTTTGCGATAAAGGGT
>DJOV01000032.1:0-232 GCA_002437285.1 Prevotella sp. UBA6429 | reverse complement strand
GATAAAGGGTATATCGCAACGCGATAAAGGGTATTCTTTGATGAAAAGTATTTACTTTTTAGACCAAATAAAATCCTAAATTTTATAAACTCCTAATTATCAACCGATTATGAAAAGTGCCGAAAATTCGCGTATTTCGCCCAAAATATTTTGAAGTTGAAAATAACGCCTGTTTTTTTATATACATTGTCCGCTTTATTCAATGGTGTGTGCCTCTTGCCACTTTGGCGTG
>DJOV01000107.1 GCA_002437285.1 Prevotella sp. UBA6429 | reverse complement strand
CCACACGAATCAACATAGACCCCAAATTTATTGGGATGTGTCTTGTCAACACTCGTGTTGGCCTCTTGCTCATCAGAGCAAATTGTGATGAAGTCAGTGAGATTGAGCAATATTGTTAATACTGGATGTACAAGGTCTTTCTCTGCAAAAGAGAGCCGACCTGAGTATTACAGAAGTGAAATGGAAAAGAGCCCCAAAGTGTCTATTTTCATTGACAAGAACGGGGTGGCAACCTTCAAGTTCACAGACCTTGAAGCAAATTGCATTGTGAGCGAATTCCGCCCATCAGTGAAAGTCTGTGACGGAGATATCATTGTGGTGTTGACACCATATTCTCAAGACCCGACAATGGAAGCCGACTGTTATTGCAGGTACGATGTAAGTTTCAAACTCAGCAATGTGATATTAGGTAAATACTATATGAAAATTTATGAGTCAGATTATTACGGCAAATACGACACAGCGCATCCTGTTTATGAGGGTTTAGTGTCATTTGCGTCAAATAAGACTATTGAGTTTGAACTTTAACGATTAAAGCCCTGTCCGCATATATGCTATATGTAGATGGGGCTTGTTGTTTTTGATTAGGTGGTTGCTGAGTTTTACAGAATGTCATTGCGTAAACATCTCCAACTCAAACAGTTTGTTTACGCATTGTTTACGCATACTACGAAAAAAGCAGTTACGATGTTCGTAACTGCTTCATTATTAAGGTGGACCAGCTAGGGCTTGAACCTAGGACCTCCAGATTATGAGTCTGTTGCTCTAACCAACTGAGCTACAAGTCCATGTGACGCTAAGATGCGACGGCTGATACCACTACTTGCAGGATTGGCAAGCCATTGCCATATAAGGCCTCCACACGTTTAGCGTTGCAAAGGTACAGCCTTTCGGTGTAAACTCCAAATATTTTTTGTAAAAAGTAGCTAAATAATATTTAATCTTGCGCCCTTTTATGGGTAATTAACTAACTTTGCACCAACCAACAAACAGCATGGGAGTCATGTCCCCGGGCACTTTCACCACACCTGAAGCGTCACGGAAATACAGTCCCCATGAAACTTATCATCATGAACACGACATCACCCGAAAACGTGAATTCGCAAGGCTTGAACGCAAACCAAGTGGCAACCAGTCGCCGCCAGCACGGCGAGAATGTGCTGACGCCACCTGAGCGCACCCCACTGTGGAAGCTCTACCTGGAGAAATACCGCGACCCCATCATCCAGATTCTTCTTGTCGCGGCACTTGTCTCCTTGGCGCTTGCCTTCATTGAGAACGATTTCGTCGAGACCATCGGCATCATCGCTGCAATCATCATCGCCACGACCGTGGGCTTCTACTTCGAATGTGACGCGGCACGGCGCTTCAGCGTTCTGACTGCCATGAACGAGGACCAGATGGTGAAGGTGCGGCGCGACGGCCATGTGACCGAAGTGCGCAGGCGCGACATCGTCGTGGGCGACCTCATCCTGGTGGAGGTGGGCGACGAGATACCTGCCGACGCCCAGCTGGTGGAGGCCACCAACCTGCAAGTCGACGAATCGAGCCTGACGGGAGAGCCACTGGCTACCAAGAGCCTCAGCGACACGACAGGGGGCAACGAGGCATACCCACCCAACGTCATCCTGCGCTCCACCATGGTCATGAACGGCCATGGCGTGGCGGTGGTGACTGCCGTGGGCGACGCCACGGAGATCGGCAAGGTGGCACAGCGGTCCACGGAACGCACACAGGTGAAGACTCCCCTCAGCATACAACTGGGCAAATTGGCCAAGCTCATCTCCAAGGTCGGAACGATCATCTCCATCGTGGCCTTCGCCACGTTCCTTCTGCACGACATCTTCACCAACCCCATTTGGCACGGCAACGACTATTTCGGCATGTTGCAAATCGTGCTCAACTACTTCATGATGGCCGTCACGCTGATCGTGATGGCGGTGCCCGAGGGATTGCCCATGGCCGTCACCTTGACCCTGGCTCTCAACATGCGCCGCATGCTGAAGTCGAATGTCCTGGTGCGCAAGCTCCACGCCTCGGAAACAATGGGTGCGGTGACCGTCATCTGCACAGACAAGACGGGCACCCTGACGCAAAACAAGATGCGTGTGGGCAACCTGACACGCAGCGAAACGTCCGCTGGGCAATCGGAGACAGCGGCAGACGACCAACTGCTCGACATGGCCATGGCCGTCAACTCCACCGCAGAGCTCGACGGCGAGAAGGTGGTGGGAAACCCAACGGAAGGAGCCCTGCTCCTCTGGCTTCGCGACCACGGCAAGGGCTATGCCGCCTTGCGACAGAGCTGCCGCGTGGTCAGCCAGCAGCCTTTCAGCACCGAGAAGAAATACATGCAGACCACCGTTGCCATGGGCGACAAAACCTTGACATTCGCGAAAGGAGCGCCCGAGATCATCCTGTCCATGTGTACCATCAGCGACGAGGAGCGCCAGCGCACCGAGGAGGTGCTGGCCCGCTACCAGCAACAGGCCATGCGCACACTGGCCTTCGCTTGTCGAGAGGGTGACGGCCCCTTCAAGCTACAAGGCGTGGTGGCCATCAGCGACCCCATACGCCCCGACGTGCCACCGGCCGTGGCCGAGTGCCACCGCGCCGGCATCCAGGTGAAGGTGGTGACGGGCGACACTTCGGCCACGGCCATCGAGATAGCGCGCCAGATAGGCATCTGGCCCGCCCAGGACAAGGCCGGGCAAGCCGACTGGCACATCACCGGCGCCGACTTCGCGGCCCTCACCGACGAGGAGGCTTACAAGCGCTGCGAGGCCCTGCGCGTCATGTCGCGCGCACGCCCCACCGACAAGCAACGCCTCGTGGAGATGTTGCAGCGCCATGGCGAGGTGGTGGCCGTGACGGGTGACGGCACCAACGACGCCCCGGCGCTCAACCATGCCCACGTGGGTCTCTCCCTCGGCTCGGGTACCTCCGTGGCCAAGCAGGCTTCCGACATCACGCTGCTCGACGACAGCTTCCACGCCATCGCCAATGCCGTGATGTGGGGACGCTCGCTCTACAAGAACCTGCAGCGTTTCCTGTTCTTCCAGCTGGTCGTCAACGTAGCGGCCTTGCTGCTCGTGCTGGGCGGCTCCGTGATAGGCACGGAGATGCCACTGACCGTGACGCAGATACTCTGGGTCAACCTCATCATGGACACTTTCGCTGCCATGGCCCTGGCTTCGCTCCCACCCTCACACGAGGTGATGCGCGACAAGCCCCGCAAGGGCACCGACTTCATCATCACGCGGCAGATGGCCTGCGGCATCATCTCCTGCGGTGTGACATTCTTCGCGGTGATGTTCGTGTTCCTCCTGTGGTGTGAGCGCCACGGAGCGGGCAGCGTGGTCGACGTACACGAGCTGACGCTGTTCTTCACCACCTTCGTGATGTTGCAGTTCTGGAATCTCTTCAATGCCAAGAGCCTTGGTTCGGACCACTCGGCCTTCCGCCACTTCTGGCGCGACCGCGGCCTGGTGTTGGTGCTGGCGTTGGTGCTGGTCGGCCAGTGGGCCATCGTCACCTTCGGAGGCAAGATGTTCCGCACGCTTCCCCTGTCGCTCACCGAGTGGGCCGTCATCACGCTGGGCACCTCCTGCGTGCTGTGGGTAGGCGAGCTGTGGCGCGGATGGAAACGCCTGCGCAAGAGCAAACAGACCATTTGATACAGACATGAAAACGATATATCTCAACGAGCAAACGGAGCCGTTGGTGCCCAGCGTGGCCACCATCGGCTTCTTCGATGGCGTGCACCGCGGCCACCAATACCTCATCAGCCAAGTGCGGCAAGAGGCCACCCGGTCGGGCCTCAGTTCGCTTGTGGTGACCTTCGACCGCCATCCGCGGCAAGTGCTGCGGCAAGACTACCAGCCCGAGCTGCTCTCGACGCTCGACACCAAACTCCTGCTACTCTCAAAGACGGGCGTGGACGCCACCGCCCTGCTCCACTTCGACCGGGAGATGGCCAGTCTCTCGGCCCGCGACTTCATGGCCCGTGTGCTGCGCGACCGCCTCAACGTGCGCAAGCTCATCATCGGCTACGACAACCGCTTCGGGCACAACCGCACGGAGGGCTTCGACGACTACGTGCGCTACGGCCACGAGCTGGGCATCGAGGTCATCCACAACGCGGCGTTTGTGATGGGCGGCGTCAACATCAGTTCATCGGTGGTGCGCGCCCTGGTGAAGGAAGGCGAGATCGAACTGGCCAACCGTTGCCTGGGCTACGACTACACCATCGCCGGCACGGTGGTCGACGGTCACAAGGAGGGTCGGCGCCTGGGCTTCCCCACGGCCAACCTCGACACCTCCAGCTTCGGCCAACTCATCCCCGCAGGCGGTGTCTACGCCGTGAAGGTGCGGCTGGAGCACAGCATGGCTTTCCGCCCCGCCATGATGAACATCGGCACGCGCCCCACCTTCGGCGGCCATGAGCAGACATTGGAGGCTTACATCTTCCACTTCGACGAGGACATCTACGGGCGCGTGCTGCAAGTGTCGTTTGTGAGCCGCATCCGCGAGGAGCGCAAGTTTGCCAACGTCACCGAGCTCGTGGAACAGCTCAAGGAAGATGAAAAACAGGTGGAACAACAATTGTCAAAACACACAGAACATGAATAAGACCCTTCACACGACATTCAACATTATATCTTATATTATCGTTTTCTTTCTCATCCAGACCGTTTTGGGCTTGGGCTTCGGTGCCATTGGCATGTGGCATGACGGACAATCCTGGCCCGCCATCGGACAGGCCCTCATGAAGGGAGTCCTGCACATGACTCCCCAGATGACCGTGGCCTACATGGCGCTGAGCAGCCTGCTGACGCTGTTGCTCTTCGCCCGCCTGCGCTGGTCGCCCGTGTCGCGTGTGTGGCTCGCTTCCCATCCCTGGACCACACTGGCGTGGGTGGCCACACTGGCCCTGGGCACCATCCTGCCTTCTGAGTGGATCGTGGAGCAGATGCAAATCTCCATGCCCGACTCCACCACACAGCTCTTCGAGAGCGTCATGAGGGAGCCGCTGGGCTACCTGGCCATCGGCATCCTCGGTCCCGTGGCTGAGGAGATGGTGTTTCGCGGGGCCGTGCTGCGCTCACTGCTGAAGCTGTTCCCGGCCAAGGCCCACTGGTGGCCCATCCTCATCTCGGCCGTGCTCTTCGGTGCCGTCCACATGAACATGGCACAGTTTGCGCACGCCTTGCCCATCGGCCTGCTGCTGGGCTGGATGTACTATCGCACGGGATCCATCATTCCCGGCCTGCTCTTCCATTGGGTCAACAACACCGTGGCCTATGCCTTGTTCAAACTCATGCCCCAACTGGGCGACGGCAAGCTCATCGACCTCTTCCACGGCAACAGCCAAACGATGTGGATGGGCTTGGGCTTCTCGCTCTGCATCCTGCTGCCCAGCCTCTTCCAGCTCAACATGCGAATGAAGAGAGGGTGACGTGACAGTCTTTCTGGCTCAGGAGGGGCGCGCCCCATCCTTGGGCCAACAAAACACATATGGAGCCTTGGCTTTTCTTATTATTTTGACAAAATGCTTTGGTTTGACACATCGGTTGATGATCACCTGCAAGGAGCCATTGTGCCCAGATGTGTCAAATCAAGACCCCAGTTCGGGATAAGAAA
>DJOV01000111.1 GCA_002437285.1 Prevotella sp. UBA6429 | reverse complement strand
TTATCCCGAACTGGGGTATATTTTTACAAGCACATGATTTTCAACGACTTATAAAACACCGTCAAAATTTGCGTATTTCCCCACAAAACTTGCCCCGTCGGAGCAGATGACATTTTTCGATAAGTAGTTTGTCCCACATTTTCAGTTCGCAAATTCAAATTGTTTTTGAATTTCAAGTCACTGTCCACGTCGGTGTTGCTCCACCCCACTTCGTCTGGCACAAACGAGCAAGCGCCTAATAACAAAAAGGGTGGGTCTGCCTCACGGCAAGCCCACCCTGTAAACTTAAACAACCAATAAAAGAAATAGATTGCCTATTTAGAAATACACAATTTCTGATTTTGTCGCAGTCGCTTATCGAATGAAGAGCAACTCGCGATACTTCGGAAGCATCCAGAGCTCATCGGCCACCACCAGTTCGAGCTTGTCGATCTGATAACGGATGGGCTGGAAGAACGTCTCCACGCTGTCGTGGTAGGCGATGGCCTTCTCACGCTCGTCCTGGATCTTGTTGGCCACCTTGCGGGCGTTGACCATGTCCTCCACGTTCTTCTCGATAGTGGCGGTACGCTCGGAGATCTGCTCGATGATGTTCATGATGCGCTCAGAGAGTTTCTTGCCCTTCTCGGCACCATAGATGGCCATGAGGTTCTGCACGTCCTTGGCCATCATCGACTGGTAGTGGGTAGCCACAGGGATGATGTGGTTGAGCGAGAGGTCGCCCAGCACACGCGCCTCGATCTGAATCTTCTTGGTGTAGGTTTCCCATTTCACCTCGTTGCGTGCCTCGAGCTCGTTCTTCTTCATCACACCTGTCGACTCAAACATCTGGATGGTCTCCGGGTCGAGGTAACGGTCGAAGATGACCGGAGCCGACTTCTCGGTGTCAAGACCGCGCTTGGCAGCCTCTTCGACCCACTCGTCAGAATAGCCGTTGCCGTCGAAGTGGATGGGCGCGCAAGTCTTGATGTCGTCGCGCACCACGCTGAGGATAGCCGCAAACTTATCCTCACCCTTGGCGATGAGCTTGTCCACGCGAGCCTTGAAGTCGGTGAGGGCCTCTGCCACGGCGGTGTTGAGCACGATCTGTGCGCTGGCGCAGTTGGCGCTAGACCCCACGGCGCGGAACTCAAAGCGGTTGCCGGTGAAGGCGAATGGGCTGGTACGGTTGCGGTCGGTGTTGTCGCGCATGATATCAGGAATCTCGGGGATGTCGATCTGCACACCCTCCTTGCCCTTGATGACGAGGGCATCCTTGTCGGCCTTCATGATGTGCTCCAGCACATCGCTGACGCTGCGGCCCAGGAAGGAGGAGATGATGGCGGGAGGTGCCTCGTTGGCGCCCAGGCGATGGGCGTTGCCGGCATCCATGATCGAAGCCTTGAGCAGGCCGTTGTGGCGGTAGACACCCATGAGCGTCTCCACGATGAACACCACGAAGCGCAGGTTGTCCTCACGCGTCTTGCCGGTGCCATGGAGCAGGATGCCCGTGTCGGTAGAGAGTGACCAGTTGTTGTGCTTGCCCGAACCGTTGATGCCGTCGAAGGGCTTCTCGTGAAGCAGCACCTCGAAGCCGTGCTTGTGGGCCACGCGCTTCATCAAGCTCATGAGCAACATGTTGTGGTCCACGGCGAGATTGGTCTCCTCGAAGATCGGGGCGCACTCAAACTGGTTGGGGGCCACCTCGTTGTGACGGGTCTTCACAGGGATGCCCAATTCAAGGGCCTGGATCTCAAGGTCCTTCATGAAGGCGGCCACGCGCTCAGGGATGGTGCCGAAGTAGTGGTCGTCCATCTGCTGGTTCTTGGCGCTCTCGTGTCCCATCAGCGTGCGGCCGGTGAGGATGAGGTCAGGACGGGCGGCGTAGAGATCCTCGTCGACGAGGAAATACTCCTGCTCCCAACCCAGGTTGCTGATGACCTTCTTCACGTCGGGATAGAAATAGTGGCACACGTCTGTGGCAGCCACATTGACGGCATGGAGGGCGCGGAGCAACGGGGCTTTGTAGTCGAGCGCCTCTCCCGTGTAGGAAATGAAGATTGTGGGGATGCAGAGCGTGTCATCGATGATGAACACTGGCGACGTGGGGTCCCAAGCGGAGTAGCCGCGAGCCTCGAAGGTGGAGCGGATGCCACCCGATGGGAAGCTGGAAGCGTCGGGTTCCTGCTGCACAAGCAACTTGCCGGAGAATTCCTCGATCATGCCACCCTTGCCGTCATGCTCGATGAAGGAGTCGTGCTTCTCGGCCGTACCCTCTGTCAGCGGCTGGAACCAGTGGGTGTAATGGGTCACGCCATTCTCGTCGGCCCACTGCTTCATGCCCTTGGCCACCTCATCGGCAATGCTGCGGTCGAGCTGTGCGCCATTGTCGATCACGTCGATGAGCTTGGTATAGACATCGGCGGGAAGATACTTGTACATCTTCTGGCGGTTAAACACTTTCTTGGCGAAGTACTCCGACGGTCTCTCAACAGGAGTCATCACCGACATTGGCTTCTTCTTGGAAGCATCTGCAACTGCCTGAAATCTTAGGTTTTCCATACTGTTAAATATTTCTTTTGCTTGTTTGTTTGTTTTTCTTTGTTATTTGTTCATCCATTGGCGGATGCGCTCCATGGCCTCGATGCAGTCGGCGCGGTCGCCAAAGCTGGTGAGACGGATAAAGCCCTCGCCCGACGGTCCGAAGCCCACGCCTGGCGTGCAGACGATCTGTGCCCCATAGAGCAGCTCCTCGAAGAACTGCCAAGAGGGCTTGTCGCCTGGCGTCTTCACCCAGAGGTAAGGAGCATCGGTGCCGCCATAGACCTTAAAGCCCAACTTGCCCAAGGCCTCGTGCATGATGCGGGCGTTCTCCATGTAGTAGTCGATGGTCTCCTGCGTCTGCCGCTTGCCTTCGGGGGTGTAGATGGCCTCGGCGGCGCGTTGCGAGATGTAGCTGGTGCCATTGAACTTGGTCGACTGGCGGCGCAGCCATAAGGGGTTGACCGGATGTCGCTCGCCATCCATGGTGGCGGCGGTCAGTTCCTTGGGGACAACGGTGTAACCACAACGCACGCCCGTGAAGCCTGCCGTCTTCGAGTAGCTATGGAACTCGATGGCCACCTTGCGGGCGCCACGAATCTCATAGATGGTGTGGGGTATGTTCTCATCGCGGATGTAAGCCTCGTAGGCTGCATCGTAGAAGATGATGGAGTCGTTGTGGATGGCATAGTTGACCCACTTGCGCAGTTCCTCACGGGTGATGACCATTCCCGTGGGGTTGTTGGGATAGCACAGGTAGATCATGTCCACCCTGTGATCGGGGATGACAGGCACAAAACCATTGTTCTCCGTGCAGGGCATGTAGGTGACATTGCTCCAATGTCCGTTTTCGAAATAGCCCGCACGGCCGTTCATCACGTTGGAGTCGACATAGACGGGATAGATGGGGTCGGTGACCGCCATGGAGTTGTCCCAGCGCACCAGCTCGCCAATGTTGCCCGTGTCACTCTTGGCTCCGTCGTTGACAAAAATCTCATCGGGGTCAAGATGCACGCCCCTTGGCAGGAAGTCGTTCTTTACGATAGCCTCTCGAAGCCACAAGTATCCCTGCTCGGGCCCATAGCCGTGGAAGGTCTCCTTCTGAGCCATGTCGTCGACAGCCTTGTGCATGGCCTCGATGACGGCCGGGCAGAGCGGTTGCGTCACGTCGCCGATGCCGAGGCTGATGACCTTGGCCTTCGGATGGGTGGCCTTGAAGGCATTCACTTTCTTGGCTATGTCAGCGAAGAGATAGTTCTTCTGCAGCTTCAGGAAATGTTCGTTGATTAATGCCATATCTGTGCGTTCTTTTATGTTGTTTTAAGTTTTTTTGCGGGTTACCCCTATGTATTCCGCCGGGCGCTCACTCCCAGCAGCATTGCAGCATCGGCCTTGACAGGCGGCCGTTCACTTTTCGGGCAAGGCAATGTCGCCCTCAAAGGCAAAGGCGGCCGGTCCGGTCATGTAGATGTGGCCATCATCGGCCGACCACCGGATGTCGAGCGTGCCGCCATCCATGATGACGGAGGTGTGGCGCGAGGCCAGTCCGAGATGTGCGGCGGCCGCACCCGTAGCGCAGGCACCCGTGCCACAGGCCATTGTGATGCCGCTGCCCCGTTCCCAGACGCGCGTGCGGATTTGGTCTTCACCCACGAGTTGCGCAAACTCGATGTTGCACCGCTCGGGGAAGACCTGGTCCCTCTCCAACAACCGTCCTGTCTGGGCAACGTCTATTCCTTCCATTCTGTCCACAAATATCACGTAGTGGGGATTGCCCATCGACACAAACGCCGCCTGGCGAACGTGTCCGCGGAGCGACGCGGGCAGGTCCACGGTGCCTCCCGTGTACTGCTCAGGCTGCTCAAAGCGAGGCTCCAGCATGTCCACGGTGACGCTCTCCACCTTGTCGTCGGCCGTCAGGTGCAGCTCCAGTGTCTTCACACCGGAGAGCGTCTGCAACCTGATGACGGGCTGGTGGCAGATACCTTTCTCATAAAGGTACTTGCCAATGCACCGGCTGGCGTTGCCGCACATCATGGCCTCCGAACCGTCGGCGTTGAAGATGCGCATCGTGAAATCTGCTTGTGTGTTGTTGTGAGGTCGGCCGATCAAGACCAGTCCGTCGCTTCCGATGCCCGTGTGGGGACGGCTCCAAGCGATGGAGGCCGCTGCGGGGTCTGGCACATCATATCGCGTGGTGTCGACATAAATGTAGTCGTTACCCGCGCCGTGCATCTTAGTGAAATGGACTAACTGTGTCATTTTGCGTCAATTTTTAACGTTTCAATCAACCTTTTGTCTGAAATCCGCTGCAAAGATAAAACAAAAAGTTATGATAATCACCAATCCCCCACTATTTTCTACCTTCTATTTTAATTAGAATATCAATTTGAAAGCGATACATGTTAATATTATAGCAAATTGAAAGGTTTCGGCAGTCTACACCTTACAATTAGTCAATTTATGAAAAATCGTTCTTTCAAAAAGATTTTATTTATCATTAATTAATAACAAAATGTCGTAATTTTGCGTTTGAAACTTATCAAAAGGAAAGAAATATAAAACTTTAACTCACAACTTTAGCAACCATGTGTGGAATAGTAGGTATCTTCAACATCCAGGAGCAGACTCCTCGGTTGAGACAGAAAGCATTGCGAATGAGTCAAAAGATCAGGCACCGCGGCCCTGACTGGAGCGGCATCTACACGGGTGGCTCGGCCATCCTTTGTCACGAGCGCCTCAGCATCGTGGACCCGGAGTCGGGCCGACAGCCGCTGTTCTCGCCCGACAAGAAGCTGGTGCTGGCCGTCAATGGCGAGATTTACAACCATCAAGCCCTGCGCGCGGAGTTTGGCGATTATGCTTTCCAGACGGGCTCCGACTGCGAGGTCATTCTGCCGCTGATGCGCCAAGGCCACATCGTGGAGGGGCTCAACCGCCTCTCGGGCATCTTCGCCTTCGCCCTCTACAACCGCGAGGACGACTCGTTTCTCATCGCACGCGACCCCATAGGCGTCATACCTTTATATATAGGATACGATCATGACGGCACCGTCTACGTGGCATCGGAGCTGAAAGCGCTCGAAGGCCAGTGTGACCGCTATGAGCCCTTCCTGCCCGGCCACTACTATTGGAGCAAGGACCCGGGCATGAAGCCTTACTACAGCCTCACGGGCGAGGGCGGAGCCGAGGGTTTCAAGGATGTCTGCTTCGAGGGGAAGCCCGTGTCGGAACTGAGCTATGAGGACAGCGTGAGGGCCGTGCGCGAGAGTCTGATGGGTGCCGTGAAACGACAGCTCATGAGCGACGTGCCCTATGGCGTGCTGCTCTCAGGCGGCCTCGACTCCAGTGTCATCTCAGCCATCGCCGAGAAGTATTCGGACAAGCGCATCGAGAACGGTGGCGAGACCGAAGCCTACTGGCCACGCCTCCACTCGTTTGCCGTGGGCCTCAAGGGCGCGCCCGACCTGGCCAAGGCGCGGCTGGTGGCCGACCACATAGGCACCGTGCACCACGAGATCAACTACACCATACAGGAAGGCCTCGACGCCATCCGCGATGTCATCTATTTCATCGAGACCTACGACGTGACCACCGTGCGCGCCTCCACCCCGATGTACCTGTTGGCGCGCGTCATCAAGTCGATGGGCATCAAGATGGTGCTCTCGGGAGAGGGTGCCGACGAGATCTTCGGAGGCTATCTCTACTTCCACCGCGCGCCCAACGCCACCGAGTTCCACAAGGAAACATTGCGCAAACTCTCCAAGCTCTACCTCTACGACTGCCTACGCGCCAACAAGAGCCTGTCGGCTTGGGGTGTCGAGGGGCGCGTGCCCTTCCTCGACCGCGAGTTCCTGGATGTGGCGATGAGCCTCAATCCTTCCTACAAGTTGTGCCCGGGCAAGACCATCGAGAAGAAGATCGTGCGCGACGCCTTTGCCGACCTGTTGCCCGAGGAGGTGGCTTGGCGACAAAAGGAGCAATTCTCCGACGGCGTGGGCTACTCGTGGATTGACACACTGAAGCAGATTGCGGCCAGCAGCGTCAGCGACGAGGAGATGGCGCACGCGGCCGAGCGCTTCCCCATCAATCCGCCTCAGAACAAGGAGGAGTACTGTTACCGCTCCATCTTCGCCGAGCACTTCCCCAGCGACTCCGCCGCGCGGTCGGTGCCCAGCGTGCCCAGCGTGGCGTGCTCCACTGCCGAGGCGCTGGCATGGGACGCCTCGTTCAAGAACCTGAACGACCCCAGCGGGCGCGCCGTGAAGGGCGTGCACGAACAGGCATACTAACCCGACAATCCCTTTCCTGACTACGAAAAAGCGGCACCTGCGCAACCCCGGACGGGCAGCGAAGGTGCCGCTTCGCAGAAACTGACGGCACATTGCGTGACGCATTCATAAACAAAATCCAAGATATTATAACACGACCGACGCTTTTTGTCCGTAACTTTGCAACCACAAACACAAAGGACATCGAGACATCATGACACACCACAAGCAAAAGCTACACGCCACAGCCATCTGCCTGCTGGCACCCGCCTACGCCTTGGCGCAGGCACCCGCCACACAGCCCACTGACACCTTGGGGCACACCACCCAGCTGCACGAGGTGGTGGTGAACAAGGGAAAGATGACCACACGTCGCCTGGCGGGAGCGCAAAACTCACTTTACATCGGCCGCGACGAACTGTTCAAGGCTGCCTGCTGCAACTTGGGCGAGAGCTTCGTCACCAATCCCAGCGTGGACGTGAACTACAGCGATGCCACCACGGGTGCCCAGCAGATCAAGCTCCTCGGCCTGAGCGGCACCTACGTGCAGCTGCTCACCGAGACGCAACCGGCCTACCGGGGCGCAGCCCTCCCCTACCAGCTCAGCTACATACCCGGCAACTGGATGAAGAGCATCCAGGTGTCAAAGGGCAACTCGTCGGTGAAGAACGGTTATGAGGCCATGACCGGACAGATCAACGTGGAATACCTCAAGCCGGAGGAAGAAACGGGAGCCGACTTCAGCGTGTATGGCAACACGATGACACGCCTTGTGGCTGACGCCGACGCCAACTTCCACATCGGCGGGAACCAGAACGCCAGCACCGAACTGCTGGGCCACTTCGAAAACAACTGGAGCCACCATGACGGCAACGGCGACGGTTTTCAGGACGACCCCAACGTCAGGCAGTACAACCTGCAGAACCGCTGGTATGCCAAGGCCGGCAACTACCTGTTCCACGGTGGACTGGAAATGATCAGCGAGAAACGGACGGGTGGACAAGTCGAGGGGCACGCCCACTCGGCGGACTGCATGGACTTGTATCGCATAGGAGTGGAGAACCATCACTATGGCGCCTACATGAAGCATGCGCTCATCACCGACGCGGCCCACGGCGGAAACCTGGCGCTCATGGGACGCGTGTCGATGCACAGACAAGACGCTACCTATGGCAAGCGCACCTACGGTGTGAACGAGAAGAACGCCAACGCCCAACTGATGTACGAGACGGGCATCGGGAAAGACCATAACCTGTCGGCTGGCCTGAGCATCAACTATGACTACCTGCACGAGGACTACACGCTAACCAGCAAGCCCGCACAAGCCATCTCAAGCGAGACCACACCCGGAGGCTACGCCCAATACACCTTCAACCACGGCAACCGCCTCATCGCCATGGCTGGCTTGCGCGTGGACCACAGCAACCTATACGGCACGTTCGTCACGCCACGCTTCCACCTGAAGTGGCAGGTCAACGACATCTTCACGCTCCGCCTAAGCGCAGGCAAGGGCTACCGCTCGCCACATGCGCTGGCCGAAAACAACTACCTGCTGGCAAGCGGACGGCAAATCGTCGTGGACAAGCCACAGCAGGAGGCGGCTTGGAACTACGGCACCAACCTGGCGTTCTATGTGCCCGTGGCTGGCAACACGCTGAAAATAAATGCGGAGTATTACTATACTAATTTCGACCGCCAACTCGTTATCGACTACGACAGCTCGCCATACACCTTGCACCTGGCCAACCTCGACGGGCGCAGCTATTCGCACACCGTCCAGGTGGACGCTTCCTATCCCGTGGCTCGGGGGCTCGACGTGACGGCGGCTTACCGTTACAACCTGGTAAAGTCGACCTATAGCGGCAAACGACTGTGGAAGCCATTGCAGAGTCGCTACAAGGCTCTATTGAGTGCCTCCTACCGCGACCCGCTGGAGCTGTGGCAACTCGATGCCACCTTTGCCCTCAACGGCGGCGGGCGCCTGCCCAAGACATATGCCCTGGCCGAGGGAACGACCACAAGTCCCACCCGCTTCAGGGCCTACGAGAACCTCACGGCACAGGTCACCCGCCACTTCCGCCACTTCTCGCTCTTCATCGGCGGCGAGAACCTCACCAACCGCAAGCAGAAGCACCCCATCCTGGGAGCCTCCAACCCCTGGGCCGACACCTTTGAGCCCACCCTGGTTTACGCCCCCATCACGGGCATCACGGGATATATCGGTATAAGGATTAACATAGGACACAGATTATGAGAAAAGTTATCATGACGCTGGCCGTTGCCCTGATGGGCGTGGCAGCACAAGCGAAAGACATCAAGACCGTCATCTTCACCACCCAGCCGCAGATGCATTGCGCTGGTTGCGAGAAGAAGATCAAGGGCAACCTGCGCTACGAGAAGGGTGTGAAGCGTATCGACACCAGCGTGGAGCAGCAGAAGGTCACGGTGAAGTATGACGCCGACAAGACCTCTGCCGACAAGTTGCAGAAAGCCTTCGAGAAGTTCGGCTACAAGGCACGCCAGGTGAAGGCCGACGAGAAGGTGGAGCGCGAGGCCTCACAGGGTTGTAGCAACATGTAAGCCCGGGCATCAAGCCCACATCACAACGCAAAGGGTGGGACATTCCTTCAATGGAGCGTCCCACCCTTTGAGATTTTTTCCCTAAGTTTATATTTTTTTGCAAGAACATCTTTATTCCTAAAGCCAATAGGAAAATGTACAAAGCCGAAATCAATATGATTTCGACAAAGCTAAATTCAAATAACGTTCGTAAAACCTTACCTGAAAAAAATAAAGACGAGCACGCTCAATATAGGCAAAATTTCGTTTTTCCTTTTGCACTCACGAGCATACATCGCCATTTGAAAGAACAACCTATGGAACGTCTCATGTTCAATATGGGAAATATGTGAATGATGTGTAGAAAAAAAAATAAAAAAGTGCTTTCTCCATGTCACAAACCCGCTACCTTTGCGTAATACAATCGAACAAGAACAAGAAATGACGACCGAAGAATACCAAAACGAAGCGGCCAACCTGCGCCCCAGCCTGCTCAGCGAAGCCCTGCAATATGTGCGGCGCAACGACGTGGCCGAAGATATCGTGCAGGACTGCCTGGTGCGCCTGTGGGACATGTGCAGCGACCTGCGCAGTCCCATGGCACCGCTGGCCAAGGTCGTCACCCGCAACCTCTGCCTCGATTATCTCCGCCGCACGCCACACACCGAGGACGTGACAATCCTGGGCAAGGCCGACGAGACCGACGACACCACCCAGCGCCACGAGGCCGTGGAACGCATGATGGACATCGTGACCGAGCTGCCCTTGGTGCAGCAGACGGTGCTCCGCCTGCGCCACATCGAAGGAAGGGAAATGAGCGACATCGCCCACACATTGGGCATGAGCGAGGCGGCCGTCAGAAAAGCGCTCAGCCGGGCGCGCATGGCAGTCAGGGACAGATACTTAAAACGATTTCAACAAAACGAGATATGAACGAGAACAAAGCAAAACAACTGGTCGACCGGTACTTCGAGGGAGCCACGACGCTCCGCGAGGAGCAGGAGCTCTACGCCTACTTCACGTCAGGCCATGTCAGCGCCGAGCTCACGCCGCTCAAGCAGATGTTTCTCGACATGTGCCAGCTCCAAGGCTGCGAGCCCGCGCCTGTGGCCCAAGTGGTCAGCATCAAGCCACGGCGGCACTGGCGGAAGGTGGCCATTGCGGCGGCCGTGGTGGCCACGGCAGGCATCGTGGCGGCCGTGTGGTTCTCTCAGGCCAACAGCACCGACTATGAGATGATGGCCTACGGACAACGCCTGACCAACCGCGAGGCGGTGATGCACGAGGTCGACCGCACCCTCGACGATGCCCAAAGCAGCGCGCCCAACGTGGGTGCCGAACTGAAAGACGCATTTGCACAATATTAATAATCCTATATGACATGAAACCAAGATTCATCCTTTCCATGCTGCTGATGATGGTGGTGACTGCCGTCAGCGCACAGTCGGCCAACCTGAAGGTGAGCCAGGTCTTCAACGGCAAAGTGGTGCCGATGGAGCGCATGGTGGTGACCAAGGTCAAGGGACGGGCCCTCAGCAAGTACGGGCTCAACTACTACCGCAGCGCTCGCTTCGTGGCCAACCGCCGGGAGCGCAGCCAGTGCATCGAGGCCGTGGAGCAAGACATGCGCGCCGACAAGCACACCTCGTCGGTGCAAAAACGCTCGGAGAAGCGCACGTCCATCGCCTTCAAGCTCAAGCAGCAAGGCGACAACAACCGATACGTGAGCTTGGTCTGCACCAAGGAGGCCAACAACCAGTATGCCATCACCGTTATCTACATGGAGGGACCGGTGAAGAGCCTCAGCGAACTCAACAAACTGATCAACAAATAAACACCAAATAATCATGAAAAAACTGATTCTCATGGCGGCCATGACGGTCGCAACCATCGCACAAGCCGCCGAGCCGGGCGACACCGTAACCGTGAGCAAGGCACAACAGGTGACCATCGTCAGCAACGACTCGCTCCTCCACGTGGATGTGAAGGGCACCGAGAACCGCCCCGACTACCACTACGAGGCCACCCTGCGCAACACCGACGGCAACTACGAGAGCTCATCGGTCGGCAGCCTCTTCAACTTCAGCATCGCCGGCAAGCTCAACAAGCCCCGCCGCCAGCCTCGCTACGACTCCGAATTCCACTTCTTCATCGGTTTCAACGGTGCCACGGGCAACAACGACGTGGTGAAGACCAACCTCTCAAGCGGTGCCAACATCGGCTCCTACATCGACTGGGGCGTCCATCCCTGGCGCAACGGCCACCGCTTCTCCGTGGGCTTCGGCGTGGAGTGGAAAAACTATCGCATGACCTCACGCCGCCAGTTTGTCAAGGCAGACAATGGCTCGACAACGGTGGAACCGCTTGGCGACGCTGTTGATCCGAAGTTCTCGCGCATCAAGACCTTTGGCCTCATCTTCCCCATCATGTACACCTACGAGAAGCGCGACTGGGGCTTCTCGCTTGGAGCGATCATCGACTGCAACTCCCACTCGAGCATCAAGACGCGCTACCGCCTCGACGGCAAGAAGTATAAGCAGACCGCCAAGGACCTGCACCATAACACAGCTACCGTGGACCTCATGGCGACAGTCATCACCCCACTCGTGAACTTCTACGTGAAGTACAACCCCTGCGAGGTGCTCGACACCGACTACGGGCCCAAGTTCCATAGCCTATCATTCGGCATCATGCTCTGACGTCACCACAGGCCTCCCCATTATCTCTCTTTCCATCCCCGCCCTGCCCTCATCACCTTGCCTTCGGCGACAAAATGAGGACTTGGCGGGGATGGTCGCATCATGGCGAAAGGGTACTTATTCGGCCAAATATGCACAGATATCATTCATTCTGCAACGAATAAGCATAATTCCACCCAAAAGAAATATTTTCACGTCATTCCTTGTGGCAAATGACATATCTTTGCACTGTCTCCAACAGCCATTCGGCCATCGCTTGCCAATGGCTTCAACCTTTAGGAGGCAACGTGCGCAAAACTCTAAAAAACTTACAGACATGAGACTCTCTTCCTACCTGTTCATGATGTTCATGCTAATGGGCACCCATAACACCTCCAAAGCCCAACAAACAAGTTTCAAACCTGGACAGACCTGGTATGACACCAGTGGGAAAGCCATCAACGCCCACGCCGGATGCGTGGTGAAAGATGGCAACGAGGTGTTGCTCCTGGAGAAACGTTCCAATCGTTTCATGTCGAGACCAGCCAACTCTTTCGTCATTGATGATGACAATGAGGCATCAAACACGCATTTCATCATTACAGCCACCGACCGCCCACGCACTTACAGGCTGATGGACAAGACGACAGGCCGATACCTCACGTCAATATATGGCTCGTTGCGTCTCAGTGCGGCCGATGCCAGCAACAAGCAACTTTGGACATTTTGGCTGCAAGCAGACGGCACTTATAAGATAGAGAACGTTGATGGTCAAGTGTGCCTCACTATATCGGGCTCAGCCCCATTCGCCAACACGCCCATCTACCTGGCAAAGAAAGCCGACAACCTCATGCAGTCGTTCAGCGTATGCTTCGACTCTCGGCAATATCCCGACAAGGCTGAAGCCAAGATGTTCACCACCGACTATCTCGACCATGTCGCTGAGGAGAAAGCCCGGCAAGAGGCCGAAGCCATGGCAATAAGCGAAATACAATGCTCGCCAGGCGAAGGTCACCAAGCCCCCATCTACGACCTACAGGGCCGAAGAATGGTGCCGGGAAAGCTGCTACCAAAAGGAATTTTCATAAGCAATGGTAAAAAGATAATGATCAGATGACACGGGGCTGGTCTCCTTCACATGGAGTCCAGCTCTTTTTCTATTGGGGACGTAGGCAATCCTGCCAATGATTGGCTCAAGGACAAGAAAAGAACATGCGGAGCTACAAAATACAAAAAAGGAGCTAAAGCCTTACGGTCTCTAACTCCTTAATTTGCGCTCCAGGATGGGCTTGAACCAACGACCCCCTGATTAACAGTCAGGTGCTCTAACCAACTGAGCTACTGAAGCAGTAAGTAATTCATTTCTGAATTGCGAGTGCAAAGGTAGCGACTTTCCTTGAAACCTCCAAACTTTTGGAGCATTTTTTTTAATCAAGGCCCATTTTTCTTGTTTTTGTCGTCCGTCAAGCCCAGTAGGGGTTATGTTTTGCCATCAATGTTCAAAGACAGGGTACCCACCACCTGCTGATGGTATTTCACAACTAAAGATTCTATTCGTTTCATGGTCTATACGCTTTTTCCTTGTTGGCATTCCGATTGATCTGTCGCAGTTCTTCCATGGTAGAATACTTAGGTTGTGAGAAGATATTCTTGATCTCAGACGTATATTCCAAAGTCATGGCGATGCCTATCAGGTTTTTGAGCGAAATCAAACCTTTCTGCTCAAAACGAGTGATGGTACTTACAGCCACACCCGACTTATCCGCCACTTGCTCACGTGTCAGATTCTTCTCTATCCTTCGCCTTCTGAAGTCGTGGGCTATCTCCATGGCAATCTCATCGGGATTGTCATGGAGATAGTTGTCCAATATTGCTAATATATTATTCATTTCTTGCATAAATCAACAGATAACAACAAGATATTATCAGTTACAAACTGATAGTATTTTTAGGCGAAAAGTAGGCTCTACATTAAGTATCTTTTAACAAAATATGCTTGAAATTGCGTATCGTGAGAGCCTTGATGGGCATCGCGAAAGATGGCACCTTGGTGTGAGTCGTCATGCTTGTCCAAGCAGTCGAAACAGGCGCACTTTGAAGAAATCGGACAATGTATATAAAAAAAC
>DJOV01000082.1 GCA_002437285.1 Prevotella sp. UBA6429 | reverse complement strand
CGAAAATTCGCGTATTTCGGCCAAAAGATTTCGAAGTTGAAAACAACGCCTGTTTTTTTATATACATTGTCCGCTTTATTCAATGGTGTGCGCCTTGAATGTAAACCGATATAAACCCCAGGGGTGCTGGAAGCCCTGACGGGCTCATGCTGCTGTTTGCGTTCTTGGCTTTGTGAGCAAGCTCTCGGCCCATGCCGCAAACAGTAGCATGGCGGTTGTCACCGCCTTCCCGCACCCCTGGCCATAAACCGAAAGAAACCGCTCACGCAGCAGGAGTGTAAACTGATGAAACCGCTCACGCATGTCTCGCAGGGCGCGCAGTTCACACTCCGTGGACAGGGATGGATGAATGGCGTGAGCGGTTTAACTGGGTTTAAAGTCAGCCCTTGAAGGGGGAAAGGCGGCGACAGCCGTGGGGAGACAGGCGAACCTTCGTGTCGTGAGCTCGGCTCAAAAGACGCGAAGGCTCGCATGGGGCACCAGCCCGATAGGGCTTTACACCTCAAGGGCTGGGGTTTATATGGGTTTACATTACAACCATGGGTCTCGTCACGCCAATTCCGGAAGAGTCTTATTTTTCTCCAGAAGGGGAATCGGGAGGTGCCTGTTTTTCAGTATTGTCAAGACAAAATCAATTTTGACTAAAAAGAGCATACCACCGAAAAAGCAAAAGCCCGCCATTCCAGGCGTGGCGGACGCCCCCTCTAAAAGGGCATGACGCTGGGGATGGCGGGCTATAGGCTGACTTTTACAAAATCAGATGGGCTGTGTGGCATCACGGAGCCATTCAAGGTCGGCCCCTTCGAGATGGGGCGCAAGCATATCATAGACATGCTGGTGATAATCGTTCAACCAGGCGACCTCCTCATCGAGCAGTTCATCCTTGAGGATGGGCGTGGTGTCGATGGGACAAAGGGTCAATGGCTCAAACTGGAGGAACCGGCCAAACTCCGTATCCTTGTAATGGGTGATGATGAGCGTATTCTCAGTGCGCACACCGAAACGGCCCGGCAGATAAATGCCCGGTTCGTCGGTAACGGTCATGTGCTCGACAAAAGGCGCCGGCATCCACTCCATGCGGAACTGGTGGGGTCCCTCATGCACATTGAGGTAGGAACCTACGCCGTGACCTGTGCCATGCAGATAGTTGAGTCCCTCGCGCCACATGGCCTCACGGGCGAGAATGTCCATCTGCGTGCCGCTGGCACCCGAAGGGAACTTGCACAGTTCCAACTGGATGTGCCCCTTGAGCACGAGAGTATAGATGTGTTTCTCATAGTCGGTCACAGGCCCCAAGGCGATGGTACGCGTGATGTCGGTCGTGCCGTCCTGATACTGCGCGCCACTGTCGAGCAGCAGGAAGCCACGGGGCTCCAAGGGGATATCAGTCTCGGGCGACGCCTCATAGTGGACGATGGCTCCATGGACGCCATAGCCAGCAATGGTGTCGAAGCTGATGTCGCGGAACAGGGGCTGCTCGGCGCGCAAGCTCGTGAGCTTCCGGTCGATGGACACCTCCGTCTGTCCGCCAGCCTCAACGGCCGGCTTCAGCCAGCGCAAGAACTTCACCAGGGCGATGCCATCCTTGAGCATGGCCGATCGGTAGCCACGAATCTCCGCCTCGTTCTTGACGGCCTTCATGGCAGGTATGGGACTGGTCGCACGGACAACCTCCTGCACCTGCACCAGTCGCGACAGGGTGTAGTTGGTCTCGTTGGGGTCAAGCAGGATGTTGTATTCGGCATATTCGCGGATGCCCTGTCTCACTTCATCGTAAGCGGCCGTCCGTACGCCTTGTTCCAAAAGATAGGCTTCGACCTCGGAAGACAACTTCTCCTTATTAATATAAAGGGTAGCCTCTGACGAAGAGATGAGGAGGTAGGAGACGAACACAGGATTGCAGTGGACATCCGTTCCGCGGAGATTGAGCGTCCAAGCGATGTCGTCGAGAGCCGAAACCAACATGCCATCCGCATGCGCAGCGCGCAGGGCCTTGCGGATGCGCGACAACTTCGATGCCGTGGTCTCGCCGGCAAACTGCAAAGGCTGCACATTGACCTTGTCGGCAGGAATCGCGGGACGGTCGGTCCACAACGAGGCCAACGGATCGAGATTGGTGCGGACAGTGATGCCTCCCTCATGGCGCAGGTCGCTGATGAGTGCCTCAACACGGGCCATGGAGTTGACCATGCCGTCAACACCGACCTGCGCACCATCGCTGTCGCGGAGCTGCTGGCCGAGCCACTCGCTGATGGTGGGCGTGCCCTCTATCTTGAGTTTCATCAGTTGGAACTCAGTGCCGGAAAGCTGATCCTCGGCAGCGAGGAAGTAGCGGCTGTCTGTCCAGAGGGCAGCCGAATGGAGCGTGACAACAGCCGTTCCGGCCGAGCCGTTGAAACCGCTGATCCACTCACGGCCCTTCCATCGGTCGGGCACATACTCCGAGTTGTGAGGATCGGTACTGGGGAAGATAAATGCGTCGAGCTTCTCGCGACGCATCAAGTCACGCAAGCCGGCCAAACGCTGTGCTATGTTCTCTTTCATATCGATAAGAATTAATTCGTTTGTTTTTGCCAAATAGACATGACAAAGATACGTTTTTTAAGAATAAACAACAAATTAAAAACCCAAGAAATGTAGGGTACATACATTTTTTTAGTAACTTTGCAGAAAAGAGCCGACAGGCTGGCCGTCATGGCATGGTCTTTGCCCCACAAAGCATGGAATAAACTTACAATCTTAATAATATAATTTCGCTATGAAGTATTTAACAAATGACAAGCTTCTTATCGTCGGTGCAGGCGGTATGATTGGTTCCAACATGGTTCAGAGTGCATTGATGCTGGGTCTGACCCCCAACATCTGCCTGTACGACATCTATGAGCCGGGCGTGCACGGTGTGTACGACGAGATGGAGCAGTGCGCAGTGCCTGGTGCCAACCTCACCTACTACGCTCCCGCCGTGGAGGACATGAACGACCCCGAGAAGGTGGCCGAGGCTGCCAAGAAGGCTTTCACCGGCGCCAAGTACATCATCTCTTCAGGTGGTGCTCCCCGCAAGGCCGGTATGACTCGTGAGGACTTGTTGAAGGGCAACTGCAAGATTGCCGCTGACTTCGGTGAGAACATTAAGAAATATTGCCCCGACGTGGAGCACGTGGTCGTGATCTTCAACCCCGCTGACGTGACGGCCCTGACAGCCCTCATCCACAGTGGCCTGAAGCCCAACCAGCTGACCTCACTGGCCGCTCTCGACTCCACTCGTCTGCAGCAGGCCCTGGCCCACGAGTTCGGCGTGCAGCAGGACAAGGTGACCGGCGCACACACCTACGGTGGCCACGGCGAGCAGATGGCCGTCTTCGCCTCACAGGTGAAGATTGACGGCAAGCCTCTGCAGGAGCTGGGCCTGTCAGCTGAGCGCTGGGAGGAGATCAAGCACATGACCACACAGGGTGGTTCAAACATCATCAAGCTGCGTGGCCGCAGCTCATTCCAGAGCCCTGCCTACAACGCCGTGAAGATGATCGAGGCTGCCATGGGCGGCGAGCCTTTCACCCTGCCCGCCGGTTGCTACGCCAACCTGCCTGAGCTGGGTATCAAGGACGTGATGATGGCTCTGCCCACCACAATCGACAAGACCGGCGTGCACTACACCACCCCGACCGGCACCAAGGAGGAGATGGACGAGCTGCAGAAGTCATACAAGCACCTCTGCGACATGCGCCAGGAGGTCATCGACCTCGGTATCGTTCCTCCCGTGGAGAAGTGGAACGAGGACAACGCCAATCTGTAATTGAACTCCTTTAGGCCAACCGTACAGGTTGGCACGACCATAAAGAGCTCCCCATCAGCCATGACGCTGATGGGGAGCTCTTTGGTTTTCCGCTTTGCCCCGCAGCATGCTTCTTTTGGCGTAGATTACGTCCTATTCCCCACATTTTCTCGCGGGCGGGACAAGCACATTGATTTCCACACAAAAGCACTATCAATGAGTTTCACTTGGCCGCTTCAACTTAGGATAGGTGATGCGTGTGTGATAAAAAGCCTTCAGGCGATCGATGAGCACACTCTTGGCCTCACTGATGTCACGGAAGGTGATGGCGGCCTCCGTGAAGAATCCAGCCTCCACCTGTCCGTCGATGATCTTGTTGACCATCTGGGAGATGCTCTCCTCCGTGTAATCCTTGAGCGAATGTGAGGCCGCCTCACAACTGTCGGCCATCATGAGGATGGCCTGTTCGCGCGTGTAGGGATTGGGGCCGGGATAAGTGAACGGTTCCTTGTCGACAATCTCATCAGGGTGCTCGTTCTGATATTTGATGTAGAAGTATTTGGCCATGCCGTGACCATGGTGTGTGAGGATGAAGTCGCGGATGATGACGGGCAGGTTGTTCTCCTCGGCCAGCTTCACGCCATTGGCCACATGCTCGACAATGATCTGCGCACTCTCCTTGTCGGTCAGGTTGTCATACGGACTGATGCCCGCCTGCTGGTTCTCCGTGAAAAAGGCAGGGTTCATCATCTTGCCGATGTCGTGATAGAGGGCGCCCGTGCGCACGAGCGTACTGTTGGCTCCAATGCGATTGGCTATCTCGGCGGCGAGGTTGCTCACCGTGATGGAGTGCTGGAAGGTGCCGGGAGCTTCCTCGCTGAGACGGCGGAGCAAGGGGCCGTTGGTGTTGGACAGTTCGATCAGCGTCACGTTGGACGTGAAGCCGAACGCTTTCTCCACCACATACATCAGCGGATAGGCCAAAAGGAGCAACACGCCATTGATCATGAAGTGGGAATACATGCTCGCATCAAGGTTGAACGTGGTGCCGCTCTGCATGAGCCGCAGGGTGAAGTGGGTGACGCAAGTGGCCAGGAACACCAGCAAGGCCGTCTTGAACACCTGGGCACGCGAGGACATCTCGCGCAGCGAATAGATGGCCACGAGGCCGGCCAACACCTGGATGACGATGAAGTCGAACTGGTAGCGAAGGGCGGCGGCACTGATGAACACCATCACGAGATGGGTGATGAAAGCCGTGCGGGAGTCCTGGAACACGCGCACGAAGATGGGCGTGAAGGCAAACGGCAACACGTAGACGCTGAAATTGAAATAGGAGTGCTGCATCATCAGCGACACCAGGATGGGGAAGATGGTAATCAGCGCATAGAGCATCAGTATGTTGCGTGACTTGTCGAAATAGTCTTTGCGGAAAAGCGACAGGTAGACCGTGAAGAGGATGACAAACATGAGGACATAGAGAGAATTGCCTATGAAGTTGAGGTTGACTTGCTTCATGCTCGTGCCCCGGCGGTTCATCTCTCGCTCGAGCGACGACAACTCGCGGTAGCGCTCCTCGGTGACGATCTCGCCCGTGCCGATGATCTTCTGTCCGGCCTTCACCATGCCCTGCGCCGGCGGAATGGTACCCAGGAGATCGTTCTTGGCTGTCTCCGAACGGGCCTTGTCATAGATGAGGTTGGGCTCGATGTACTCTATCAGGTTCAAGCGCTGCAACGTCTGGCGGTCGGGAGCCATGCGCTCATCGGACAGCAACTGCTCATAGGCACTCATGGTCGAGTAGAGGCCGTTGACCGTCACCTGCTCGACATTCTTGCCAAACACCACACGCACCGTGCCCGTGGTGTCGCGGTGTACAGTATTGAAGAGGGGTGTCTCCATGATGCCCGACTGATAGAGGTGGCGCAACCGTTCCTCCAAGATGTGGGTATAGGAAGCGGGCAGCCCCGGCAACCCAGTGGAGAAATCTTGCTTGAACTTCTCCACCACCCGGTCTTCCACCTGGTCATCATAATCGAAATAGGGCACGAAGAGCCGCATGACAGAGTCTTTCTCGCGCGCCAAGGTCTCGTCGGTCTTGTAAATGGGGAAGTCATACTGCGCGATGATGTCGCTATAGCGCCAGGGCTCATCAACATCATAGACAAACTGACGCCCCTCCTTGCGCGGGAGAAACCACACGATCAAAACGACGGTCAGGAGCACCAACGCCGTGCGCGTCAGCATCCTGCGCCAGAAATAACTCGTATCCTTATAAAAATCGAAACGCATCATGCAATATTGGGTGACTATGGCCTGGCGCATGTGCGGGCAGCAGAAGGCTCCGCCCATTCTTGGCCGTTTACCGTGCGAAAATAATAAAAAAATACGTTAAAAAGGAAAAAATGTAGTAATTTTGCAAAAAATAATTTTCATCACCATGACAGAAAGAAAAGTCAGGGTGCGTTTTGCGCCCAGTCCTACCGGTCCGCTGCACATTGGCGGCGTGCGCACAGCCTTGTACAACTATCTCTTCGCCCGTCAGCATGGAGGCGACTTGGTGTTCCGCATTGAGGACACCGACAGCCACCGCTTCGTGCCGGGAGCCGAGGATTACATCATAGAAGCCTTCAAATGGCTTGGTATCAAATTTGACGAGGGAGTTTCATTTGGCGGAAGCCACGGCCCTTATCGGCAGAGCGAGCGACGCGACATCTACAAGAAATATGTGCAGCAACTCATCGACGCCGGCAAAGCCTACTATGCGTTTGACACACCTGAGGAACTGGAGGCAAAGCGCAAGGAGATTCCCAACTTCCAGTATGACGCCCACACACGCATGCAAATGCGCAACTCGCTGACCATGGACCGCACCGAATGGGAGCAGCTCATCGCCGACGGGGCACAATACACGGTGCGCTTCCGCATTGAGCCGGGAGAGGAGATCCATGTCAACGACATGATTCGCGGAGACGTGACCTACAAGAGTGACGTGCTCGACGACAAGGTGCTCTACAAGAGTGCGGACGAGCTGCCGACCTATCACTTGGCCAATATCGTGGACGACCACCTCATGGAGATCACCCATGTCATCCGCGGCGAGGAGTGGTTGCCCTCAGCCCCACTCCACGTGCTTCTCTACCAAGCTTTCGGCTGGGAGGACACGATGCCTCGCTTTGCCCATCTCCCCCTGCTCCTGAAACCTGAGGGCAAGGGCAAACTCAGCAAGCGAGATGGCGACCGGCTGGGCTTCCCCGTGTTCCCACTGGAATGGCACGACCCGAAGACCGGCGAGGTGAGCACCGGATACCGCGAGAGCGGCTACTTCCCCGAGGCCGTGGTCAACTTCCTGGCACTCCTGGGATGGAACCCGGGCACGGACCAGGAAATGTTCTCTCTCGACGAATTGGTGAAGGCGTTCGACATCTCCAAATGCTCCAAGAGCGGAGCCAAGTTTGATTTCCAAAAGGCGGCCTGGTTCAATCATGAGTACATTCTCCGCAAGGACGATGAGGAAATCGCGCAACTCTTTGCGCCCATCGTGGCCAACAACGGAGTGGACGAGTCGTTTGACCGCGTGAAGGAGGTGGTCCACATGATGAAGGACCGTGTCAGCTTCGTGCGTGAGCTATGGCCTCTCTGCAGCTTCTTCTTCATCGCGCCTACGGCCTATGACGAGAAGACGGCCAAGAAGCGCTGGAAAGAATTCAGCGGACAACAAATGACCGAATTGATGGACGTGCTGCGTGACATCAATGATTTCTCTGTCGCCGGCCAAGAACCTGTGGTGGAGCAATGGATAGCTGACAAGGGCTACAAGATGGGCGACGTGATGAATGCCTGGCGACTGACGCTGGTAGGTATCGGCAAAGGCCCTGGCATGTTTGACATCGCGGCATTCCTCGGCAAAGAGGAGACGTTGCGCCGCATGGCAAAGGCCATCGAGACACTGGGATAAAAACGGGAAGACATGTACAACTTTATCATGCTTCTCTATAGCCTGGGCGTTAGGACGGCCTCCGTCTTCAACGACAAGGTGAGAAAGATGTGGCAAGGCGAGCAGGAGGCTTTCGACATTCTGAAAGAGAAGGTCGATCCCCATGCCAGCTACATCTGGTTTCATGCTGCATCGCTCGGCGAGTTTGAGCAAGGGCGACCGCTCATGGAACGGATACGTCGAGACCATCCGCAATACAAGATTCTGCTGACGTTCTTTTCACCTTCCGGCTATGAGGTACGCAAAAATTACGCAGGAGCTGACATCGTGTGCTACCTTCCGCTTGACACCAGGAGCAACGCGTCCAAGTTCTTGGGCATCGTGAAGCCTGTCATGGCTTTCTTCATCAAGTATGAGTTTTGGTACAACTATCTGCACCTGCTCAGCCAACGGGGTGTGCCTGTGTACAGCGTCTCGAGCATCTTCCGACCCGACCAAATCTTCTTCAAATGGTACGGAAAGGAATATGCCAACGTGTTACGATGCTTCACGCGCTTCTTTGTGCAGAACGAGGAGAGCAAGCGGTTGCTGGGCAACATCGGCATAAAGGATGTGGAAGTGGTGGACGACACACGGTTTGACCGTGTGCTCGAAATCAAGCAGGCAGCCAAGAACCTGCCTCTCGTGGAAGCCTTCACGAGAAACGCGGAGCATGTCTTCGTGGCTGGAAGCTCATGGCAACCTGACGAGGAGATATTCATCCCCTACTTCAACCAGCACAAGCAATGGAAGATGATTATCGCTCCGCATGTCATCAGCGAAGACCATCTCTCACAAATCATGAAACTGCTCACGGGGAGAAATGTAGTGAGGTACACACAAGCCACCCCGGAGACGGCTGCAGAGGCCGACGTGATGATCATAGACTGCTTCGGACTTCTCTCGAGCATCTACCGCTACGGACAGGTGGCCTATGTGGGCGGCGGATTCGGCGCTGGCATACACAACACACTGGAGGCGGCCGTGTGGGGTGTCCCCGTCTTCTTTGGCCCCAACAACCAAAAGTTCAAAGAGGCACAAGGGCTGAAAGCTTGCGGCGGCGGCTTGGAAATCAACAACGCGGCTGACTTCCAAACCCGAATGGACACGATTGCGGAGACGATAGCTAAGGGAGACGCGGTCGGCAAGGAAGCCGCAGGCTACGTCACCTCTCATGCTGGAGCAACAGACAAGGTGCTCAAGGCGTGCTTGGGCCAAGGCTAGTAACAAGGAAAGCACCCTCTCCCAACAAGACCAAGCGACAAGACACGCCCTGGAAAGCCATGGCTACTGACATGTAGCCTCGCCTTCCAGGGCGTTTTCCATTATTCCAAGCCATTACTCCAAGAGCCAACAGGCCGCATACAAAAGGTCCCCAGCTATTCGCCGGGGACCTTTTGAGTTATTGGACTTGCCTACGGGTGGGACACCGTAAGCAATCTCTTTTTCGTCTGTTTACTTCAGTATGACCTTCTTGGTGACGACCTTGCCTTCGGCAGTCTTGCCGCGGAGGATATTGACACCCTTCTGCAGGGTACCCATGCGACGACCGTCAACAGAATAGATCTCGTTGAACTTCACCTTCTCGTTGGTATCGGCCGAATGGATGCCTGTAGCATCAGCATGGCTGCTGTTGTTTCCAAGATAATAGAGTTCCCAGTCGCCCAGAACCAACCAGTCTTTACCGATGTTGCCGTCGTTGGCAAAACCGAGACGGAGCAGTCCAGACTCGTTCACATAAGTGTAGAATGACATCTGATAAGCATTGGCATCAAAGATGATACGCGCACTCTCACGCTCATTGGGCAAGAAGTAGAGCTCATTGTCAGCCTGTACAGAGTCTATTGCCTCATACCACGTCTTGCCAGTGGCAGAGAACATGCCCTTGTACTCACGGGTAGCCCAAAGGTTGGGTTGCTTAACTTCAAAGTTGGCATAGACTCTTACACGAGAGATATCCTGTACCGAGTCGCCCAGCATTTCCAGCCATGCGCGGTCGGCACTTTGCTGGCGGAAGAAAGCCTTGACCTTGACCTGGTAGGTGCCGGCAGGCAGGCCTGTGATATCCTGGTGAACATCACCCGTAGAGTTCCATATCTCGACACAGTTGTCGAGCGCTCCTATGTTGCTGCCAGAGATTGTTTCAACCGTCCAACCATTCATGCCCTCAGCAAAGGTCGGATTGACAATCCATGAACAATAATTGGCTGGAGCGTCATCAGAGCCTTCCTTAGTCATGAGCGCTTTGCGAGCCTTGGCCATCTCTGCCTGCTTGGCAGGTACATCGGCGATAGCGATAGAACCATTAACGATGGCGGCTGTTACCTCACTGATAAGTGCATTTGCCTTATCAATGGCTGCCTGCGCCGCCCCTTGCTGGCTCACTGAAGTCAGCGTGTCGAGAGAGCTCTGCAGAGCTTTGTAGGCGCTGATGGATACATTCACCGTGTCGGCGACAGCAGCAAGTCCTTCGAGAGCCTCCAACATGGCTTCGCCGTTGTTGCCCGCGGCAGCTACTTCGGCAGCGGCAATGGCCTTATTGAGCAATGTACGCTCGTCTGCACCCATGGGAGCAACAATGGCCTTCATTTGTCCGACCTTGTCATTAAGGGCAGGCTTGAGGTACTGAGCATCGCTGCCCAGGTAGGTCATGGTGAAGTCGTGGAACAACACCCAACGGCCACTTGTAGCCTCCGGATCCTTAGCTTTGATGCCGATACGCATCTTACCGTCCTTGCCTACGATACCGACAACCTTGTTGTTGTAGTAGTCGGCGTCAGCAGACATGACAGAGAAGGCCGCAGCCATGGTGTTGGGGATAACCACACCGTCCTCAAGTGTGACATAGCTGCTCTTGCTGTCAAGAGCTTCGGCGAACGTCTGGTCGCAGATGTTGTGTATGCGCTGTTCAAAACCGTTGAGGTAAATCCATGCGGGCACTTCCTTGTTGCCTGCCTGATAACGAGCCCAGGTTGCAGTAGATCCGGCAGGACGCATGAAGGCCTGGATGCTCAGCTCATAGGCACCGGGCTTCATGCCTGTGATGTCCTGATAGGTGTTGAAGTCACCCTCGTAAACCTCGCAGAGACGACTGTCCACCGTGCCACCGGCACCAAACGTGGCGCCTTGCCAACCTTCTGTGCTCTGAGGCTGTTTGTCGTTGGGCTCAGCGTTCTCGTCATTGAAGGTCGGATTGACTATGAGATTGGTGACATCGTCGCCCGGGGCATAGCCTCCCTTGAGCAGATAGTCATAGGTTGAGATCAACTTCTGATACATGTCGTTGATTTCCTCGTTGGTTGCGTTCAGCTCATCGAGCATCGAGCTGGCTTGATCCATCAAATCAACAAGTGCCTCATTGTCCTCAATATTGTAAGCCTTCTCATCCAGGTCGCCAAGGAGTTCGATCAACTTATCCCATGCAGCAACATTGGCCTTCAGCTCTTCGAGCTTCGCATTGGCAGCCAGATATTTCTCTGTGGCTTCAGCTTTGTTGGTAGCTGTCGCTCCAGCAAGTGCAAGTTCCTTACATTCATCATAATAAGAAGCGGTAAAGTCTACACCACTCTCGCTGATGGCATTGGCCTGCGCCAAGATGTCCTTACAGACATACTGGAAGGTCTCAAGGCCCGAACCAAGGCTCTCTAACTTGAACTCACGCCAAACCGTCCAGCCATCCTTGTTAGCCTGCGTCGTGTCAGCCATCAAGCCAAGGGTAACTTCGGCTGCCTCTGGCAGCACGAGGGTGATGGTGTTGGTACCATTGGTGATGCCATCTCCGTCCTCATCCTCCGTAAACCAACGCTTGGCCTCGGGACGCCAGTTGACAGTGCCGGACCCCACGGTGGCAATGTCCATGGACTTTTCGTTGACGAAGAACTTACCGTGCATGCCCGTACGGGTCAAGGCAATGGCCGTAAAGCGGTAGATGCCGGCAGGCAACTGGTGGATGGTGTACTTCAAGGTGTAGCCGAGCTTGTTCCAGAACTCACCCACGCCATTGTCGCTATCTCCCGTCGAACCAGGATTGCCCTCTCTGTTGAGCACCGTCCATCCGGCTGGCGTCCCCTTGCCCAGCGGCGTCGGGTTGCTGATGTACTTGGTCGTAATATCCTGGGGATTGGTGGGAGAAGCCACAGACTCAAGGCGGTCGACAATACGGTCGACCTCTGCCTCCATGGCCTCTATCGTGGCATTGCCGTCAGCCAACAAAGCTGCTCCTGCGGTCACGTCAAGATTGGAAGAGGCAGCCTTCTCGACAACAGACAACAACTTGGCCTTCGCATCCACAATATTTACTGGCAAAAAGACGAACTGGCAGTTCTCTGCCGAGTCAGCATAGACTGCGTCGTAATACAGGCCCCACGTGATGCCATCAACCTTAGATTTGGATGCGTGGTTGCGGTTGACGCCCAAGTACTGGCCCTCAATGTGGCCATAGAGAGAGTCTTCCGGCGTAGATTCTTCCGTCAGCTGGTAATCAGGAAGATCGGGTACTTGGAAGGTGTACACGTTGTTGCCTATATCATTGACAGACCACCTGGTAGGCTTCACATCGCGGTCCTCGCCGTAGTCGACGAAACAACCCTTGACACCCTTGCCCATAGTGCCATCGCCAGCGGTACGGAACACAACGTGGGTCCACCCCTTAACATCATTGTTGATCTGGTAAGTACCATCGGCAAGCTGCCGAAGCACACACTTGCCAGCCTTGGCCAACTCATTGACCACAGCCTGCGTACCCCATGCTTCACCACTTCCCAGGTAACGACCAGTAGCCACGTTCTGAATGTAGACTGTGTCATTCGGGTTTAGGGCCACCGGATGAATCTTGACAGTCCAGTCGGCTGCCGGCGCTGACATAGTGGCCAGCATAGAGGCCAGCATCGCCGATGCAAATCGTAAACCTTTTCTCATAAGTCTTTAATTTAGATTAAGTTAAAAGTATTAATGTTTTAGGATTTTACTTTGATTGTTTTGTTTGAATAGAATGAATGGTTTGTTTTAAACAGTTGATGTTTGTTGTGTTTATGAAGCTCAAGTTTACGGTTGCAAAGATAGGCCATAAAGCCCTTGTAGGATAGAATTTTATTTTCTCAAAGTAGTACAAAATTAACTATTTATCAAACCCCTGTAAAAACAAAAGTCCCCAGCGGAAACCGCTGGGGACTTTTGTTAAGATATACGGCATTCATCCGCAAAAGGGATGAAGCATGTTCAAATGGGGTTACTTGACCACAATCTTCTTGGTGACAACCTTGCCCTCGGCAGTCTTGCCGCGGAGGATATTGACACCCTTCTGCAGGGTACCCATGCGACGACCGTCAACAGAGTAGATCTCGTTGAACTTGACCTTCTCGTCATTGCCAATCTCGCTGATACCTGTCTCTGTGGCGTGCTTACTATTCTTACCATAGTAGTAGAGCTCCCAGTCGGAAGTGACAAGCCAGTCAGAAGCTGTGTAAGTGTCGTCACCGAAACCAAGACGGAGGATACCCGTCTCATTCACTGTGGTGAAGAAGCTCATCTGGTAAGCGTTGGCGTCAAACATGACACGAGCGTTGGCACGTGTGTTGGGCAAGAAGTAGCGAGTGCTGTCTGTGGTGGTGGAGTCGATAGCCTCGTACCAACCTGTACCGGCGGCACTGAACTGGTCCTTGTACTCGCGGGTAGCCCAGTTGTTAGGAATCTTGACATCCATGTTGGCATAGATCTTGGCACGGGAGAGATCCTGAACAGAGTCGCCCAGCAGCTCAAGCCATGCGCGCTTCGGTCCGACCTGACGGAAGAAGCCCTTCACCTTCACCTGATAAGTACCCTCTGGCAGACCCGTGATATCCTGGTAGATGTCACCGCTGGCATCCCAGAGCTCAGCGCAATTGTCAGAAACAGAGGGGTCGGTACCCTCAGTCTTCTCAACCGTCCAGCCTGTAAACTCATTCTCGAAGGTCGGGTTGACAATCCAAGCCGTGTAATCGGCAGGAGCATCATCGGAACCCTCCTTGATCATGAGGGCCTTGCGTGCCTTGGCCAATTCAGCCTGCTTGGCAGGAACATCAAGGATGGCAATGGAACCGTCAGCGATAGCGCTGGTAACCTCAGAGATAAGACTGTTGGCAGCAGCGATGGCCTCGGATGAAGCACCCGTCTGGCTCATGTTGGACAGTGAGTCGAGTGAGCTCTGCAGAGCCTTGTAAGCGTCGATGGAAACCTGCACGGTATCCTCAACACCTGTCAAGCCTGCGTAAGCCTTCAGCATGGCAGAACCGTCAGAACCGGCGGTAGCAGCCTCAGCCTCGGTGAGAGCAGCATTGAGAAGAGCCTTCTCATTGGCGCTCATAGGATCAGCGATAGCCTTCAGCTCTGCGATCTTGGAGTCGAGCACCGGCTTCACATACTCTACGTCATTGCCGAGGTAACGCATCGTGAAGTCATGGAAGACAATCCAGCGACCGGCTGTCTGGTCAGGATCCTGCGCCTTGATACCGATGCGCATGGAACCACCCTGCTCAGTGACAAGACCCACAACAGTGTTGTTGTAAGCGGTAGCATCAGCATCCATCACCGTGAACGTAGTGGCCATGGTGTTAGGCACGACCTTGCCATCCTCAAGCGTCTCCCAGCTCTCCTGCTCGTCCTGGGCAGAAGACCAAGTGAAATCGCAGATGTTGTGGATGCGCTGCTCAGACTTGTTGATGTAGATCCAGGCAGGAACCTCAGTCTGGCCAGCCTTGTAGTTGGTCCAAGTATCCTCAATGTAAGCAGGACGCATGAACGCCTGAATGCTCAGCTCATAGGCACCGGGCTGCAGACCCGTGATGTCCTGATAGGTGTCAAAGTTCTTGGCCCACACCTCACAGAGACGAGAGTCCACATTGCCACCTGTACCAAAGTTGGCACCCGTCCAACCGTCCTTGCTCTGCGGCTGATTCTTAGAAGGCTCAACCGATGTATCGTTGAATGTCGGGTTTTGGATGAGGTTGGTCACATCATCACCAGCCTGGTAACTTTCCTTACGGCACTGGTCAAGAGTATTGTTGATGTTGTTGATCATGGCAACCACTTCCTCCGTGCTTGCGGTGAGGTCGCTCATCATCTGATTAGCCTGGTCGACAAGTTCCAGAACTCTCTCACCGTTAGCCAACTGCCATGCCTCAGACTCTGCATTCTCAGCCACTACCTGAAGCTTCTTCCAAGCAGCGATATTGGCCTTCAGTTCATCCAGTTTGGCCTTAGCCTCCACATATTTGGAAGCTGCCTCTTCACGGGTCGTAGCCGTCTTGCCTTCATTGGCAAAAGCCTTGCCCGCCTCAAGGATAGAGGCTGTGTACTTGGTATCCTCGTCGCTGACCAAAGCGGCGAACTGGTCAAGCAGACCACCGTTCACATACTGGAAAGTCTCCAGGCTTGTGCCCAAGCTCTCAAGCTTGAACTCACGCCATACCGTCCAACCGTCACCCACCTGGGCACCAGCCGAACCAGAGTCGGCCACGAGACCGAGCGTGACGTCCATAGCCTCAGTGAGCACGAGCTCAATCACGTTACGACCATTGAGAACACCATCACCGTCTCTATCCTCAGTAAACCAAGCGGCAGCTTGCTTACGGCTGTTGACCGTGGCTGAGCCGACCGTGTCAATGTCAATCGTGTCGTTGCCCACGAAGAAGCTACTATGCATGCCCGTACGGGTCAGCGCAACAGCCGTGAAGCGATAGACACCAGCGGGAAGCTGGTTGATGGTGTACTTCAAAGAAGAACCACCGGCATTCCAGAACTCACCGCAACCGTCAGAAGAACTGCCCGTCGTGGAGGCAGCACCGGCCTTGTTCAGAACAGTCCAACCAGCGGGAGTGCCCTGGGCGATAGGAGTAGGATTGGAAATATACTTGGATGTCAGGTCCTGCGGATTGGTGACAGAAGCAGCGTTCTCGATAGCATCGGAGAGACGGCTGGCCTCAGCCAGCATGGCAGCGGGGTCAGCATTGACATCGGCCAACATGGCTGCAGCGGCAGACACGTCAAGACCAGCGCTACTGGCCTGCTCAACAACCTTCAGCAACTGAGCCTTGGCGTCGGCCATGGCAACAGGCAAGAACACGAACTTGCAAGAGTCGACATCGGTCACATCATAGTACAAACCCCATGTGACGCCATCAACCTTAGAGTTGGAAGCGTGCGTCTTGTTGACACCCAAGAACTCACCGGCAACATACCCTCTCAAAGAGTCTGACTGTGTAGACTCCTCTGTGAGCTGATAGTCGGCGAGGTTAGGCACCTGGAAAGTGTAAACGTTATTACCCGCATCGGCAATGGCCCACTTCGAATCCTTGACGTTCCAAGCCGTGCTGTAATCAACGAAACAACCCTTCACACCATTTCCAATAGTTCCGTCAGCTGGCTGGCGGTAAAGGATGTTGGCGTTGCCCGCCGACTTTTCCCATCCGGCAGCGTTGTTCTTGATCTGGTAAGTGCCGTCGTCAAGAGCAATGATGATACACTTGGCAGCGGACGACAACGGAGAGACAACCGCTTGGGTGCCCCAAGCTTCGCCACCTCCAAGGAAACGCCCGGTAGCCACATTCTGCACATAGACAGTGTCTCCCGGTTTGAGTGCGACTGGATTGATGTTTACCGTCCAGTCGGCAGCCCATGCTGTCAACGCCGTCAGCATCGTGACAAGCAACGTCGACATAAAGCGTAAACTTTGTTTCATAAGCTTTAGTGAAAAATATTAAGTTAAACCAAAAATATCGTTTCGAGCAAATTCATTAGTAGTCATACATGATCCTTTCCTTCCATCCTTCGTTTCTCCACCCTCTTACCTTCTATAAATATAAAAGGTGGATACACCAAGCCGCCAACCGTCTTCGGCCTTTCTGCAGGCTTCGAACCCCGATGCGCGTTTTTCTTCTCATCTTTTGTCCCCTTTCATTTATTTTGTTGTCAAAGCAACGCTCATCCGCACATGCTTACATGGCCATGCGCCTCACATACTCTCTCACCTCCTGGCGCGAGCGGTAAAGCCGAGATTCTACGGCACGATAGCTCAACGAAAGTGTCTGGGCAATTTCCTCATTACTCTTGTCGGCATAATGGCTCAACATGTAAATCTGCCGATTGGCAGGCGCCATTCGATCAAGCGCCGTCTGCTCAAGCGCAAAGAGCTCCTTGAGCAACACCCTCTCATCTGACTGGCACGAATCAAAGACTTCGGCCGTCACAGTCTCCGTGAAACGCTTGCGGATGGCAGCGCGACGACGAAGATAGTCGGTGCGCAGATGATAGGCAATCGTTGCCGTCATCCCCTCAATGGTTTCCGGCATCAACAGATCTATTGACATCAGACGCTCAAAGACATTCTGCGCGAGATCCTCACAGTCGGCCTCACACAGACATGCCTGCCGGAAGATGGCGATAACGGCATCCCACATCTTACGGTATGTCTGGTCTATCAGTTGTATCCTGCTTGTTGCTGGGTTCATTGAGCTGAATGTTTAGGTGCGGTGGGGGTTAAGGTTCCCACTCGGAGTATGCTTAGTTCGTTGCAAGTGCAAATATAGACAAAAATTAAATGATGCCAACACAATTTTCCAAAAATGTTTCAATTTTAACATTTTGCACGCACACAGACAAAGGAGGCCCCCCGAGGTATTGTCCTCGGAAGCCCTCCCTGTGTGCGTTCTCACCCCAAGCGTCCTCTCCGCTCCGGAAAGGTGAGAACCTCAGAAAGCAAGATTACTTGACCACGATCTTCTTGGTGACAACCTTACCCTCGGCAGTCTTGCCACGCACAATGTTAAGTCCCTTCTGCAGGCCATTGACACGGCGACCGTCGACGGTGTAGACCTCATTGAAGTTGACGTTGTCGTTGTTCTCAAGATCGCGGACACCCGTGGTGCCAGCATACTGGCTGTCCTTGCCGTGGTAGTAGAGTTCCCAGTTAGAGACCACGAGCCAGTCATTCGGTCTGTTGGCTGTATTCTTGAAGCCCAAGCGGAGCAGTCCATTGGAACCCACATAGGTGTAGAAAGTCTGCACGGGATAGTAGTTCATTTGGAACTGGTACTCAGCAGCCTCGCGGTTGTTGGCGAAGTGGTACGTGACAGGCTCCAGTTCGCCGGTAGTCTCATTCAGCACCGAGTCGACCATGTCGCTGTAGCCTCCCATGGTCCAGCTATAGGTGTCAGGATCATACTTAGAGCACCAGTAGCTTGGCGTGATGCTGTCCCAGTTGGCATAGATGGTGGCGCGCTCGCCATAGTTCTCGATGGAGTCACCCAGCAGGTCGTTCCAAGCCTCGTCAGCGCTGACGGGACGGAAGAGGCTCTGCACACGCACCTCATAGACACCCTCGGGCAGGCCCTCGATGTCCTGATGCACATCAGCTGTAGCACTCCAAATTTCCATGGTGTTGTACTGAACGCCCGGTACGCCATCACCCGAAATCTTGTTGACCGTCCAACCGTCCTGCTTCTCATAAGTGGGATTCATGATCCAGTTGGTGTACTTAGAAGGATTGGCATCAGAACCCGGCTGAATCATAAGAGCCTTACGGGCAAGGAGCATCTCCTTCTGCTTGGCGGGGATGTCAGCCACCTCGATGGTGCCATTCTCCAGCATGTCACTCACCTCATTCAAGAGGTTGGTGGCCTGTGTGCGCGATTCGGCGGAAGCCTGCGTGGCATCGTCGAGCTGAGTCTTCAGCGAGTCATAGGAAGCAGCGAGCTGCTTGTAAGCAGCGATGGAAGCCTTGGAGGCATCCTCCGCATCAGAAATGGCCGTGAAGGCAGCCATCATGGCGTCACCATCCGCATTGTCGATGGCGGTTTGCGCGTCAGCGACGGCCTTGTTGAGGGCGGCCTTGTCGCTGGCAACCATTCTCTGGCTCAAGAATTCACTGTTGGCCTCGTTCATCTTGTTCACGAGGACAGGGTTGATATAGGTGGGATCATTACCCAGATACTCCAGGCGGAAGTCGCGGAAGATCACCCAGCTGCCCTCGTTATGATTCTCAATCTTGAAGCCGATAGGCATGGCGCCGCCTTCCTCGGTCACAACGCCGTAGACGACATTGCGATAGTTGTTGTCGTAAGAGGGATCTTGAGCAGCGTCAACACTACCGTTGAAGGCCACATAAGCCTCATCCATGGTATTGGGAATATAGAGAGGATCGCTATCAGTGCCGACGTTCACCCAGTTGTTCTCACGTGACATGGAAGTGACACTCTCGGGGAAAGTGCAAGCGTAGATACTCTTGACGCTCTGCTGGGTCTTACCCATATAGATATAAGCGCGTGTCAAGGAATCGCCATTCTGGTAAGCCTGGTATCCGTCTGCCGAAGCCCATCCTGAACGATAGAAAGCCTGGATGGACAAGCGATAAGCGCCCTTCTGCAGACCATTGAGGTCCTGATGGATGTTGCAATCCTGGTTGTAGACCTCAGCAAGACGCGTGTCGGTGATCCAGCCGGCACCGATAACCTCGGCACCAATCCAGTTTTCCTTGCTTTGGGGCTGTTGATAGTTGTTCTCCGCCTTCTCGTCATTGAAGGTGGGGTTCTTGATCAGGAAGGTCACATCGTCACCCACCTCATAGCTTCCCTTCTGGCACTTGTCGAGGGTTGTCTGGATGTTCTCAATCATGGCCAGCACCTCTTCAGTGCTTGCTGTCAGGGCATCCAACATCTCGTCAGCCTGAGCGCAGAGTTCGTGCACGGGCTCACCATTGTTGAGCTGCCAGGCTGCCTCGTCAGCAGAAGAGGAAACATCGGCGAGCTTTTCCCACGCAGCCACATTGGCCTTAAGCTTCTCGAGCAAGTCAGCACCCTTCACATAACATTCAGACGCTTCCTGCTTGGAAGCAGTGGACACGCCCGTGTTGAGCACCGTCTCACACTCCGTCATGAGGCTGGCCGTGTAGCGGTTGCCCTCATCATCCTTGATGGCATTGAGCTGGTCAAGAAGGCTCTGGTTGACATAATGGAAGGTCTCGACACCCTGGCCCAGACTCTCAATCTTGAACTCACGCCAAACGGTCCAACCGTCACCCGTGGAAGGCTCAGAGGACAGTCCAATCGCGATGTCGGTTGTCTCGGGCAACACGACCGTGATGACATTGGTGCCATTGGTCACACCATCACCATCGTCATCCTGGTTGAACCAAGCGGCTGCTTGCGCACGGGAATTCACCTTGTCGGAGCCCACCGTCGCGATGTCGATTGTATCTGATCCGACATAGAACTTACCGTGCATGTCGGTACGTGTCAGTGCAATGGTAGTGAACTTGTATACTCCTGCCGGCAGGTCTCTGACCGTGTAATTGAGCGAGAAGCCCTTTTTCTGCCAGAACTCGCCCACGCCATCGGACGTATCGCCTGTCTGTCCTGCAGAACCATCGGGTTGGGTGACCGTCCAGCCAGTGGGCGTGCCCTTGGCGACAGGTGTCGGATTGGAGATGTACTTACTTGTGATGTTCATCGGATGAGTCGGTGAGGCAGCCTGCTCAAGCACGTCTGCCAGACGCTCAATTTCCGCATTCACCTCCTCAGCCGTGGCATTGGGATTGGCCAACAAGGCGGCCGACGCAGAGACGTCCACACCTGCGGCTTCTATCTCGAGCATGTTCTTGTATAACCTACCCTTGGCCTGGACGATGTTGGCCGGGAAGAACTGGAACTGACAGTTAGCTGCCGAGTCAGCGTAGGACACGTCATAATAGAGACCCCATGTGACACCGTCCACAGCCTTGTTGCTCTTGTGGGTACGATTGACACCAAGGAACTCTCCGGCTACATACCCCAACAGAGAATCCGTGGATGACGACGTCTCCGTGATTTGGTATTCCTCAAGATTGGGCACTTGGAACGTGTAGGTGTTAGTCCCCACAGACGCGATGCTCCACTTTGACGCAGCGAGCGACCAGGCGGTGCTGTAGTCAACGAAGCACGCTTTCACGCCAGCGCCAACGGTGCCCTCAAGAGGCTGGCGATACATCATGTTGGGATTGGTCTCATTCCACCCCGCAGCATTATTGTTAATTTGGTAGGTTCCATCACCCATGTCCACGATGATGCATCGTGCTGCTGAGGAAATGGAGCCTAAGACAGCTTGTGTTCCCCAAGCCTCGCCACCCGTGAGGTAGCGTCCCGTTCCCACGTTCTGGATGCAGACCGTGTCGCCTGGGCTGAGCGCCACTGGATTGATGTTGACCTTCCAGTCGGCCGCTCCTGCAGACAATGCTGTGGCCGAGGCGGCGAGCAACATTGACATAAAGCGAATTGTTTGTTTCATAAGCTTTAATTTAATTTTTAGATAATTGACAAGGTTAGCTGTTTTGCTACTTCGAACTAAGTTTACGTGGTGCAAATATAGAGAATTATGGTGCTTTCCCAAGCGCTGAAATGTCTCATAAAGGTATCATCCACGTTTCATCAGCCAAAAAAAAGCAGCTTTCATGAAAATCACTCGCACATCAACTACATTAGACGGGAAAAGACCATCAGAATCATTGGGGAAGGAAAAAAGAAAGCCCCCGAAGAGCATGCAATGCATCTCCTCGGGGACTTTCATATTATGTATGGCCTGCTACCAGTCGTTTTTACCAACGACCATCAGAAGGCGACAGGGTCAAAATGCTTACTTGACCACAATCTTCTTGGTAACAATCTTGCCATCGGCAGTCTTGCCACGGACGATGTTCAAGCCCTTCTGCAGGCCGTTGACACGGCGACCGTCGACGGTGTAGACCTCATTGAAGTTGACACTTGCGTTGCTGTCGATATCACGGATGCCAGTGGTACCAGCATACTGGCTGTCCTTACCGTGGTAGTAGAGCTCCCAGTTGGAGACTACGAACCAGTCTTGAACCTTATGGGCAGTGTTCTTGAAGCCAAGGCGAAGAAGACCGTTGGAACCCACATAAGTATAGAAGCTCTGCACAGGATAGTAGTTCATCTGGAACTGATACTCAGCAGCCTGACGGTCGTTGGGGAAGTGATAGGTCATAGCAGTGCCCTCAATGGTATCGCCATTGGCATCAAGCTCAGCATAGGCCATATCACTGTAACCACCTGTAGTCCAGCTGTAGGTGTCAGGATCATACTTAGAGCACCAGTAGCTAGGTGCGATGCTGTCCCAGTTGGCATAGATAGTGGCGCGCTCGCCATAGTTCTCGATAGAGTCGCCCAGCAGGTCGTTCCAAGCCTCGTCAGCACTGACGGGACGGAAGAGGCTCTGCACACGCACCTCATAGACACCCTCGGGCAGGCCCTCGATGTCCTGGTGAACATCAGCAGTAGCGTTCCAAATCTCCATGGTGTTGTACTGGATGCCAGGAGTGCCGTCGCCAGCAGTCTTCTCGACCACCCAGCCATCCTGCTTACCGTAGGTCGGGTTCTGAATCCAGTTGGTGTACTTAGAAGGCTCAGCGTCAGAGCCCGGCTGAATCATGAGGGCCTTGCGAACAGCCTTCATCTCCTCCTGCTTGGCGGGGATGTCAGCCACGGCGATGGTGCCGTTGTCAAGCATATCCTTCACCTCGTTGATGAGGTTTTCCGCAGCGGCGCGAGTCTCGGCAGAAGCCTTATCAGAAGCGTCGTACTGAGCAGTCAGTGAGTCGTAAGAAGCAGTGAGCTGAGCATAAGCGTTGATAGACGTTGTGGCGTTAGCCTCAGCATCAGCAATGGCTGTGAAGGCAGTCATCATGGCATCGCCATCATTGGCGTCGAGCGCAGTCTGACCCGCAGCGATAGCTGTGGTGAGGGCAGCCTTGTCATTGGCAGCCATCTTCTTGCCAACATAGTCATTGTTGGCCTCATTGATCTTGTTCACAAGCACAGGCTTGATGTAGACAGGATCATTGCCCAGATACTCCAGACGGAAGTCGCGGAAGATCACCCAGCTGGCTGAGACATGATTCTCAATCTTGAATCCGATAGGCATGGAACCACCATTCTCAGTGACAACACCATAAACAATGTTGCGATAGTTGTTGTCGTAAGCGGGATCCTGGTCGCCATCATAGCTGCCGTTCATGGCAGTGAAGGCCTCGTCCATCGTGTTAGGCACATATGCGGCGTTGTCGCCACCCACGTTGACCCAGTGGTTCTCACGAGAGACAGAAGTGATGCTCTCGGGGAAAGTGCAAGCATAGATACTCTTCACACTCTGCTGGGTCTTACCCATGTAGATGTAAGCCTGCGTGAGCGTATCGCCATTCAGATAGTTCTGATAGCCCTCGGCAGAAGAATTGCCGGGACGGTAGAAGGCCTGGATAGACAAGCGGTAAGCGCCCTTCTTCAGACCCTTGAGGTCCTGATGGATGTTGCAGTCCTGGTCATAGACCTCTGCCAGACGAGTATCAGTGATCCAACCGGCACCAATCACATTGGCACCGACCCAACCGGTCTTGAGCTGGGGCTGGGTGTAGGAAGGTGCGACACTCTCATCGTTGAATGTGGGGTTCTCGATAAGGTTGGTCACGTCGTCGCCCACCTGATAAGAATTGAGCTTGGCATCCCGCAGGGCATCGGCAATCTTCTGGATCATCGCCAACAACTCTTCTGTGGAAGCCTCACGAGCTTCGTGCATGGCATTTCCCTCATCGGAAGCTTCCATCAAGCCTTCCTGGTCAGAATAATTGTCATAGTACTGTTGCTCAGCATCAGCAGCATCATTGTAGAGCTTGATGTAAGCAGCCACATTCTGCTGCAGGTCAGCCAGGCCAGTCAATGCTTTCTGATAAGCCGCGTAAGACACAGCCTTGTCAGTGGCATCGATGCCCTCCTGGGCTGCTGCCTTTGCTTTATCATACACCGACTGCGTGTATGCAAAAGCTTGGTCGTCGTCAGGATTCTCGATAGCCTTTTCAATGTCGGCCAAGACGCTCTTGCTGAGGTAACGATAGCTCTCAATGCCATTGCCAAGGTATTCCAGCTTTGCGTTGTCGATACCCATCCAGTTGGCGAGCAGTGTATCCTGTGCAAGGCCGATCTGGATAGTATCAGTACCCTCAAGGTTGACAACCATCGAGTATGCGCGAGGATTGGCACGCGTGAGCAGCGCCTTGATGTCATTGGCATAGACATACTGCTTCTGGTTTGTGGCATTGCTCTCGTCAAACGTGTTGACAAAAGCAGAGAGTCCAACCTTATAGACACCCTCTGGCAGCCCCTTCACCGTCTGGTACATATGGCCAGAGATGGGTGAACTCTTCCAGTTCTCATAGAAGTTGCCGGCAAAAGCGCCCTCGTCATTGGCAGCCAAATCAGCTGACATGTTGGTGGCAATAGCCTTGTTCTGCGCAGCTGTAGTTGACGTCCAACCGGAGGTGCTTCCAGCGCTGAAGTCGGCATTGGTAATCATGCTGGACATATCCTGAGGATTGTCGGGAGTGACCACTGAAGAAATCTTCAAGGTGAGCGCCTTGATGGCAGCCTCAACCTCCTCAACAGTAGCCGATGTATTGTTGAATACGGCCGCCTCGGCTGTGACATCCACATCGCGGCTCTCAGCTTCCTCCAGGACAGGCTTCAAAGAGAGCTTGGTTTTCCACACATTGTAGTCGGCCACGGAGACAAAGGCAAACTGGCATCCAGCCTCGTTACCCTCATAAGGCACATCAAAATAGACACCCTTCGTGGCACCATTGGCCTCATCCTTGGCCCAGCCAGATTCATGATTGGTCTGTGTACCTAAGAACAACGTAGCATCAAAGGGGTTGCTTGTGGCGTCCACATCACCAGCGCTCTCTGGCATCTGGAAGCTATACAGGTTGTTACCCAGGCTGGCAATGGCCCATGTGTTAGAGCCGTCGCTACCATCTACGAAACAAGCCTTGACACCCGATCCCACTTTTTGATCACCATAAGTGCGGAAGAGATACTTGCCCGAACGCACAGCGTTCTTCAACTTGTAGACACCGTCTTCAGCTGTGGTGATGACCACCCATTTCTCAGAAGACGTAGCGGCAATGGAAGCCTGGGTTCCCCAAGCCTCACCACCGGCGATAAAGCCTTGTTGGCCGACGTTCCATACGTAGACCGTGTCGGCAGTCGTCGCATCGCTTGCCGCGGGGCTCATGGCTTTGAAGGCCGGTGTGGGAACTACCCAATCAGCAGCCAAAGCTGTGCCACCCCCCAGCATTGCCAATGCGGACAACGCCAAAAAGCGGAAATTTTGCTTCATAAACTTAGTTTTTAGAAAATAAAACATTATTAATAAGTAATTTGCTACTTTCAGTGCCGCAAGCTCCCTCACTCACACAAGGAGGACGGCTGGTTCATTGTCGAATTGTTCTATAGGTGTCGCAAAGATACCTAAAATCTTGATAATCGTCAAGAGAATGAGCAAAAATATCTCATTTTTAACATTTGGATAGATGTCATGATGTTGCGAAAGGCACAACAACACTGTAGCATTACCAAGGTAACCATCCGAAATGAGCC
>DJOV01000029.1:6509-21170 GCA_002437285.1 Prevotella sp. UBA6429 | reverse complement strand
AAAGGGTATATTGCAACACGATAAAGGGTATTCTTTGATGAAAAGTATTTACTTTTTAGGGCGAATAAAATCCTAAATTTTATAAACGGCTAATTATCAACCGATTACGAAAAGTGCCGTATTTTCGCGTATTTCCGCCAAAATATTTTGAAGTTGAAAATAACGCCTGTTTTTTTATATACATTGTCCGCTTTATTCAAGACGGGCGGACGCTTTCGGAAATGGGGACAGCGGACGCATTTTGAAACGACAATGGAGGCCCTCACTTCTGGTAGACCCTCACATAGTCAACATAATAGCGCAACGGGAACTGGCTGTCATCGGGCACGCCCCCATTCTCGCCAATGGCAAGATTGAGCAAGATGTAATCGCCAAAACCATCCACCTGGTTAGAGAACGGGTTGTGGCGGTTGCCTGCCACGCCCCCATTGACCGTCTTCGACAGATCCGTCTCGTTGAGCAGTTCGTCATCAAGATAAATACGGATGAACCGCTCGTCCCAATCCATGCGCCACACGTGGAACTTGTTGGCCCAGTCGGGATCTCTGCTGGTGAAATGCGTCAATGGCGTGACCACCGAGTTCCACACCGGGTCGAACGGGCGACCGGACCCCCAACATGTGTTAGCGAGGACCGACTGTTGTCCGTCCTTAATGTAAAACTCCATCATGTCGATCTCGCCATTCTCCGGCCAGCTCCACTGATTGCCCAGCAACCAGATGGCAGGCCACGACCCACGCGCCGTGGGAATCTTGGCCCTCACCTCAAAACGACCGTAGCGGAACGTGTGGCTTCGTCGCGTCGTGAGGCTCGACGACGTGTAGCGGGCCTCAGGCCTGGAGGTGGTCCAGTGGCCGCTCCCCTCGCGATAGCCTGGATTGGGCACCGTCTCATGCCGTCCCTCGATGACCAGCGCTCCATCCTTCACAAAGGCGTTGTCCCTCTGATACCACTGCAGCTCATTGTTACGGACGAACCCCTGCTCATAGTCCCAGTCGGCCGAGGGCAGTCCGTCTTGGTCAAACTCATCGTGCCACACCAGGCGATAGCCCTCATACTGCGTCACGACCGTCTGCGGACGGTAAGCGGTGGAATCGGCGGCCATGACAGGCGACACAGCCAAAATCGACAGGGCAGTCAAGGCCCAGAAAAGATGTTTCGTCATACGTCACTCTTGTTATATTTACTTATAAGTGCAAATATACGAAAAAGCCGTCATCCGCACGAGCGCACAACGCACAAGGAAAGTTAATTCATGCTAAATTTGCGAGAACTGAGCATGAAAACCGCATATTCATTTGGCAAATTGCTTGATTAGCCGTATTTTTGTGTCATAAACAATATTCGCAAAAACACAGAATGGTGAAAAAACTCCTCCTACTCTTATGGGTTGTCATCCCGTTCCTCAGCCTACACGCGGAGGATGCCGACTCCCTTTACGCCAAGGACATGCTGCCCATTGGCGCCATGGCCCCCGAGATGGTCATCGACTCGTCGAGCAATGTCACCCTTGAGTCGCTGCGCGGCCGCTACGTGGTGCTGCACTTCTGGGCATCGTGGTGTCCCGACTGCCGCCGCGACATGGCCGAGCTCAACGACCTCTCTTACGTGTACAATTCCGACAGCATCGTCTTCATACACGTCTCCTACGACACCAACAAAGACGTGTGGCAGAAATACATCGAAGACAACAAGATGTTCGGCCTGCAAATCTCCGAGTTGAAGAAGATGCGCGAATGTAAGACCTACGACCTGTTCAAGATACACTGGATACCGGCTTACTACGTCATCAACACCGAGGGACGCATCATCGAGCGCACGGTGGACGTGAAGAAGCTGGCACGCCGCCTGACACTGCTCGACCGTTCACGCGTGCACATCCCGAAGAGCAAGATGTCGAAGAACCCCGAATACAAGGGCGGCGAGACCCTGCTCCGCTACTATCTGGCCAAGAGCATCAAGTATCCGCGCGTGGCCAGCAACTACGGCCTGGAAGGCCAGACCACGGTGAAGTTCATGGTCGAGGCAGACGGCACGATCACCAACGCCCGCGTCATCGACAACAAGATCACGGTGGACGACAAGCTGCCCTTCCAGAAGCTTCGCGGCGACGCCAAGCAGCGCACCCGCCAGGAGGCCCTCGACGCCTTTGCCGAGGAGGCCCTGCGCGTCATCAACGCCATGCCCGCCTGGACCCCCGGCAAGCGCTACGGCATGCCCGTCAAGGTGGAATATGAGCTTCCCATCAACTTCAAGTTGAAGTACAACACCGACGATGTGTGGTCGGGCCATTCATAAGCGTCGGCCATGTCCATGATCCATCTCAAAGACATCAACAAGACCTACTTCGGTGCGCAGCCGCTTCACGTACTCAAAGGTGTGAGCCTCGACATCGAGGCCGGTGAACTGGTGTCCATCATGGGGTCGTCAGGATCGGGCAAGTCGACCCTGCTCAACATACTCGGCATACTCGACAACTACGACAGTGGCGAGTACCTGCTCGACGGCACCCCCATCAAGAATCTCAGCGAGACCCGTGCGGCCGAGTATCGCAACCACATGATCGGCTTCATTTTCCAGAGCTTCAACCTCATCAGCTTCAAGACCGCTGTCGAGAACGTGGAGCTGCCACTGTTCTACCAAGGCGTGAGCCGCCGCAAGCGCCACCGCATGGCCATGGACTACCTCGAGAGGCTGGGGCTCGCACCCTGGGCCGACCACTACCCCAACGAGATGTCGGGCGGCCAGAAGCAACGCGTGGCCATCGCCCGCGCCCTCATCACCGACCCCAAGATCATCCTGGCCGACGAACCCACGGGCGCACTCGACTCCAAGACCAGCCTGGAGGTGATGGAACTGCTGAAACGCCTCAACCGCGATGAGCACAAGACCATCGTCGTGGTGACCCACGAGAGCGGTGTGGCCAACGAGACCGACAAGATCATCCACATCAAGGACGGCCTCATCGGCAGTGTGGACGACAACCACGACCACAACGCCAGCATCTTCGGCGGCGGCACCATCATGAAGTAGAAGTAAGGAGGCACCATGCTCGACACCATCCAGGAAATACATGCCACCATCCGCCGCAACAAGTTGCGCACCGCGCTCACGGGCTTTGCCGTGGCGTGGGGCATCTTCATGCTCATCGTGCTGCTCGGGGCCGGCAACGGCCTCATCAACGGCATGACCAACAACATGGGCGACTTTCTCGCCAATTCCATGGTGGTCTTCGGCGGCCAGACCTCCAAGCCCCACAACGGCCTGAAGGAAGGCCGCAACATCACCCTCGACGACGGCGACATCCGCACCACGCGACAGCGCTTCAGCGCCAACGTGGAGACCGTGGGCGCCGAGATGCAACAGGCGGGCGTCACCATCTCGCTGGGCGAGAACTACGTCAGCTCCACCCTCTGCGGCGCCTATCCCAACGAGGCCACCATCAACAAGACACACATGCTGGCCGGCCGCTTCATCAACGACATCGACCTTGCCGAGCGGCGCAAGGTGCTCGTCATGGGCGACGACCAGGCGCGCGAGCTCGTCAGGGGCGACGGCACCTCACTGGTCGGCCAGACGGTCAACGTAGGCGACTTCGCCTTCCGGGTGGTGGGCGTCTTCAAGAGCGACAACAGCGGCATGGGCACCGACGCCTACACCTCCTTCACCACCCTGCGCACCATGTTTGGACGCGGCGACAAGGCCGACCGCATCCTCTTCTCCTTCCACGGGCTCAACAGCGAGCAAGCCAACGCCGACTTCGAGCGGCAGTACAAGGCCGCCATCAACCGCAACCACGGCGCCGCACCCGACGACGAGGACGCCACATGGCTATGGAACCGATTCACGCAGAACCTGCAGATGAACACGGGCATGTCCATCATACGCCTGGCCCTCTGGATCGTGGGCCTGTTCACCCTCCTGTCGGGCATCGTGGGTGTGAGCAACATCATGCTCATCTCCGTGAAGGAGCGCACCCACGAGTTTGGCATCCGCAAGGCCATCGGCGCCAAGCCGGCCGGCCTGCTGCGCCTCATCATCACCGAGAGCGTGGTCATCACCACCTTCTTCGGATACATCGGCATGCTGCTCGGCATCGCCGCCAACCAATACATGGACGCCACGCTGGGCCACCAGACGACCGACCTGGGCTTCGCCCAAGTCACCACCTTCCTCAACCCGACCGTGGGGCTTGACGTGTGCGTGGAGGCCACGCTGCTCATGGTGGTGGCGGGCACCCTGGCCGGACTGCTCCCCGCCATCAAGGCGGCACGCACGAGGCCCATCGAGGCGCTGCGGGCCGAATGACCCGCCGCCACAACGGAGACAGCCCCCACGCCACACACACCATCAACACAGACCAAACCTTTTCACCGTGAGATTTGACATAGACCGATACCGCGAGATCCTCGACACCATCACCCGCAACAAGGCGCGCTCCTTGCTGACGGGCTTCGGCGTGTTCTGGGGCATCTTCATGCTGGTGGCGCTCGTGGGCGGCGGACAGGGCCTGAAGGATCTGTTGTCGTCCAACTTCGAGGGTTTCGCCTCCAACAGTCTCATCCTCTTCCCACAGTCGACCACCAAGGCCTACCACGGTTTCCGCAAGGGGCGCGCCTGGGGACTGACCTATGGCGACATCGAGCGGCTGAAAGCACAGGTGCCCCAGCTCGGCGTGGTCAGTCCGATGCTCTCGCGCTGGGGCGGCTTCGCCATCCATGACGACAAGAAAAGCAGTTGCTCGTTCAAGGGCGTGCTGCCCGACTATGCCGAGGTGGAAGCGCCCAAGCTCTACTACGGGCGATACATCAACGAGATGGACATCGCCGACGGGCGCCGCGTCTGTGTCATCGGCAAGCGCGTCTACAAGAGTCTGTTTCCCGGCGGGGGAGACCCCTGCGGACAGCGCATACAGGTCGACTCCGCCTACTACCAGGTGGTGGGCGTCGACTACTCCGACGGCTCGATGAGCGTCAACGGCAGTGCCGACGAGACCGTGGTGGTGCCCATCACCCTGATGCAACAAGCCTACAACCGCGGCGACAGCATTGACCTGCTCTGCATGACGCTTCGCCCCGGCTACCGCGCCACGGAGGTGCAGGGCCGCATACGCACCGTCGTGGCACAAGCCCACGACGTGGACCCGGCAGACGAGAAAGCTCTGTTCATCATCAACACGGAGGTGATGTTCTCCATGGTCGACAGCCTCTTTCACGGAGTCAACATCCTCATCTGGCTGGTAGGCATCGGCACCCTGCTGGCCGGCGCCATCGGCGTGAGCAACATCATGATGGTGACCGTGCGCGAGCGGACCACGGAGATAGGCATCCGACGGGCCATCGGCGCCACGCCACGCATGATTCTCTCGCAGATCATATCGGAGAGCATCGCCCTGACCCTCGCCGCAGGCATGGCGGGCATCCTCTTCGCCATCGCCATCCTGCAACTGCTCGAACTGGCCAACACCCACGACGGCATCACAGCCGCCCACTTCCAGGTGCACTTCTGGACGGCCGTCGGAGCTCTTGCGCTGCTCACCGCACTGGGGGTGCTCGCCGGACTGGCCCCCGCCCTGAGGGCCATGAGCATCAAGCCCGTCGACGCCATGCGCGACGAGTGACACCCACGTCAAGACACGCAACACATCATAACCCAACCTGACCATCCCTCCGCTCACGAAGCGACATGGTCGTGACTTATCATTATGAAGAAATATCTCAAGATCGTCATTGCCGCCCTCATCCTCCTGGTGTTCGTCGGCACGTTTGTTTTCCTCTGGTTCAAGAGCCAGCCCCAGCCCGTGGAGTATAACGAGTTCACGGTCAAGGCCACCGACATCCGCAAGACCACCATCATCACGGGACGTATCGAACCACGCAACGAGGTCAACGTGAAACCACAGATCTCGGGCATCATCACCGACATCTACAAGGAGGCCGGCGAGAAGGTGGCGGCCGGCGAGGTCATCGCCAAGGTGAAGGTCATCCCCGACGAGAGCCAGCTCAGCTCAGCGCAAGCGCGCATACGGCTGGCCGCCATCAACGCGCGCCAGGCGAGGGTGGACTACGAGCGCGAAAAGACCCTCTACGACAAGGGACTGGTCAGCGGCGACGAGTATGACCAGAAGCGCAAGGCATGGCAACAGGCCAACGAGGAGGTGCGGGCCGCGCAGGACAACCTGGAGGTGGTGCGCGACGGCGTGTCACGCGAGAACGCCAGCAACTCGTCGACCCTCATCCGCTCTACCATCAGCGGTCTCATCCTCGACGTGCCGGTGAAGGTGGGCAACACGGTCATCCTGTCCAACACCTTCAACGACGGCACCACCATCGCCACCGTGGCCAACATGGGCGACCTCATCTTCCGTGGCAACGTCGACGAGACCGAGGTGGGACGCCTCGTCACGGGCATGCCCATGAAGATCACCATCGGCGCCATGCAGGACGAACGCCTGCAGGCATCGCTGGAGTACATCTCGCCCAAGGCCACGCAGAACAACGGCGCCAACCAGTTTGAAATCAAGGCGGCAGTGCACGTGAGCGGTGCCAACCAGATACGGTCGGGCTACAGCGCCAACGCTGAGATCGTGCTGGCCGAGGCACGCCAGGCCCTGACGGTGCCCGAGAGCGCCATCACCTTCGAGGGTGCCAACACGTATGTCTACGTGGTCAAGGTGGCCAACGGACAGAAGGCCTACGAGAAGCGGCGCGTCACCACGGGACTGAGCGACGGCATCAACATCCAGGTGAAGAGCGGACTGAAGAAGGGCGAGCACGTGAGGGGACCGCAGAAGGTGAAGGACGGCAACGACAACACCAACAACTCATAACAGACGACACTGACATGACCCAAGCATTGTTCTTCGACATCGACGGCACGCTCGTCAGCTTCAAGACCCACCGCATCCCCGACAGCACCGTCGAGGCACTGCGACAGGCCAAGGCGCGCGGCCTGCGCGTCTACATCTCCACGGGGCGGCCCGTGGGGTTCATCAACAACCTCGGACAGATTGCCGATCTCATCGACGGATACATCACCACCACAGGGGCACTCTGCATCGTGGGCCAGGAGCGCTTTGGCCTCCACAGCATCGAGCCGCACGACGCCGAGACCATCATCGCGGCCTGCCGTGAGTGGGGCAAGTCGTGCGTGGTGGTCGGAGAAGAGCACATCGCCGTGGTCAACGACTCGGACGAACTGACCCGCCAGTTTCGCGAGGGACTGAACCTCGACTTCGACTTTGCTCCGCTGGCCACGGCGCTCCGCGAACCGCTGCTCCAGCTCAGCCCCTTCTTCACCGCCGAGGAGGAGGCTACAGTGATGAGCCGCCTGAAGGCGTGCTCCAGCTCGCGCTGGCACCCCGCCTTCACCGACATCACCCATCGCGACGCCGACAAGGGCAAGGCGCTCCTGACGCTGTGCCGCCATGAGGGCATAGACCCCAGGGACACCATGGCCTTCGGCGACGGCGGCAACGACATACCCATCATCCGCCAGGCGGCCATCGGCGTGGCCATGGGCAACGCCAGCGACGAGGTGAAGGGCGCAGCCGACCATGTCACCACATCGGTCGACAACGAGGGGGTGGCCCGCGCCTTGCGACATTTCCACCTCATCTGAACGCCAACGGAGAAAAAATCAGCATTTCTTGGCCGTCTATCCATACTCTTTCCAAATATAAAACGTACCTTTGCATAAGATAGGCTGCACCTCAGCAGAACAGTCAAACAAGTATGATGTCCTGCATCGGTTTGCATTGCCTTTGCAAGAAATAATCAATGAAACAGACCTTGAAAAAGATAAGTATATGACATTCGTAAACGCAAAAATCTGGAAAGAGCTTCGCGACTATGTGATGATCGGCATCGGCATGATCTCCTACAGCATAGGCTGGAACATCTTTCTGTTACCCAATAGCATCACCACGGGTGGTGTGCCGGGTGTGGCCTCCGTCGTGTTCTGGGGTACTGGCTTCCCCGTGCAATGGACTTACTTCATCATCAATGCGGCCTTGCTGGTCGCCGCCTTGAAAATCTTGGGCTTCCGGTTCTGCGTGAAGACCATCTACGCCGTCCTGGTGCTGACGGCCATCACCTCCTTCTTCCAGAAGTTTCCCAGCCAGTCCACACTGCTCCACGACCAGCCCTTCATGGCCGCCATCATCGGAGCCATCTTCACCGGGTCGGGCATCGGCATCGGCTTCTCGTCCAACGGCTCGACAGGCGGCACCGACATCATCGCCGCCATCGTCAACAAGTATCGCGACATCTCACTGGGCCGCGTCATCATGATCTGCGACATCGTCATCATCACCTCTTCCTACCTGGTGTTCCACGACTGGGAGAAGGTCATCTACGGTTACGTGGTGCTGTTGGTGTCGAGCTTCTGCGTCGACCAGGTGGTGGGCTCGATGCGGCGCAGCGTGCAGTTCTTCATCATCTCCGACAAGTATCAGGAGATAGCCAGCCGCATCGCCGTCTATCCCCACCGCGGCGCCACCGTCATCCAGGCCCACGGCTTCTACACGGGCCACGAAGTGAAGATGCTCTTCATCATGGCCAAGCGTCGCGAGAGCAAGATCATCTTCAGCATCATCAACGAGATTGACCCGCATGCCTTCGTCACACAGACCAATGTCATCGGTGTCTACGGCGAGGGCTTCGACAAGTTCAAGGTGCACGGCTCTCACCCGAAGGCACAAAAGCTCTCACCCGAGGAACAGGCCGCGCTCAACGTGTGAGGATGCAGCGCTGGTCGCGGCATGCATCTCTTCTTTCTCGGCTCCGGTACATAACATTCCAGCACTTTGGCAGAAGTTCTTGTGAACTTAGGCCAAAGTGCTGGAATGTTTTGTACTGGTGGGATCACAGCCGTGCCCCATTATGCGGTTTCTACTTGACTATGATTTTCGATGTGACCTTGCCGTCACTGCCAGTCTGCTGCCTGATGTACAGCCGGTGTGCGGAAGTATCGTTGATTTCTATGCCTTGCAGGGTGAAGTATCTTGTGGAATGGTTGCGGGCCGTGCGCGTCGTGGCATGCTGGATGGACGTAACCGTGGGGTCAACCTCCTCGAACATCCAGCGCAGTCGGGTGCGATTGGCGGGATAAGCCATTGAGACGGAACCATTCATCCCGGTGGCATCTGGCACGCCCACGTTGAGGCAACGGTTGACGCTGTCAGAGGTCTCAATGTAGAAGGCGTGGCGTCCGTTGTCCTCTCCGGCGTAATAGGGATAGACACTCACCGGCGTGGCCGATAAGGTATTGTCCACACACAGCCAACCGCCCGTCTTGACATTCTTCAGATACACCATGCCATTGTCAGCCTGGCTGACGGTCCATTGTGCCTCTTCGCTCTCGGCGATGGGATTGGCGGCATCAGCATCGAGTTCAGCATCGCTTGGTCCCACCCGGAAAATCAGCGAGTCGGCCAGGTTGTCAGCCGTCTTGATGGTGCTCAGGTAGCGTCGGGCAGTCTTTGTGTCGGCCGTGGTAGTATTGGCGTTCCACATGGTGCCGTAGCTATAGATGTTGTATATCGCCTCCGTCTCATAGCCGGACCAAGTCATGATTTTTGTCTTTTTGAAGTTGCTGACGGCATCCTGCACGACCGTGTTCACTGAGTCCACATCCGTTTGCGAGTAGTCTTCCCCGTGGGCTGAAGCCTGGGCGAGGAAGTTCCTTGCCTCGTCTACAGTGGCGACCAGCGCCCTGTGGGCCGTGGCGGGATAGCATAGGGTCTCATTGCCCACCAATGCCGTGTTAATCAGTTGCTCCGCATCGCTGACCGTGGCGTGGAGCCGTTTCAGATACAAGGGAACCAGCGTCTTGCCCACCTCGACAAAGGTGAACACCATGTCAGCGCGGCCCCAGGTGCCGCCGCCCCAGATCCAATTGTCGTTGAAGTTTTTGGCGCGTACTTGCTGGTTTTTGAGCGCTGGGCTATTGATGACGAAGAGCGATATGGAGTCGGCCAGTCCTGACTGTGAAGCCTTTCCGTTGCCGACATAATTGATGTGGAACACGGCCACCGTGTCTACGGCACCGATCCTGTCCTCTCCGTCAATGTTGAGATAGCCCGGTGACAGGTATTTGCCAGTGCCATTGTTACGGATGGTGAGGGCGGTGGGGTCATCGGCCTGTGCCTGGATGTCCCAGAGCAAGGCGGGGTTGTCCCATTCAAATTTTTCTGTTGACCCCAATGCCCCGTTGTCGTTGAAGCAGAGATATTTGGCGTTTCCGTCAAAGGTGGTGTTCGGGTAGAAGGCTGCGGTGGCGTAGTTGATGATGCGATAGAGCTTTTTCTCGTCGGGTGTGAAGGTCTTGGTGTTCATGGTCGTGCCACCTCCGGCCTTCATGTATTCATCGTTGATGGAGACCACCTCCGAATAGCTTGATGCTTTCTCGCCTTTGACGGCCTTCAGCCGGAAGAAGTATACCCGCTTGGGTGTCAGTTGGCCGATGGTGTAGGTGCTTACACCACTGGCCGCGGTGGCCACGAGCGTATAGTTGTTGCCGTCTTCCGACTGCTCGATGTCAGTCTGACTTTCCTCCTCATCATTGGTCCAGGAAAGTGTCACGGTGCTCTCGTCGTCAAGATGCGCCTTCACCTTTGATGGCGGCTTCAAGTAGTCGCTCTTGTGTGCCAGACTGTTGATGTAGTTTTCGATGTTGGTGTATCCATCACCGTTGGAGTCGACGTTGGCATCGTTCTTCGCCTTGTTGGTCCCATTGGCCTCTTCCCATTCGTCGGGCATACCGTCACCATCAGTGTCTTTCAAGGGCGATCCACCGCCGAGAGTGCCTATGCCTCCCACCTGGCTCTCGTTGTCGATGAAGGCTCCCTGTTTTCCTAACGAGATGAGCTGGTCGATGATACGCTTGTCGTGAGCGTCTCTCACTCTCGATGCGCCCACGTGCTCCACGATGTCATGGTAAGCCTCTTCGGCTGTCTTGAGATTCATGGGGTGTGTGGTCTTGAAGTTAGGTTGCTGCATGACTGTGGCCCCATTGTGGTCGGTGATGAGCTTACCGTTGAGCGTTCCGTCATTGTTGCCGTCTGTATAGTTGCCCGTACTATACAGGTGGTCCGTCTCGGTCCACTGGTCAAAATACTTGTTGGACGCTCCGCTGCCGGGTCCTGTGATGAAATAGTTGTTGATGACGTCCTGGTAGTGGTCTGCAGCCGAATGTCCGCCGACGATGGCCATGCCATAGTTGTAGACCACATTATTATAATATTGGATATTGCACTTCATTTTCGGGTTACGGCTCTTGTTGTCTGCCCAAAGGCAGTGCGCCACCGTCCAGTTGGTGGTTCCGTCAGTGATGGCTCCAAAGCGTTGTGGGTCTATGCCCTCGCTGATGATACAGTTCTGCCAAGTGATGTTGGTGGCGTTCTGTATGTGTACGTTGTCCCAGCGTCCCCATGAGATGGAGCAATGGTCGAGTATGACCTTGTTGCAGTTGTCGAGTGTGAACGTACACTTGGACCGGTTCATGGCGATGCTTCCCCTCATGCGTATGTATCGGATGATGATGTTGGAATTGCCCGATGCGATGACGCGTCCGCCGTAGAGCGTGATGCCCTCCCCGGGAGCCGTCTGTCCGGCAATGGTGATGTTGGAGGCGATGGTGAGGTTGGTCTTGGTGATATCGATGACACCTCCCACGTCAAACACCACGATGCGCCCGTGCTTGCTCACGGCATCGGCCAGCGATCCGGTGCCCGAACTGTTGAGGTTAGTCACGTGTACCACGGCGCCGCCCCGTCCGCCGGAAGCATAGGCACCATAGCCCTCAGCGCCAGGAAAAGCCAGTTGCTGCGCATGCACGCACAAACTTGCTGACGCTAAAAGATAGGCCAGAATCGATTTTCGCTCATGTATTTAGAGCCTTATAACTAACCATAACTTACTATGACTAACCAAACATAAAGCCTTGATTTTCAATACTCTTTGATTTTTAACACTTTCTGAGTGCTTTTTGGCAGTTCCCGATTTTCCACATATTTTTGCAACGTATTTCTACCGTGGAGAATTTGCGGAGCTTTTATTTTGTCATATCGTGAACGTAGTTGACAAGGGTTTACGAGTGGTTACGATGAAGGACAGATTTGAAACTGATAAGCAAAAAGCGTTATATCGTGGACTGGGTTGACAAAGGTTGTCAATGGTTCACTTCCGTTTACTCCCTCGGTGGAATACTCAATGATGTAGAACAAAGCAATATCAAAGAGTATGAGACCAACAAGAAAATGTGAATTTTGTGGCAAGACATTCGTGCCACGGAGCGGTATGCAGAAGTATTGTTCTGAGGAATGCCAGGCGGAGGCAAAACGTCTTAGGAAGAAAAGGCGTCAGGACTTGATTAACGGCATTGAACCAATCGTGGACTTGCAATGCCAAGAGTATTTAACATTCTCAAAGGCTGCTGTGCTGATGGGATGCACACGGCAGTATGTGTACAAACTTGTGGCTAACGGCAAGTTGAAAGCTTCCCGATTGAGTAGTAGGATGTCTTTTGTCAGAAAGTCTGACATTGAGAAAATGTTTGAGAGCAATCCCTACAAGCGTGTGATTCCTGCCAGCAAGAGCAAGCCCTGTAAAAAGGCAAAAGCAGAAAAGCCAACGCAAAAGCAGGAATCGACAAAAGGGAAAGAGAAGAATGAGGTGCTTGACTATTATTCGGGCGAGGAAGTGATGTCCATTTATAAGGTCAAGAAGTCTTGGCTCTACACATCCGCCAAGCGCAACCAGATACCGATGTGCCGTATCGCTGGCAAGAACTATTACAGCAAACTGCATATTGATGAGTTCTTCGGTACAGCCGTTGACATCAACAGCATCACGGTATGGGTGACTGCTGATGATGTAGAGGAAGCCTTTAGCATGAGCAAGTCAGCACTTAGGGCATACACCTACCGCCATAAGATACCGACAAAGCGAGAGTACGGACGTACCTATTACTCCAAGGAACATCTTGAAGAACTTCGCAGAACCGACTTGATGAACGATGACAACTATTATACCACCGAGCAGGTGCAACAGTTGTATGGTCTGACAAGTGCCAACATCTGCCATATCGTGAGAGTTCACCATATCAGTAAGGTAAAAGTGGGTGTAAAGAATCTGCTTTTGAAGACGGATGTGGAGCGTGCAATGGCAGAAAGGGCAGCAAAAGGACTGTGATTTCAAATGATTTCATCATTAACCATCAATGACTGCAAATAATTGGAGTCACGGATGCATCATTTTATTCCTTTGCAGCCGTGAAGAGACACTTCACCACGAATAATCATCAATAATACATATCAGTTATGAGCAACATTTGCAAGACCGTATCATTGCGTACACGCAAAATCAAGGACGGACACATGCTGTCCTATTATCTTGACTATTATCCAGGCTATCGTGACGAGAGCACGATGAAAGTCATCCGCCATGAGTCGCTTGGCATCTACATCTATGCCAAGCCGAAGAACCAGATGGAACAGAAGTATAATCTCAACCTTACGGCAAGAGCCGAGGCGATACGCTGCCGCCGCTTCGAGTCCATCGTCAACGAGCGTTACGATTTCTTCGACAAGGAGAAGATGAAAGGAGATTTCCTTGCCTACTTCAAGAAACTGGCAGACAAGAAAAACTCCAAGTGGCAGCACGTCTATATGCACTTCCGTACCTTCGCGCAAGGCAAGTGTACCTTCGGGGAGATAAACGTGGACTTGTGCAACAGATTTCGTGAGTATCTGTTGACAGCACCACAGGGACTGCATAAGAACAGAAAACTACATATCAACTCAGCTGCCAACTACTGGTCAACTTTCCGTGCATCAATCCATACTGCTTATCGTGACCATAAGATAAAGGAGAACCCGAACGGTTTCTTGGAGCGTATCGAGACAATCCCGACTGACAAGGAGCATCTTTCACAGGACGAGGTTATCCGCTTGGCATCCACGCCTTGCTCCGCCCCGGCATTGAAGCGAGCCTTCCTGTTCTCTTGCCTAACAGCATTGCGAAAGAGCGACATCAAGAAACTCACTTGGGAGGAGATACAGCCATACGGCAGCGATGGTGTGATGTATGTCACCACACGAATGCAGAAGACAAAGGACATTGTGCATAACCCAATCAGTGAGGAAGCCTTGGAACTGATTGGCTATTCACCAGATAAACGAGGCAAGGTGTTCCCCGATTTCAAAGACTCCATGACACAGGCACCGCTGAGGAATTGGCTGAAAGATGCTGGGATAACCAAGCATATCTCCTATCATTGCTCACGCCATAGTTTTGCCTGTCTCCAGCTCGATGCAGGTACAAGCATAGCCGTTGTGCAGCGTTATCTCGGTCACAAGAATGTGGCTACGACAGAAGTGTATGCCAAGATTTCCGATGCACAGAAACGTGCTTCAGTTGGCTGCATTACATTGAGAAAGTAACCATTTGACGACAAAACGCAGAAAAGGACTGTTGGAAAGGTAGTGTTCCAATAGTCCTTTTCGCATTTTGTTGGTTCTATTTGTGGTCGTGGATAGAACCAATCCGACAACCACACCCTAAAATCTATTGATATTTGGGAGTTACTGCAAGTTTATCTTTTTCTCGCCCTTACCTTTGCACCCAACAATCAGCGACAACTGATACTAACGAGCAGTTT
>DJOV01000029.1:0-6413 GCA_002437285.1 Prevotella sp. UBA6429 | reverse complement strand
ATCATATTAGAACGCTAATAAAGCGTAAAAGATGGAGTGTCCGAGAAAGGACATGCTGATTTTATATGCTTCTGCATCTAACTTTGTGGAAATTTTTGAACGAATAACAATAAAACGAATACGATAATGATAGAAAACAAGACAACTTCAGATTGTACCATCTACGCTTTTGTTGGTACTGCAATTCTCGCCATCTCTCTTGTCGTGGCGATGTATGTAGGCAATGACTTTCACCAAAGTCTGTTTGTCGAATCAATCATCTTTGTAGGAAGCAACATCTTGCTTTGGGCGATATTCATTTCCATGGTGAATTATCCCTATGAACTGATGACCATTGGTAGCAACAGCAAGACAAAGAAAAACGTTGTGGAAGCAGAACCAGCAACAGAACAAGAACAGCCAACGCAAACCTTACCACAAACAGAGCCAGCACAATACAGTCATGAAGACTATGCCAAGTGTGTAGAGGCACAAGAAAAAGAAGCGCAGGAGGAAAAGGATAAGCGAACGAGAGCCGTACTTGACTATGTACATCGTACCATGTCAAGGTTTCTGTATGAGGAAGATTTGTACAAGGTAATTGAGGCTGTCAAGGAATGGAGCAACGACTGTAATTATACTCCGTCTCCTATAAATCGCTTCAAGGAAAATGTTGAAAATATCCCTTTAAGGCACTTCGTGTGGAATATCGCAGAGCGTTTGGGTAAGCGTGATTACACAATGGCAATGCGAATAGCCTTTATCAAGGCATTGTTCCCCAAACCGTTTGAAGGCTTGGACTACAGTACATTAAAGAACCTAAAAGCACCATGTTCCAATGATGTCATTCCTATTGACGAACCTACCAATGGCAGATACGATTTTCACAATATTGTTGAGGAAACTCCCGAATAATCCCCATTGTTAGAGTTATTCCTTCGTGAATGACAAATGACAGTCACGAACCTCAGTAACGGAAGCATCATTCTGTTCCTTTGTCCCAGTTTTTTAGAACAACTTGTATTATGACAAAGGAATTAACTTTCAACGACCTTCCAATGGTCGTTGCCCAGCTTCGGGACGAAGTGGTGGGCATGAAGCAGATGATCGTCAGTCTGCAATCACAGAACAAGCCACACAAGGCGAACACGCACATACCTATGAGTGTGGAGGAGGCATCGGCATATCTAAAAATGCCTATGGCTACCCTCTACATGAAACTTGGTAACGGCAGCATTCCTGCCACAAAGCCTGGCAAACGTTACTGCCTTTATCAGGATGAACTTGACAAGTGGCTGGAGACTAACCGCAAGAATCCTGTACCTCTCACGGCAGAGGAAGAGAATGCAGCCATTATTGCAGGAAACAAGCGCAAACCGCAACCCTTAAACTGGTGATGCTATGGATGCGCTTGAAATTTGTAATAAGCTACGCTCGGAGGTTTCGGGCGTAGCCTCTTCTGGTATACCTCTTGATGTCTTTCCACAAAAGATGCAGCAGATGGTTCTTGACTTGGCGAGGACGGAAAACTATTCCATTGAGTTCACCATCACTTCCCTAATATCCGCTATGGCAGCAGCCATCGGCAACTCCTGCTATATCCGTATCAAGGGCAATTGGATTACGCCACCTATATTATATGTCATGCTTGTGGGCAAGCCTGGAGTCGGCAAGACACCACCCTTGAACTTTGCCTACAAGCCGTTGCATGACATTGATACGGAAGAACATCATAAGTTCAAGACGCTAAAGGAAGAGTATACTTCCATAGTAGAACGGAACAAGGGCAAGAAACGGACGGATTGGGAATCGTTGCCTCCTTTACCTATTTTGCACAAGAACATCATGAACGACTTCACACCAGAGATTCTGATGCGCAACCACGATGCCAACCTCAGAGGAGTGGCTGTCGTAGTGGATGAGATAATGGGATTGTTCAACACCATCAATCGCTACAACAACAGTTCATTTGTGCAACAGATGCTGTCCGCTCACAACGGCTTGCCTTTAGATGTGTCTCGTTGCAATCTTGACTGTCCCCTGCGCATTGACCACCCCTGCATACAGATTGCAGGGACTATCCAGACTGGCATTGTACATGAGCTTTACGACATGGGCTTCAAGAAGAACGGATTTCTTGACCGTTTCCTTTTCGCCTTTCCAAAGGACTTGAAGATTACACCTTGGATAAAGGGAACAAAACAGGATGCTGCCATGATTGACAGACCTTATCGTGTATGGAAAGGAATCATAGACAAGGCAGTGTCTCTTCCTTTTGCGGAAGGCATTTTCAATGTACTCGACTTGTCAGATGAAGCAATCGACATATTCTATGACTGGCACAATGAGAATATAGAACGGCAGAACGCCATTACTGACGAACGGCTGATAGACACACGCTTTGCCAAAGTTCCATTGAACACGGCACGGCTTGCCTTGATATTCCAACTGTTTCGATGGACTTGCGATGAGTCGCACAAGGATTTTGTGGATGCAGAGTCTGTCAACGCAGCCATACGGATGAGTGATTATTTTGAGATGTCATACAAAAGGATGGACGACCTCGTTTCAACCGAGGCTATCGACCCTGTAAAGAAACAGATACTTGACTCGTTGGGTAACAAGTTCATCACTGCCGAAGCAGTAAAGGCTGGGGCAGAATTTGGTTTTGCCAAACGCACCGTCATGTATATGCTCAAAGACTTCTGTCAGAGAAATCTTATCATCAAAGACAAACAAGGCAATTATGAGAAAGTACAGCAATAAAATTATCCCCTTGCACCGTTTGCACTTTGCACATCTTGCACATCTGCACAATAGAAACTGCATTTTAGTGCCTAATGAGTGCAAAAGTGCAGAAAGTGCAAGGTGCAACAAGTGCATAGCGGTATGAGTGAGTATAGATTCCATCTACAGAAATACAAGCTGGACAACCGATATGCTTGCCCTCAATGTGGGCGTAAGCGTTGCTTTACAAGGTATATTGACGAGGAAGGACAGATTGTATTCCCTGACAATGTGGGGCGTTGTGACCATGAACAGAGTTGTGGCTACCATTACTCTCCATCTGATTATTTCAAGGACAACCCCGATGCCAACTGCAATGATGATTGGAGATATAAAACACCAATCAAAGAGTGCTGGAAAGAGAAACCTCTTCCAACTTTCATTGAGAATAAGTTGATGGAGCAAACCCTGCAATGCTATTCTGTCAATCCTTTGTACCGATACATTTCAACGGTCTTTGGCAAAGAGGAAACGGAACGGCTGTTTGCCTTGTACAAGGTCGGCACGTCAAGGAAATGGGGCGGTTCAACTATCTTTTGGCAGATAGATGTCAATGGGAATGTGCGCACTGGCAAGATAATGAAGTATGATGACAAGACAGGACACCGCATCAAGGAGCCTCACTGTATGGTGACTTGGGTACACTCGGAACTGAAGATACCCGATTTCACACTTCGGCAATGTTTCTTTGGTGAGCATCTGTTGACAGATAAAACCACGACCAAGACAATAGCCATTGTGGAGAGCGAAAAGACAGCCATCATTGCCACCCACTTCATATCTGATTTCGTATGGTTGGCTACTGGTGGCATGAACGGCTGCTTCAACAAGGAAGCCGTTGAAGTACTCAAAGGTCGAGATGTGGTATTGGTTCCCGACCTTGGGGCAACGGATAAGTGGAAGGCAAAAATACCTTTGTTGCAATCTGTCTGCAAAAGCATAGCCATCAGCAACATATTGGAGGACAACGCTACGGAAGAGCAGAAAGCCAAAGGTCTTGACATTGCCGACTTCCTGCTGATGACAGAAACACCGCAAATGATACTGCAACGGTTGATAAAGCGGCATCCGCCACTCCAACATCTGATAGACAGTCTTGGGCTTGTGTTGGTGGAAGAGCCATAGCGCAATGGATAAGAGCAGTGAGCGAACCTTGCGTGAGTGACGGACTTTCACAAAAGTCCTAAACATAATAGGGACTTTTAGATTCACCTGCTGACGCTGTTCACTTAAAAAGTCTTTCTATTATGCTCAGGCTCCGCCCGAGACCAGTCACCATTTATACAATAAATACGTTACAAACTCAACAGAATATCCAATGGAAAGAAACATACCACGTGCCGCCATCCATGTAGGCACGGAAAAAAAAACGTTCTCGTCCCAAGTGGGCAACGAGGCGGAACGCAGAGGTTGGGACGAGAAGCGTTACCAATTGAAAAACGCAGACATAGACAAGAACAACCATTATAACTATTCACGCAAAAAACTCAACTTTGAGATAGTCAAGGGCGGAAAGATAATACCTCTTGGTTCCCAGTCTGTGCCGTTGCATGAACGCTTGCAGCACCGACTTGACGAACTTGGCTTCAAGCCATACATGGATGCCAAGCATCCTGACCAAGTTTCAAGGAACAGTCCGAACTGCACTGTCGGCATCATCTTCAGTGGTGACCATGATGTGCTTAACAGGCTTGCCTTTGGTGAACAGAAACTCAACACATCAGATCCAAATGCTGACCACAGCAAGGTTGTATTGCAAAAAGGCATCTATGACTGGGCATTGGACACCTACCGCTTTGCATGTGAGAAATGGGGAGAAGAGAATGTCATCGGCTTTGATGTGCATTGTGACGAGACAAGCATCCATGCCCATGTGCAGACCGTGCCTGTTGAACAAGTAAAGAAACGTGGGCGCATGGGAAGCAAGTACATTCACAAGGATAATCCAGAAAAGGTTCTCTCTACAAAGGAATGGAGAGCACTTCCAAAAGAAGAACGTGACAACTATACAAAATCGGAAGCGACAAAGGGGTTTGTGGAATGTGTGTCATATGCAAAAGTGTGGGGAGAGCGAGCAAAGGACAAATCACAATACCTTTCCCAACTGCATACTGACTATTACAACAAGGTCGGTCATAAGTATGGCTTGGCAAGAGGCTTCTCCTATGATGAACTTTCAGAGGAAGAGAAGCGAGGACGCAAGCATAAGAACAAGGTGATGCTTGAAGCTGAACGTCAGGCGAAGTTGGCTCTTGGCAAAGTAGAGAAATATGCTGTACTTGCCACGATAGACAAGAAGGAACTGACTATTCCCTTTCTCAACATCAAGGCTCCAGTTCAAGAAGCGATGAATGCCGTAAAGAAAGAATTTGCCATCCCGATTCCTACTATTATCGGACAAAAGGCGTGGCGTGAGGAGCGTGTAAACAACATCAACGCAGCTATCAAAGCTCTTGTAGCAGCCATCAATGCCGAACGTGACAAGCAGAATGAAGATGTACGCAAGTCTGTCAACAAGACATACACTTACTATATGCAGAACCTCAATAAGCAGATAGAGGAGAACAAGTCGCTTCGTGCCGAGAATGATGCGCTAAAGACTGAGAACAACAAAGTCAAACAACGCATCTCTCAACTTGACGAGAAGGCTGTGGAGCGAGTGACTGCTCAACTTGTCTGTGCGAAGGGAGAACTCGCCAGTGCCAAAAGTTATAATACTACACTTATGGAAATGTACAATGATTTGAAGGCTCGTTGGAATGCCATTTGGCAAGAGCCAGAAATGACAGACGCATGGAGACGAGTGGAAGCACGTAAGGAGAAAGAAACAAAAGAAAAGGCTCGGCAAGAAGCCGAAGCCAAACGTGAAAGCATGGCTCGGCAAAATAGACACATAGGAGTGCTTGACAAGTTTATCCATGAGGGGCATGAAGCTTTATCATCCTTTGCAAAAACAGACAGAGTCAACTTCAACGAGAAAGAATCAGCTTCCATATACTATGGCATTATGTCATCTGCTGTAAAGCACAATATTGGATTGGACTCTAAACTCTGTATAGATTCGGCAGCAAAAAGTTTCTTGTCTGGTATGTCGTGGAAAGGTTTTACAGACTTCAAGCAAGAATGTGTCACCAGTTGGACAAAACTATTCGCCACGAATGAAGTTCAATTCACGGACAAAGCCATTGACAACTTTCTCGCTTTTGTTGACTATATGTCATGCAGTGCAGACACATACGTTTCGCTTGGTGGCTCCAATGGCTGCGCTGACCAACTTACGAATTGGGACGGAACACAAAAAGTAGGATTGGGTATATTCTATAAAGAAAAGAAGAAATCTCAATCAAGATAAAGGATTCTGTTTGTATGGATAAGTTATATACCTAAAACACGATAGATATTACGTCGGAGAATTTAGACTAAACAATACATGAAGCCTCGTTTTTTGCTAAAACAAGACTTCATGTATAATAAAGTGAAGTCTAAACCCTACAAGGACATTTGTATATTTTTAGTTGCTCATAAATTGAAATGGAAGGGCATAAAACCTGAAGTGCACAATCCTTACATTCCAATTTCTTATTTCGTGTGAAATACCAATAGCAGTCTTGTGAACCAACCCAATTATTAACTGAAGTTTCCCACCC
>DJOV01000131.1 GCA_002437285.1 Prevotella sp. UBA6429 | reverse complement strand
TTTTTTATATACATTGTCCGCTTTCTTCAACATAACCCATCGTGACTGTTCAGACGGCAATCTCAGTTTCAAACGACAATATAGGCCAAGCTCATGGGGTCGCTTCGCACGACCCACGCGTAGGTTGCCTTACTGGTTCGGGCCGTTCTGGAGCAACCGCACCATCTCCCGGGCAGCCTTGTCGGGTGCCACGTCATGTCCCAGCGCTTGCCTGACGAACCTATAATCGTCGAGCATCCGCTCGCGACCCACGCCATCAGGCAACAGCTTGGAGAGTTCCTCACGGATGATGTCGACCCGGAAACGGTCGGCAAACAACTCCTGCACGACCTCCCTGTCGGCAATAAGGTTGACCAGGGAGATAAACTTGCACTGGAGGATATGGTTGAAGGCAAAGCGCATGAGACGAGGCAGCGGTGTCTTGTAGCACACCACCTGCGGCACATCGAAGAGCGCCGTCTCAAGTGTTGCCGTGCCACTGGTGACCAGCGCCGCCACGGAGTGGGCCAGCAATGCATAGGTCTCGTCCGTCACCATGGTCACGGGTTGGCCCGCCACGAAGGGGGCATAATAGTCGTGGTCTATGCCGGGCGCGCCCGCCACGACCAACTGGTGACCTCCAGTGACCGTCTGGGCCGACGGCGCGCCATCCGGCCTTTCGGCAGCAAAGGGGCGGGCGGCGGCAATCATCGATGGTAAGTTGTCCTTGATTTCCTGTTTCCTACTGCCCGCCAACAGGGCAATGATGGGCCGCTGCGGGTCGAGCTGATGGCGCTGGCAAAACGTCGTGCGGCTCTCGCCGTAAGTGGCGCGGAAGCCATCCACCTCCTCAACGGTCGGATTGCCCACATAGTGAATCTTGAAATGGTGCTTCCCTTCAAAGAAAGGAACCTCAAACGGCAGGATGGAGAAAAGCTCCGTCACGTCACGCTTGATGCGCTTGATACGCCATTCTTTCCATGCCCATATCTTGGGCGAGATGTAATAGTAGACCGGAATGTGCGTCTTGGCACGCACAAACTTGGCTATGTCGAGGTTGAAGCCCGGATAGTCCACGAGGATGACCACATCGGGGTGCCACGCCACAATGTCGCGCTTGCACATGGCCATATTGGCAAAGATGGTGCGCAGATGGAGCAACACCGGCACGAAGCCCATGTAGGCCAAATCCTTATAGTGGCGCACCCGATGGCCGCCCTCGGCCGTCATCAGGTCGCCGCCAAAGAACCTAAACTCCGCCTGGCTGTCCTCACGCCGCAGTGAACGCATGAGCCGCGAAGCATGGAGGTCGCCCGACGCTTCGCCCACAATCAGATAGTATCTCATGGCCTGTTGTTTTTCAAGAAAAATCAAGCGATTTTCATTCGTAGGCCTTCTTGAGCTCATCCACGAACTCATAGGCCGTCACATCAATCTTGGTGGGCGTGATGGCCACGTAGCCCTGCTCCAGGGCCCACTGGTCGGTGCCCTCCGCGCCCGGCTCGTCATTGCGATACTCGCCCACCACCCAGTAATAGTCGTAGCCACGGGGATGGCGCTCCTTCACTATCTCGTTTATCCAGCTGCCATTGGTCATCCGGCACACGCGTATACCCCTGAATTCCTGCTCGGCGGGGAAGTTGACATTGAGGCAAATGCCCTGGGGAAGCCCGTCACGCAGCACATCCGCGACAATACGGCGGACATACGGACGCAGGGGCTCCAGGTTGGCATGCTCATCATAGTAGCAACTGGAGAACGCCACGGATGGAATGCGCTTCATGCAGCCTTCCTTGGCCACGCCCATCGTCCCACTGTAATGATTATTCACAGATGAGTTGTCTCCGTGATTGATACCGCTGAGAATCAGTGCGGGACGACGGTCGCGACACAATTGGTCAAGGGCTATCTTCACACAGTCGACAGGCGTCCCGGTGCACGAATAGACTGTCGCCGGGTCCAGGTTGTGGCGCGGCTTCAGCCGCAAGTAGTTCTCGGCCGAAAAGGCACAGGAATAACCTGAACGCGCACTCTCGGGGGCACACACCAGCACATCAGCCAAATCGCTGACAAAATCCACGAGCTTGCGTATGCCGGGGGAGTGATATCCGTCATCGTTGGATATCAGTATCAAGGGTCTTTCTTTTTCCATTTCATAAAAAGTTTTGCATTGCAAAAGTACGAAAAAACCTTTAATTATCTTCTTTTTCCTACAAAATATGTATCTTTGCATTCAAAACCTTGTGGCAACAGGGTTTACCCCCTCGTAAAAAGATAAAGACATTCGGAAATGGCAAAAATCATTGCTTTAGCTAACCAAAAAGGCGGTGTGGGCAAGACGACCACCACCATCAACCTGGCCGCGTCACTGGCCACGCTCGAGAAGAAGGTGCTCGTTGTCGACGCTGACCCGCAGGCCAACGCCTCCAGCGGATTGGGAGTGGACATCAGTGAGGTGGACTGCTCGCTATACGAGTGCATCATCGACCACGCTGACGTGCGCGACGCCATCTACACCACCGACATCGACGGACTGGACATCATCCCCAGCCACATCGACCTGGTGGGCGCGGAGATCGAGATGCTCAACCTCGACAACCGAGAGAAGGTCATCAAGAAAATCCTGGAGCCGCTAAAAACGGAATACGACTACATACTCATCGACTGCTCACCATCGTTGGGCCTCATCACCGTCAACTCCCTGACTGCAGCCGATTCGGTCATCATCCCTGTGCAATGCGAATACTTTGCCCTGGAAGGCATCAGCAAACTGCTCAACACCATCAAGATCATCAAGAGCAAGCTCAACCCGAAACTGGAAATCGAAGGGTTCCTGCTGACCATGTACGACAGTCGCCTCCGACTGGCCAACCAGATTTACGACGAGGTGAAACGACATTTCCAGGAGCTGGTCTTCAAGACCGTCATCCAGCGCAACGTGAAGCTCTCCGAGAGCCCCAGCCACGGACTCCCCGTCATCCTCTACGACGCCGACTCCACAGGAGCCAAGAACCACCTGGCGCTGGCCAAGGAAATCATCAGCCACGAACAATAAGAAACCTCACATGACAGTAAAAAAGAAATACAACGCGCTGGGCCGAGGTCTCGACGCACTGCTCTCTACAGAGTCGGTGCGCACCGCAGGCTCATCCACCATCAACGAGATACCGCTCGACCAGATTGAGCCCAACGCCGACCAGCCGCGCAGTCTCTTCGATGAGGAGGCACTCAAGGAACTGGCGCTCAGCATACACGAGATCGGCATCATACAGCCCATCACGCTCCGCCAGATAGCCGAGAACCGCTTCCAGATCATTGCCGGAGAGCGACGCTGGAGGGCTTCGCAGATGGCCGGACTGAAGACCATACCGGCCTACATCCGCACCATCAATGACGAGAACGTCATGGAAATGGCACTTGTGGAGAACATACAGCGCGAGGATCTCAACGCCATCGAAATAGCGCTGGCCTATGAGCACTTGCTCGAACAGACGGGCATGACGCAGGAGAAGGTGTCGGAGCGTGTAGGCAAGAGCCGCACGGCCATCGCCAACTACCTCCGACTGCTGAAGCTCCCGGCTCAAGTGCAGATGGCCCTGCAAAAGAAGGAAATCGACATGGGACATGCGCGTGCCCTCCTCGCCCTCGACAGTCCGTCACTGCAGCTCAAGGTCTTCAAGGAGATCCTGAAGAACGGATGGTCCGTGCGCAAGGTGGAGGAGATAGCCCAACACCTCAAAAACGGTGAAGACATTGAGGAAGGCAAGAAGAAGATTGTTGCCAAACCGCAACTTCCCGAGGAGTTCAACCAGCTGAAGGACCGCCTCTCGTCTTTCCTCCAGACCAAAGTGCAAATGACCTGTTCCAGCAAGGGAAAGGGAAAAATCAGCATCCCCTTCAACAACGCAGATGAACTGGAGCGCATCATGATGATCTTCGACCAAATCAAGCAGCAATAGGTGAAACGTCTCAAGACCATAACAACGTTGGCCGCGATGGCCACCGCCCTGCTCATGGGCGCCCAGCCCGCTCGCGCCCAGGCCGACAGCCTACGCCTCAACGGCGACAGCCTGTTGGCACAAGACAGCCTGCTGGTGCAAGACAACCTGCTGGCGCAAGACAGCGTGTCGCTCGCCGTTGCCGACAGCGTGTCACGACGTCACAAGCGCGACTGGAACACATGGCACCCCACACCCAAACGGGCCTTGTGGCTGGCCCTTGTCCTTCCGGGCGCAGGACAAATCTACAACCGCAAATACTGGAAGTTGCCCATCATCTACGGAGGTTTTGTGGGATGCGCCTATGCCATGCGCTGGAACAACATGATGTATCGCGACTATAGCCAGGCTTATCTTGACATCATGGACGATGACCCGACGACCAACAGCTTCAACCAGTTTCTGCACCTCGGAAGCCAGATCACCGAAGCCAACAAGGCCCGCTGGCAGGAGATTTTCCGTAAGCGCAAGGACCGTTACCGCCGCTGGCGTGACATGAGCTTCTTTGTCATGGTGGGCGTCTACGCACTCTCCGTTGTCGACGCCTACGTCGACGCCTCGCTCTCCGAGTTCGACATATCGCCCGATCTCAGCCTCAACATAGCACCCGCGGTGTTCAACGCCAACCCCGCACAGGGCTCTTTCGGCAACGCGGCCATCGGCCTGCAGTGCAGCCTCGTCTTCTGAGGGTACGCCATCTGCCATCCCAATGAGACTCCGAAGGAATGAAGGGCAACGGCAAGCAGAAAAGAAAAAAAAACAAAACAAGATACCCCCCCCACATGTGGAGGACACACACATAAAAGGAAAACATAGTGAAAAAGATATCATTCTGGGCAGTCCTGCTGATGATGGGTTGCGCCACCCCCACCCTCGCACAGACCAACGAGGAGGAGACGGTGACCATCACCAATTACCAGGGCAAGAAAGAGAGCATCGAGCTACCAGCCTCCATGACTCAGGAGCTCGACAGCCTCATGAACCTTTACAACGCCAAGACCTACCTCAAGGCCGACGACGACTGCAACCTGCCTGACGTCAATCCGGTCTACGACGAGCAGGTCTACAAGGACAGGTTGGCACAACTGCCCACCGTCATTGAGATGCCCTACAACGACATCGTGCAGAAGTTCATCGACCGATACAGCAGCGACCTGCGCCGCAAGGTGGCCTACATGCTGGGTGCGCAAAACTTCTACATGCCGGTCTTCGAGGAAGCGCTCGAAGCCTACGACCTGCCGCTGGAGCTCAAGTATCTGCCAGTCATCGAATCGGGTCTGAACCCCAAGGCCACGTCACGCGCCAAGGCCGTGGGCTTGTGGCAGTTTATGCTGCCCACCGCCAAACGCTACGGACTGACCATCAACTCGCTCGTCGACGAGCGACGCGACCTCATCAAGTCGTCTTACGCTGCCGCACACTACTTGAGCGACCTCTATAAGATCTTTGGCGACTGGAACCTGGTCATCGCCGCCTACAACTGCGGGCCGGAGAAAATCAACAAGTCCATCCACCGCCTCAAAGGAGAGAAAGACTATTGGAAAATCTACTCCTTGCTGCCGAAGGAGACGCGCGGCTACGTGCCGGCCTTCATAGCCGCCAACTACATCATGAACTATTACTGCGAGCACAACATCTGCCCGCTCACAGCCAGCCTTCCGGCCAAGACCGACACGGTGATGCTCAATCGCGATGTTCACTTCGAGCAGATCGCACATGTCATAGGCATTGACCTCGCACAGCTCGAAGACCTCAACCCGCAATACCGCCGCAACATCGTCAATGGCAGCAGCAAGCCGTCGGCGCTGCGCCTCCCGGTCGAGATGGTCAATACATTCATCGACAACGAAGACTCGGTATACGCCTTCAACCCCAAGACGTATCTCACAAAGCGAAAGGAGGTGGGACCCTCGGACAACGCAACCTACGTGGTGCGCAACAACCAGGTGACACGCATCGAGAACCGCAACAGCGTCTCTGCCAACACCAAGAGTTCGGAGAGTGGCAACGCCATGGCCAACAACACCACGGACAATGAGGCCGCTGACAACAACGCCTCCGTGGCCGAAGAGCAAGAGCGCACCTCTGCCTACCGCAAGAGCAGCTCAAGCCGCAACAACAGCCGCAAAAGCAAGCAGAAACAAAGCAAAAGCAAGAAACGCCCAGCCAAGCAGAAGAGCGTCACCGTCAAGAACGGCGACACCCTGAGCGAAATCGCCGAGCGCAACCACACCACCGTGTCGAAACTGCGCAAGCTCAACGGCATCAAGGGCAACAACATACGAGCCGGCAAGAAAATCAAGGTGAAATAAGCGCCTGCCATCGTGTGGGCTGACATCCCACCAGCCGCATCAAGAGTTTTATCCATCGTCATTTCTTACTTTCCAAAACCTACAGTCATGGATGATCAAGAGCTGAAAAACAAAGAGCGCGAGGCCGCCGACGACAAGATGATCACCGGAGCATTCCATCATCTGCTGGACACATACCTCCATTCGCGGCACCGCAAGAAGGTGGACATCATCACCAAGGCCTTCAACTTCGCACGGCAGGCACACAAGGGCGTGAGACGCCTGTCGGGAGAGCCCTACATCATGCACCCCATCGCCGTGGCGCAGATAGCCTGCGAGGAGATGGGGCTGGGATCAACGAGCATCTGCGCAGCCCTGCTCCACGACGTGGTGGAAGACACAGACTACACGGTCGAAGACCTGCAAAACATCTTCGGGCCCAAGATTGCGCAGATCGTGGACGGCCTGACCAAAATCAGCGGAGGAATCTTTGGAGACCACGCCTCCGCACAGGCCGAGAACTTCAAGAAGCTCCTGCTCACCATGAGCGACGACATCCGCGTCATCCTCATCAAGATATGCGACCGACTGCACAACATGCGGACGCTGGCCTCGCAACCTGCCAACAAGCAGTATAAGATTGCGGGCGAGACACTCTACATCTACGCGCCGCTGGCCAACCGCTTGGGACTCAACAAAATCAAGACCGAGCTGGAGGACTTGAGCTTCCGCTATGAGCACCCGCAGGAGTACGCTGACATACAAAACAAGCTCTCCTTCACCAAGGAACAGCGCGACAAGCTCTTCGAAGACTTCACCGCCCCCATCCGCAAGAAGCTCGACGAGATGGGCATCGTCTACCACATCAAGGCGCGCATCAAGAGCCCCTACTCCATCTGGTGCAAGATGCAGAACAAGCACGTCACCTTCGATGAGATCTACGACATCCTTGCCGTCAGAATCATCTTCAAACCCGATGACAAGAAGGACGAGGTCAACGAGTGCTTCCGCATCTATGTGGCACTCAACCAGATCTACAAGAGCCATCCCGACCGTCTACGTGACTGGGTCAACCATCCCAAGGCCAACGGCTACCAGGCCCTGCACGCCACCATGATGAGCAACCAAGGACAATGGATCGAGGTGCAGATACGCTCTGAGCGCATGGACGAGATAGCCGAGCAGGGATTCGCTGCCCACTGGAAATACAAGGAAGGTGACTTCAAGGAGGACGAGGACGAACTCAACAAGTGGCTCGGAACCATCAAGGAAATTCTCGACGACCCGCAACCCGATGCCATGGATTTCCTCGACTCCATCAAGATGAACCTCTTCTCCTCGGAGATATTCGTCTTCACGCCAAAGGGTGAGGTGAAGACCATGCCAGCCGACTGCACCGTGCTCGACTTCGCCTTCCAGATCCACACCTTCCTCGGAAGCCACTGCATCGGAGCCAAGGTCAACCACAAGCTGGTGCCCATGAGCCACAAGCTCAAGAGCGGAGACCAGGTGGAAGTGCTCACTTCCAACTCGCAACACGTCAAACCCGACTGGATCAACTTTGTCTCCACGGCCAAGGCCAAGGGAAAGATACAGGCCATCCTGCGCCGCGAGAACCGTGAGGCGCAAAAGAAGGGCGAGGACATCCTCAACGCATGGCTGAAGGCCAACGATGTGGAACCCGCCGTGGGCAACATCGACAAACTCTGCGGCTATCACAACTTCGACAAGCACGAGGACTTCTTCCAGGCTTTGGGCAACAAGGCCCTTGCACTGGACGACAAGGACCTTGATGTCCTGCAGGGCAAGGCCAGCAAGGAAAAGAGCGGAGGAGGATGGCGCAAGTTTGTGCCTTTCTTCGGAAAAGGAAAGAAGGAGAAAGACGCACCCGTCACCGTGCCGCCCGGAAAAGGACTGCTCGTGGTGGGCAAAGGCTTCAACAAGAAACAGCCCTGCGTCATCAGCGAAGATACCATAGGAATGTACATCTTCCCATCCTGCTGCCACCCCATACCGGGAGACGATATCCTCGGCTTCATCGACAGCAACCATCACGTGGAGATACACAAGCGCTCATGTCCCGTGGCCAGCAAGCTCAAGACCAGCTTTGGCCCGCGCATCCTCGACGCCAAATGGGAAATGCACAAGCAACTCTTCTTCGACGCCACCATCGAGGTGCATGGAATCGACCGCAAGGGCATGCTCCACGATGTGGCTGAGGTCATCTCACAGAAGATGGATGTCAACATCCACAAGGTGAAGTTCACTGCCGACCAAGGCATATTTGAGGGCCAAATAGAGGTGCGCGTGCACGACCGCGCCGAAGTGAGGGTCATCCTCGACGCGCTGAAGCAAATCGAAGACATGCAGGAGACCCAGCAGATCATGTGAGCCACATGCCACGACCCATAAACGCAAAAGAGCCGTATCAAAACTCCAAGTGGAGTGTTGATACGGCTCTTTTCCTTCATGACATGGCAGAGGCCACGCTCCGCCATCGGCTCACACCAGCCCGTTGAGCTGGTCGCGCAGCGTCTTCAACTCATTGCGCACACTGGACAGAGTCTCCAACACCATCGATGACTTGTCCACCGACTGGCGGTTCTCGCGCATGTACTTGCGTGCCGCAGCTATTTTGAAGCCCCTCACCTTCAGCAGGTTATAGATTACCTTGAGCTGTTCCACATCCTTGTCCGTGTACTGGCGCACCTTTGTGGAGCTCACCGTCCTGGGACGGATGCCGGGAAATTCTGTCTCCCAATAGCGCAATGTGCTCTCGCTCACGCCGATGAGTTGCGCCACCTCCTTGATGGAGTAATAAAGCTTCGTGTTCTTGTCCGTGTTCAATGCCATAGCAACGTGGAAAATAGTTTGTTTGCAAAGATACAAAGATTTTTATGGACAGACAGCAAACTGCCCGACTTTTTCCCACTTCTCTTTAGCGCGCTCCACGCTTGGCGCCCCGGCGCATGTCTTGTCTCATACGGATGGCCTCTGGGCTGTTGTTGCGAAACTCGCGATGGGGAGGTCCCATCTCTTTGTGGCCCTTGTGACCCTTGTGCGGTCCGCGCGGACCTTTTCCATGGTACTTGCCCGGATGTCCCATAGGGCGAGGCTGCGGATAGCGGGCATAGATATTGTGCACATAGTCGTGGTCGCGCCATCCGATGGGACGGTAAAAGTATTTGGCGGCCTTATAGCGCTTCCACTGCTTGGCCGAGAGCAAGCGCCGTATCTGCTGGTTGCGGTGACTCCAGCCCCATGAGTCAATGTCACGATAGCTGTTGATACCGTTGAGATAAGTCAGGTTGATGTTGAGGATGCTGTTGCGTTGAGCAGTGGTGAGCCCCAGTTCGGCCACCATCTTGTCTGTGATGTAACGAGCCTCGGCACGGATGCCAGTGAGTCTCTGTGCGCTGGCCGAGAAGACCATCATCAGCGCAGCGGCGATTGTCATAGCTAAGCGTTTCATAACTTTCTGTTTTAAAGGGTTATTAATGTTCGAGGTTGTTTTCTCATGTTGCAAAGATAATGCAAACCGAA
>DJOV01000101.1 GCA_002437285.1 Prevotella sp. UBA6429 | reverse complement strand
CGGTACACCTTTAGCGAATAAATTGCTACCTTTGCCGACAGCTAAACATCATTCAGCATGAAACGCAAACAGGTCCTTCTGACCATCATGGGCACGCTCGTAGCGGCGGCCGGCGTCGTGGCCACCGCCCTGGCGCTACGCCAGCCTGGCGGCGCCCCGCTCCACCAGCCCGCGGCGCTGCAGCGGCTGGTGCGCCCATGGGCCCTCCGCGCCACGACCGCCAAGCAACAGCAGGACACGGTCAAGCGGACGCCCCTGCCACCCGACACCGTCATCGTCGGCACACTGGCCGACGAGCAGGGACAGCCCATGCCACACGTCACGGTGAGCGACGGCTACACCTGCACGCTCACCGACACGATGGGCCACTACCGCCTGCGGCGCAATGCGCGGGCGCGCTTCGTCTTCTACACCGTGCCCGACTACTGCGAGGTGCCCACGCACTCGCCCACCGACCGCACGGCCTGCTTCTACCAGCTCCTGCTCAAGGGGCACGACACTTACGACTTCACCCTCCGGCGCCTGCGTGGCGGCCGCGAGATGAGATACCGTCTCGTGGTCTTCGGCGACCCGCAGGTCACCACCTCACACAATCCTTACTACACCGGGCCCAACGACAACCGCATCACGACGACCGACCTCCGGCGCTTCACCAGCGAGACCATGGCCGACGTCAAGACGCTCCTGGCCCAGTGGCCCGCCGACGAGCCTGTCTATGCCATCAGCATGGGCGACGACGTGCAGTACTATGGCGGCTACAGCGGTTCGCTGGAGCGCCAGATGCGCGCCGCGCTGGGCTCCTCGCGCATGACCGTCTTCTCCGTCATCGGCAACCACGACCAGGACGGGCGGCAGCTCTACCGACAAAAATGGGAAGACAGCTGGGGCCCCACCGACTACTCCTTCGACCGGGGCGACGAGCACTTCGTGTGCTTCAACAACGTGCAGTTCTCGCGCAGCAAGGGCTACTTCCAGCCGGGTGAGCTCACCAGCGCCCAGATGGAATGGCTCCGCCAAGACCTCGCGCTCACCGACCACCGCCGCAAGGTGGTGCTCTGCTACCACGTGCCGCTCACCTTCGGCAACAGCCCGCACAGCGGTGCCACGCCGCTGGCCATCGCCACGGAGAGCGGCCACTACAGCAGCGCGCACCTCACGCCCATCCTACGCCTGCTCGAGCCTTTCGAGGGGGGCTTCGAACTGTTCTGCGGCCACACCCACTTCGCCATCAACCACGAGATACGATACCGGGGGCGCAACCTCCTGGAGCACTGCCATGCAGCGGCGTGCGGCAACATCTGGCAGTCGAACATCAACATCTGCGGCACGCCCAACGGATACTATGTCTACACCTTCGGCGGGACGGCCATCACCGACTGCTTCTACAAGTCGACCGGATGGACCCGCAACCGGCAGATGACGCTCTTCGGTGCCGACACCGACTTCAACGGCGAGAGCTATGCCGCCGACTGGAACCTGCCGCGCGGACGGGGTGTCATCGTGGCCAACGTCTTCAACGCTGACTCGCGCTGGATGGTCACGGCCACCGAGGACAGCAGCACCTCGCGCATGGTGCGCCTCAGCGGCAAGGGGCAGGATGCCTTCGCCACGGGATACCACCACCGCTACGCCGAGGCCATGCCCTACGCCTTCATCAGCAAGAAGAACAGCTACCTCATCATGAACCACCTATACTATTACGTGCCGCGCCGCAAGGGGGCCACCGTCACCATCACGGCCACCGACCCCTATGGCAACACCTACCGGGCCTCGTCGGCCGACAGGGTGACGGAGCCGTTCTACAACTACGCCCACTACCTGGGCGCCACACCATAACATCTACCTCACACCATCACCTATGAACCATCCCACGCTACTTCTCCTGGCATGCCTGTTGTGGCCTGTCGCCGCCTCGGCGCAGCCGTCGCCCTTCGACATGCGCCCGCAGGAGCTGCCCAACACCGACAACGAGCCGGCCTGCGTCTTCCCCGTGCCCTCACGCCGGCAGCTGCTGTGGCAGCAGACCGAGTTTTACGCCTTCTTCCACTATGGCATGAACACCTACACCGACCGCGAGTGGGGACTGGGCAATGAGGACGAGCGCCTCTTCGCACCCACCCTGCCACCCGACCCCAAGCAGTGGATGCGGGCGGCGAAGGCGGCGGGCATGAGGGGCGGCATAGCCGTGGTGAAGCACCACGACGGCTTCTGCCTGTGGCCCACGCTGACCACCACCCACTCAGTGGAACGGGCCGGCAACGACTATGGCCGACAGACCAACATACCGCGCGACTTCGCACGGGCGGCTCGCCAGCTACACATGAAGTATGGCTTCTATGTCTCGCCCTGGGACCGCAACAACATACACTACGGCACTGACCGATATGTCGACGACGTCTTCCTGCGCCAGTGTGCCGAGCTGGCACGGTACGGCAGCGACCAGTTTGAGATGTGGTTTGACGGGGCCAACGGCGGCGACGGCTACTACGGCGGTCGCAACACCACCGTCTCCGTGGACCGCTCCACCTATTATGATATCCCCAACCTGCGCGACTCCATCCACAAGGCTTGCCCCGACATCATCCTCTGGGGCGTGGGCGGCGAGGCCCGCTGGATAGGCAACGAGGAGGGATGGGCCGGCGAGACCAACTGGTCGACGGAGGAAGTGGGCTACGCGCCCGAGAACAACGGCATGTACGGCACCGAGAACGGATGGGCCTGGGAGGCGGGCGAGAGCGATGCCCGCCTGACCAACCGCGGCTGGTTCTGGCACAAGGGCGAGCAGCCCCTGTCGGGCGAGCGCCTCTTCCAGATGTACCTCGAGACCGTGGGGCGCAACGCCACCCTCATCCTCAACTGTCCGCCGGGCCCTGACGGCCGCCTGCCCCAGGCCGACGTGGACACGCTGGCACGGATGGGCCAGCTCCTGCGCCAGCGGTTGGGGCGCGACCTGGCGCGCCAGGCCACGGCCACAGCCTCCAACACACGGCAGGCGGGGCGGCACCGCGACTACGGCACGCACCATCTCACCGACGGCAAGACATCGACCTACTGGGCCACCGACGACAGCGTGACGCGCGCCTCCCTGACGCTCACCTGGCGACGCCCACAGACCCTGCGCTACGTGGATCTCATGGAGCACATCGAGCGCGGACAACGGGTCAGGGGTTTCCACATCGAGGTCTCGACCGACGGACAGACGTTCCGCCGCGTGGCACAGGGCTGCCAGACCACGACCATCGGCTACCGGCGCATCGTCCCCCTCAACGGCAGCACGGTCCACAGCTACGGCCAGGGCATCAGCGCCCGGGCTCTCCGCATCGTCATCGACGACAGCAAGGCGTGCCCCCTGCTGCAGAAGGTGGCGGTCTACTAACTCACTCACCCAAGACACACGCATCATGAAAAAGCATATCACCCTCTTCCTATCCCTCCTCTGCGCCCTGCCGGCCACGGCGCAGACCATCAGTTTCGAGCAGAAGGACTATCGCGCCATCGGTGTCTACGACCGCTGGGAACAGTCGCCCTTCCGCGACGGACGGCTCAAGGGCCAGGCCGCCATCTGTGCCAACCCCGACCGCGACGGCAACGAGTCAGACAGCGTGGTGGCCTTCAGGCGGTCACTCTGGGCCTCGAACATCTACGGGGTGCGCATCGACCTCACGGAGCCCTTCGCCCTCACGCCACAAGGCAAGGTGGTGCACGTGCTCATCCACCGCCCGCAGGGGGGGCGCGTGATGCTCGTCGGCCTGGGCAAGCGTCACGACCGGCAGGGACAGAGTGCCGAGGTGGAGCAGTTCTGGGCTTATGCGGTCAACGACCTGTCACACGACAGTTGGGACGACGCGGTGTTCCCCGTGAAGAGTGCCAATGGCGTGGACATCCACAGCCTGGTCGTCGTGCCCGACGCCGAGTCGCCCCACAAGATGACGGCCGACTGGGTGGCTTATGTCGACGACATCGTCGTGGACGACGACCCTGAGCCGCGCATCTCCGACACCTGCAGCGTCGCTGACACCGACAACCCGGATATCACAACCGACATGGCCAGCGTGACCGCCGCCAGCCGCAACGGCACCGTCGTGACGGCCACTGGACAGACGCTCAACGCCTTTGCCACCGGCAGTGGCAAACCGCTCACCGTGAAGGTGGTGCCCGCCCCCGGCTTCCGCTGCGACGGTCTTCGCGTCAAGTTCGGAAGGCGGTTGGCCGGACCAAAGATGGTAGCCGGGAAGCAGATGTGGCAAGAGGTATATCTCAGCCGCGACCACTTCGAAGGCGACCTGTGCACGCTGCCCGCATCGTGCCTCTACGGATATGTGGAGATCGAGGGCGACTTCGTGTCGGTCAGGTAAGCACCCACGCCCCTACATCCAAACAACGCAAACGACCGGGACGCCTCCCATCCAAAGGGAGAGGCATCCCGGTCGTCTCTTATGGCGGGCGCGCGTCAGTTCACCCCGAGCATCTTCTCTATCTCGTCGATGACCTGCCCGATGGCACTCGACGTGGTGCTGTCGGTGGCTTCGTTCACCTTCTGCTTGAACGTCTTGGTCACCACCTTCACCGCGGCGCGCCCGATGGCACGTCCGGTTCCGTCGGTCAGCGTGGTGTCTTGCTCATGGCTCTGCACCTGCACATCCTGGTCGGGATTCTGAGCGGTATCGTCGTCTGCGGCATCCGATGATGCCGCACCGTCGCTGCTTTCGTCATGAGAGATAGCCTTCTCCAAGTCACGGGCCACCTCATTCTCATCGGCTGTGAACACGTTGCCGAGGATGCCAAACGATGCGCGCACGTCCTCACCACCGATGCGGAGCGTGGTGGTGGAGAAGAACAGATAGTTGTGATATTCCAGGTTTTGGTCGAGCACCACCTGCACCACACCATTGGCAAACATGCTTCCGATGGCTCCCAAGCCCTGTGCGAAGACCGAGTTGTCACCATTGGTGGTCAGCTGGCTGATGCCATTGGTGATATTGGAGAGGATGGCCCGCTTGTGTGCCCTCTCCGAGGGATTGGTGAAGGCCAGCACAGCGGCCACGACCACCAGCACGATGATGGCCCAGCGCCCGTTGCGGCGCGGCTTGGCCAGCGTCGGGGCGGCCTGGTCCTGCACTGCGCTGTCGCCCGCTGGCGGTGCCTGCGGCGGCACCGGTGCACCGGGCTGGGCCTCCTGCGCGCCGGCTCCATGGCCAATGGGGGGAGGGGGCGGCACCGCAGCGCCAGCCGTCTGCTTGTAGAAGAGGGGGCGAAGTTCTTCGACCTGCCATGCGGGTGTCCACTCGGCCATGCCCTCAGCCCACACCAGCGTCTCAGAGCTGATGCCTCGCTGTTGCAGCTCAGCGACGGAGAACGGTCCTTGCTGAGCGTCGTTTATGATAATAAAATAGTTCATATTCAGGATGGTTTGGTATGATTTCGTACTGTCGCATCACTCCACGGTGACACTCTTGGCGAGGTTGCGCGGCATATCGACGTTGAGCCCCTTTTCCACGGCGATGTGGTAGGCGAGCAGCTGGAGGGGTATGACGGAGAGCAGCGGTGCCAGGGGAGCCAGCGTGTCGGGTATCTCGATGACCGCATCGGCAATCTTGCGCACCTCGTCGTCGTGTGCCGAGGCGATGGCGATGATGCGTCCGCCACGCGCCTTGACCTCCTGCATGTTGGAGATAATCTTCTCATAGCCCTTGTGGTGGGTGGCCACAAAGAGACAGGGCATCATGTTGTCGACCAGTGCGATGGGACCGTGCTTCATCTCGGCGGCGGGATAGCCCTCGGCGTGGATGTAGGATATCTCCTTGAGTTTCAAGGCTCCCTCGAGCGCCACGGGATAGTTCCAGCCGCGCCCGAGGTAGAGGAAGTTGGTGGCGTAGGTGTAGGTCTTGGCCAGGAGCTGTATCTCGTCGTTGTGGCGGAGCACCTCCTCAATCTTCTCGGGTATGGCGTTGAGCTCATGGATCATGTCCACATACTCGCGCTCGTCGATGGTGCCCTTGGTGTGTCCGAGCGCCAGCGCCAGGAGGATGAGACAGGTGAGCTGTCCGGTGAAGGCCTTGGTGGAGGCCACGCCTATCTCCGGCCCGACGTGTATGTAGATGCCGGTGTCGGTCTCGCGGGCGATGGAGGAGCCTACGGCGTTGACGATGCCGAAGATGCAGGCCCCGCGCTCCTTGGCCAACTGGATGGCGGCCAGCGTGTCGGCGGTCTCGCCGCTCTGCGAGATGGCTATCACCACGTCGGTGGGATAGATGACCGGATCGCGATAGCGGAACTCGGAGGCGTAGTCGACCTCCACGGGAATCTTGCAGTAGTGCTCGATGAGCTGCTTGCCGATGAGGCCGGCGTGCCACGACGTGCCGCAGGCCACGATGATGAAGCGAGTGGCCGAGAGCAGGCGCTCGCGGTTGTTGCGCACGGCGCTGAGCACTACATCATTGTGCACATTGGGGTCGGCATAGCCAGAGGCAGGGTCGTAGGCCGCGTTGCCGCCCATATCGTCCTCGGCGAAGAGACGGCCACGCATGCAGTCGCGCAGGCAATGGGGCTGGTCGAAGATCTCCTTGAGCATGTAGTGGGGGAAGCCGCCCTTGTCGAGCATGTCAAGATCCATGTCGATCTGCTTGACCGCCACGTCGACGGGCTGGTTCCTGAGGTCGGTGATCTGGAGCGGATGGCCGGGACGGCAGACGGCTATCTGCTCGTCGTCGACATAGACCACATCCTTGGTGTACTCGGCGATGGGGGTAGCGTCGGAGGCGATGAAAAACTCGCTGTTGTCTTGCCCGATGCCGATGACCATGGGCGAGCCCTTGCGCGCGGCCACCAGCGTGTGGGGGTCGCGACGGTCGAGCACGGCGATGGCGTAAGCGCCGATGCACTTCTGCAGGGCCAGGCGCACGGCCTCGGCCAGATGGCAGTGGTGGGTCTGCTGCGCATACTCGATGAGATAGACGAGCACCTCGGTGTCGGTGTCGCTATGGAAGTGGTAGCCGCGCTCAGTGAGCTGGTCGCGCAGCAGGGCGAAGTTCTCGATGATGCCATTGTGGACAATCACCAGGTTGCCCGACTCAGAGACATGGGGGTGGGCGTTGCGCACCGAGGGCTCACCGTGGGTGGCCCAGCGGGTGTGGGCGATGCCCACGGTGCCCGAGCAGTCCTTGCCGGCGGCAGCCGCCTCCAGGTCGCTCACCTTGCCCTTGGCCTTGTAGACATGCAGCTCGTCGGCGGCGTTGATGAGGGCCACGCCGGCCGAGTCGTAACCGCGGTACTCCAATCGGTGAAGACCTTTCACCAAAATGTCATAGGCATTGCGATGCCCGATGTATCCTACTATTCCACACATAGTCGTAACAATTTTTGTGGTGGCAAAATTACAAAAAGTAATTGAATAATGCCAACAAAAAGATTAGGTTTTTGTTACAATCGTGACAAAATGCTACCCATCCCCCTGGCTTCACGGCGAAGAGAAAGGGGTCACGACGAAACGACTGGTGCCGGAGGGCAGCGTGACCATCAGGCCTCCTTCAGGTGGGTTGCATAAAACTACCACCACAAAAAACAGGAACGATGAGGAGGCTGCGTTTTGCCATCCTTTGGCCTCTCTTCGGCTCATGGCGCCACCTTGCCCGGTCGTATAGCCCTCCTTACTCACTCACTTGCTGACGCTCAGCCCTCGAAAAGAGCCTCCATATCTGGCGAAGCACATTCATAGCCCCTCCTTAAACTGTCGCTGGGCCTCATCGTAACGGTAACCGTTGGCCTGCAGATAGGCCTTCAGCTCCTCGGGGTCGCGCCCGTAGGCATAGCAGAGAGACTCCAACGTGTCGTATATCTCGTCGCGGAGATAGAGGTTGATGCTCGAAACCAGGATGGCAGGGTCATGAGGAAGATAATCCATAGGTGATAAGAATTGGGAGGATGAAACGGAATCGGACAGAAAACTTTGTCGGGCGAGCCCAGAAAACGGAAACGGAGGAAACTAAAAAAGATTGAAATCGGCTTACTTGCCGAGATCAATCTTGCCAAACAGGATGCCCATCGTGCAGAGCACGGACATGACAATGGCTGTGAAACCTACGTAAATCATATCTTCTTGTCCTTTCGTTAATAATGTTGTCGGTATCCGCCTGTCGAAGAAAGACCGCCGGCCAAGGCTGCAAAGCACAACCCCCTGAAAGCAATAGAAGCCCGAAAACCGGGTTGCCAGCAAGCGCTCCTTCTGAAAGCGGAATGCAAAGGTAGCAATACATAACGCGACTGCCAACGAAACGAAAGCCTAAAAACTGAAGCCGCATCATTTCTTGACCTGCATCAAGAGCGATGCCATCCGTAGATTTTCCGGCAAAAACAGCGAATTGACATAGGTCAATGGCAGATTTTGACATACATCAAGGAAATGGGGCGGATGGAAAATTTTAGGGAAAGGAAAGTAAGATTTTGGCCAGCGGTGCTTAACTTTGCGACTGTTTTTTAAGGATAAAAGATTGTAACATGAACGACAAACTCACCACTATGAACGAGATGGCCAACCGCCAGGCAGAGAGCAAAATCTCCATGATCCTGGGCAGCCGCCGCGCTGCTTTGGCCGAGAAAAATGTCAAGAAGGCATAACAATGCAAACACGACAGGCGCCACAACAGTGAAGGGCGCCACAACATGAGAAAGCTGATTACCGGACACCATGTGTCGGCAATCAGCTTTTTTTGGAATATGACGGCATGGACGGAAGGCCTTTCGCCCTACTCCTCCATGAACTTCTTGGCCGAGCGGAGCTGGTGGCGCATGACGCTCAGCAACTGCTGGGTCTCCTGGAGGAGATTGAGGTAGACCATGTCGACCTGCATCGTCTTGTTGGAGTGGCTCTGCTGCATGCGGTTGATGTGCACCTTGCGAATCACCGAGAGGTTGTCCTTGCACATATCGGCCTCAGCCAGTACGCTGCGATACTGCTCATAGCGGTTGGTCTCGATGGCCTCACAAGTCATCTTCATGAGTTCGTTGACCCTGCGCCGCACGGGCTCATACTCGCTCACATAGGCGGCAGGGACGGGATTGAAGTTGTTGTCGACATGCTCCTTGATGGGCTGGAGCATGCGTCGCAACGTGTAGACATACTGCTGGTCGGCATTGGCACCCACGTGGAACCACGTGTTGCGCTCCACGGCAATCTCCATGGGCGACCGCTTCAGGCCGAGCATCTCCTGACGGCGATACTTCTTGAGTATGTCGAGCTCCTTGCGCAGCGATCGGTCGCTGGTGCGGAGCGTCTTGACGTTCTCCATGCTGAAGCCGTCGAGCACGGCGTTATACTGTTCGAGGGCGAAGCGGCACACCTTCGACTGGGTGTTGCGCACATGGTTGCGCAGCATCTCCCACACCAGTTCAGGGTCGCGTGTGCGCATCATCAGGCGGAAGCTGTCGTCCTCCCTCTTGGTGGCCTCCTGCTTGCGCTTGTACTGGCGGTTGCTGCGGATGAGCATGAAGACCACCAAGGCGATGAACGCCACCTGCACCGCCACGCCGCCATACCACATGCAGAGGCAGACGAGGGCACACGTGAGGAAGGCCACGCCGGCCGTGATGAACCAACCGCCGATGACGCTCAGCACACCCGTGACGCGGAACACGGCGCTCTCGCGGCTCCAGGCACGGTCGGCGAGGCTCGTACCCATGGCCACCATGAAGGTGACGTAGGTGGTGGAGAGCGGCAGCTTGTGGTTGGTACCGAAAGTGATGAGCATGGAGGCGATGACGAGGTTGACAGCGGCGCGCACCACGTCAAAGGCAGCCTTGTCGTCCTTGAGCACCACGTCGGCAGTGTTGAAGCGGCCGTTGATCCACTGGCGGAAGCCTATGGGGAAGAGGCGCACCACACTCTCGATGACATTCTGGAAGAAGCGGACAATGGCCCGCGCGGCGCGGCTGGAGCCGAACATCTCGTCGCCCTCATCCTGGCGGGCGAGGTCCACAGAGGTCTTGATGACGTTTTGCGCCTTCTTCGAGGTAGCCATGGCCACGATCATCACCACACCGGCGATGAGCAGATAGAAGGGCGGCGTCTTGGCGCTCTCCATGAGCGACGACATCATGAAACCGTCGATGCCGGCACCGTGGGCATTGGCCGTGTAGTCCTGGTAAGAGTCGAGGCCGGCCAGCGGCACGCCGATGAAGTTGACCAGGTCATTGCCGGCGAAGGCCATGGCCAGGGCGAAGGTGCCCATGAGCACGGTGAAGCGGAAGATGTTGACCTTCAGCAGGTGGAGCACCTCCATGACGATGGTGGAGCCCACAAAGGTGAGCAGCAACAACAGGTTGGTGTTGTCATCAATGTAGGAGCGAATGTGCTCGGCGAGATAGGGGCTCTTGCCGATGCCCTTCATGAAGATGAAGTAGCTCAAGGCTGTGAAGGCAATGCCGCCGAAGACGGCGATGCCCCAGCGCGAGTGTTTCTTATAGTTGAAGGTGAAGACCACACGACTGATCCACATCACCACCATACCGACGACAAACGAGATGGCCACCGAGACAAAGATGGCGATGATGACCTGTAGGGCCTTGTTGGAGTTGAGCAGCATGCCATAGTCGAGATCCGGGTCGGCCATGACCTTGAGGATGGCCAGCATGGCCGTGCCGCCCAGCAGCTCGAAGACCAGCGAGACGGTGGTGGAGGTGGGCATGCCGAGCGTGTTGAACACGTCGAGCACGATCACATCGGTCACCATGACGGCGAGGTAGATGGTCATCACCTCATGAAACGAGTATCGGTCGGGCATCATGATGCCGTGGCGCGCCACGTCCATCATGCCCGAGGACAGCACTGCACCCAGGACCACGCCCACCGATGCGATGATTAACACTGTGCGGAAGGCGGCCACACGGGCTCCCACTGCCGACTGCAAGAAGTTGACCGCATCGTTGCTCACGCCCACGAAGAGGTCGAACACGGCCAGGCAGAGCAGGAAGATGACGATGCAAAGATAAATGGTTTCCATTTGAATCCTGATTGGTTTTGTTTCTTATTCTCGCCGCAAAATTAGGTAACGGTTGTTACACGTCTTTTACAACGATGTTACATTGCGGTTACAATTGTCCCGGCACTTCAGAACTTGGTCATGAACTCCACGACAATCTTGTCGCGCTCGCTCACCTTGGGCAGGGCGTCGTGGCGGTAGAGATACTTCTCATAGTTGACGCGTATCTCTGAGATGAAGGGCTTGTCGAAGCTCAGCGTAGCACCGCCCGTGATGCGGCTGCGCTTGTAGTCGTTGACGATGAGCTGGCCAGCCGCGTCGACCTTGCCGTCAAGATAGCGCTTGCCGTCGCTGTGGTCGCTCATGTAGTCGTAGCGCACGAGGGGCGACACCTTGGTGAAGAGACAACGGCGCAAGGGAATGTCGTAGCTCACGAAGCCGTCGAAGGCGTGGACAGGATGGAAGGCACCATCGGCATAGTGCTTGTAGAGATACTCCGCCTCAGCGATGAAGCCCTGGCGGTGATAGGTCAGGCCGGCATCGTACATCATGACGGTCTTGTCGCCAGGCTTCACCTTCTGGGCGCTCAGCACCACGTCGAGCCCCACGGGCAACAGCAGCTGGGCCTTGGCCGAGAAGTTGACACTGTTGGTCCAGAAGTCCTTCTGGTTGGTGAGGCCCGAGCCGTTGTAGAGGCCCGCCTCGACGATGATGGGGAATCCCACGCCGAAGGTATAGCCCAACCGCGCGCCGACGTCGCGCACGTTGCCCACCTGTTTGGCGATGAAGGAGCGGTTGGCAAAGTACTGCTGGTCGGGCGAGCGGTGGGCGTCGATGGTGAAGGGCACGCGCATCTGTCCGATGGTGAAGTTGAGCGTGCGCCAAGGCTTGATCTTGGTATAGGCGTCGAGCATCTTGATGCTGCCCTCGTCGCAGAGGTCTATCTCAGCCTTGTAGGACACCATGGGGTTGATGTCGCCACTGACGTTGAAGCGTGCCGTGCGCACCTCGAAGCGCCCCTCGCGCTCATGGGTTTGATACTCGTACTTGCCGCGGAGCGTGCCGCCCACCTTCACTGTCTGCGCCTTCGCTTGCGCCATGGCGCAAAGGCTGAGCAGGAGCCAAAAGATCTTTCTCATTTTTGTCTACTATTTCTATTTATTCACGTTGATGATTACGCATCGGCAGGTCATCCGCTACCGGACGCCCTGCGTGCCGGCTATCATCTCGTTGATGATGCCGTCGGCCAAGCCCATGCCTGGCACAAGGATTCGCTTGGCCTTCAGTCCATCGGCAATCGCAAGGAAGATCTCGGCCGCGGGCACGATGACATCGGCGCGGTCGGCCTTGAGGCCGTAGGCTTCCATGCGCTGCCCGACGGTCATGGCGCTGAGGGCGGCGTGGAGCTCACGCAGGGTGACCACGGGCAGGTAGTCGAGCTTGCGCTTCTTCGAGGCCAGGCGGTAGAGCTTGTTGATGTTACCGCCCGAGCCGATGATGTCGAATGGCGGTTGGCCCTTGGCCAGGAGGGCCACCTCATCACGCATGGCCTGGATGTCACTGGCCTTGCCCTTGCCCTTGAGCAGGCGGATGGTGCCCACATTGAAGGAATGGCTGTACTGCCGCTCACCGTCCTTGATGAAATTGATCTCGGTGGAGCCACCGCCCACGTCGACATAGAGGAAGCAACGCGTCTGGGCGTGGTCGGGATTGGCAAGCGTCCAGCAGAGGTGGTTGTCGTAGATGATGCGGCTCTCCTCGTCGCCGGTGATGATGTCAAGCCTGATGTGGGCCTTGTGCTCAATGCGGCGCAAGAGGTCGGCACCATTCTTGGCGTCGCGCATGGCCGACGTGGCGCAGGCGCGGTATCGCTCGACATGGTAGACCTTCATGAGCTGCCGGTAGGCCTTCATCGTGGCCACAAATTCCTTGGCGCGCTCCTCGGACACCTCGCCGCTGCCGAAGACATCCATGCCCAGACGGAGTGGCACGCGCAGGAACATGAGCTTCGACACGTGGCGCCCGCCATCGGGCTCACACTCCACATGCTTGATGAGCAGGCGCGCGGCGTTGGAGCCCACATCGATGGCGGCCAGGTTGTAACACTGGCTGCACGACAAGTCCTCGACTTCCGTAGCGGTGAGGACGGGTTGGCTGTCACTCTTTTTCATAAGCCTTTTGCAATTCTTCCTGGCTGCGGAACATCGCTCCAGACTGAAGTTCGCAGGTGCCTGAGCCATCGACGACCCGCCCGTTGGTGGTGTCGCGCAGGCCGAAGTCGACAGTGCGCATGAGGTCGCGGCGCAGGTCGGGATCGTAGACCGACGTGTAGACCTCCACACGGCTGAGCAGATTGCGCGGCATCCAGTCGGCCGACCCGATGAAATACTTGTTGTTGCCACCATTGCAGAAGATGATGATGCGCGCGTGCTCCAGGTAGCGGTCGATGATGCCCACGCAGCGGATGTTGTCGCTCAGGCCGGGCACACCGGTGACAAGCGAACAGTTGCCGCGGATGACAATGTCTACCTTGACCCCGGCCTGCGAGGCCTCATAGAGCTTGGCGACCATGTCCTTGTCGGTGATATGGTTGATCTTCATCTTCAGCCAAGCCTCCTTGCCAGCCTTGGCATTGGCTATCTCGCCATCGATGAGGCGCAACAGGCGCCGCTTCATGGAATTGGGCGACACCATGAGCTCGCGAAACTGGGGATGGATGTAGGGATGCTCGATGAAGCGGAACACCTCGGCCACCTCATTGACGATGCCGCGGCGGCCGGTCATCATGATGTAGTCGGTGTAGACCTTGGCGTTGCCCTCGTGGAAGTTGCCGGTGCCGACACAGGCGATGTTTCCCTTCTTCGACTCGATGAGCAGGAGCTTGGAGTGCACCTTCAGTCCCTCGACGCCGAAGATGACATTGACACCTTCCTCCTGCATGCGACGGCTCCACTTGATGTTGCTCTCCTCGTCGAAACGGGCCAGCAGCTCCACCACGGCAGTGACCTTCTTGCCATTGCGGGCAGCGGAGATGAGGGCCTTGACGACCTTTGAGTCTTTCGCCAGGCGGTATAGGGTGGTCTTGATGCTCTTCACCTCGGGCTTGAGAGCGGCTTCCTGCAAGACGCGGATGTAACCGTCGAACGACTGATAGGGCACATGGATGAAACGGTCTTTCTCACGGATCTTGTCGAGGATGCTTTCTTGCTGGACAAACACATCCTTCATGATGTGCTCCCAACGGGGATACTTCAGCTCCTTGTGGCCACAGTCGGGGAAGGACATGAGGTCCTTGTGGTTCTGGTAGCGGCCACCGGCCAGGCGTGTGTCGAGCTCGTCAATGTCGAGACGGTCGAGGATGCGACGCTGCGCCTCCTTGGGCATGGTGCGGTCATAGAGCATGCGCACGGCATCGCCATGGCGCCGGCTGTCCACACCCTGCTTGATCTTCTCAAGGGTGCCATACTCGGGGTCGTTGTCAATCTCCATCTCGGCGTCCTTGGTAAACTTGAACGACCAGGCGCGGTACGTGGCTGGCTTGAGCCCCAGGAAGATGAGGGGCAGACACTGTCGCACCACATCGTCGAGATACATGATATGGGTCTCGTCCGCATTGGCAGAAGGCACCACGACCCATCGGCCCACCTGCTTGTCGGGAATCTTCACGATGGCGTAATGTGTCTTGCCATCGTCGTCAGTCTTGCGACGCTCCACAAGAAGGTAGATGCGGTTGTCCTCCAGGCTGGCGAGGTTGTCCATCTCGTTGAGCCAGATGGGGTTGACGAGACCGTTGAGCTTGTCGTAGAAGAACTGCCGGAGATAAGTCTTCTGCGCATCGGTGAGCTGCGTGTTGTCGATGAGACGAATGCCGCGCTCGGCCAAGCGTGCGAACACATCGTCGACTGTGTGCGTGTACTCCTGGCTGTATTGTTCGTTGAGCTTGTTGATGACCTTCAGGCTGTGCTTGAGCTCATGGTGCGTGTCCTTGTCGAGCGAAGGCTCGTCGAGCAGGCGGCTGATAGATGCCACACGAACGCGGAAGAACTCATCCAGATTGTTGCTGTAGATGCCGAGAAACGAGAGACGCTCGAGCAAGGGCACCGAGTCCTTGGCTGCCTCCTGGAGGATGCGGCGGTTAAAATACATCCAACTGACATCGCGCTCGACATAGTGGCGCTTCATGGCCTTGTCCGACGACTTGTCGGCAGGCTTTGCCTTAGTGCTTGTCTTGACCATTGCTCTTATGCTTACCGTTGCCTGCATCCTTGTTCTTGCCGTTATCCTTGGGCTGGGCCTCCATGAGGAGATATTCGTCCTCGACAGGATCGTAGTGGAGGGCCTTTTGGAACACCTCGACGGTGCCCGCGGGCACAATGATGCGCGAAAGGCTGTCGCTGTCCTCGAAAGCGTGGCGCGACAGGTGCTTGGGCTTGGCGGCAAAGGTGACCGTCTTCAGGGCCTCACACTCAGCAAAGGCATAGCCGCCCACCTCACTGACCGTGGCCGGCACATAGACATTGTCGAGCAGGTCGCAGTCGAAGAAGGCGTCACGGCTAATCTTCTGCAGCCCGGTGGGCAGGATGATGTTCTTCAGATTCTTCTTGCGGCGGAACGCCATCTCACCGATAACTTCCACACCCTCGGGCACCGTGTAACTGTCTTTCTGTGACAGGCAGTAGACCAGGCAGCGCTTGTCTGCAGTATAGACGGCCTCGTCGTCATACTCAAACTGTTCGCCGTCAATCTTCTGCAACGCCAAAAGCAGTACCATACGGTCAAACTTGCCAGTCTTCTTCTTGCCGTCCTTCGACAGCATCTTCAAAATGTTTTTCTTACTCTCCTTCATCTTCATTATGTTTAAATGACGGTGCAAAATTACCGCCATGATATTACAGGCGAGTTGCAGCCTTGTTACAATGATGTGACAAAACACCTGGGGGCAGCCAGGACAACAAAAAGGAAGAAAAAACAAGCGTCACATGACGCACTATGACAAAAAAAAAGTAACTTTGCAGTAGACAACGTTACGATTGGCGCATGTATGGCATGCACCTATTATATATTATATAGTATGAAAGAGTTGCTATTGGTCAGTGTGGGCAGTTTCTTTGGTGGCGGCCTGCGCTTTGTCGTGTCTAAGTGGATGGCTGCCTCGTCAACCATGAGTTTCCCGTTGGGCACCTTCACAGTCAATGTGCTGGGGTGCCTCATCATCGGCTTCCTGTCGGGGGTAAGCACACAGGGCAGTTGGCTGTCGCCCCAAGCCAAGTTGCTGTTGACCACGGGTTTCTGTGGCGGCTTTACCACTTTTTCCACCTTCATGAACGAGAGTGGCTCGCTCGTGAAGGGTGGTGACTATCTCACATCGTCACTCTATGTGCTGGGTAGCATAGTCGTGGGCTTCGCCGCCGTGGTAGCAGGGCACCTGCTGTCGAAGAGCTGGTGAGAAAGGTGGAGACGGAGGATTCGGCTCTTGCAGAACCGCAATCTTGAAAGTCCTTCCATCACTCCAAAATTCGGAAGAGGCTTTATCTGCCATTAAGGCGTATCCTAAAAATCTCCACCTTGATCAAACGGATTTTTAGAACACATACTTCATAGCCTTTCTATCACGTCCGTCCCCAATCCCGTCGCCCTGGTCACTTCTTCAACCGACATGCCCATCTTCAGAAGGTTGCTTGCCACCTCCCTCAAGCTCTCGGTACGGCCTTTGGCTTCGCCCTCCGCCAAGCCTTTTGCCATACCTTTTGCCATACCTTTTGCCATGCCTTTTGCCATGCCTTCCGCCAAGCCGCGCTCATGGCTCAGCTTGTTGGAGTCGATGAAGAGCAGGCGCTCGGCACCCAACTTGTCCCAGAAGTCCTCATAGGCCAACAGCTCGTCACGGGTCATGGCCGATTCCTCAACCGCCTTCAGCGCCTTGGATGTCTCGGGATTGTCGAGCAACTCGGGCGGAACTTGCTTCGTGTTCTCGTCTATCTCCGTGAGAAACTTCAGCCAAAGCACTGCCATCTTCTTCTCGCGGATGGAATGGGGCTGGAACTTGGGCAGCTCAACAAAGGTGAAGTGAAGGCCGTCGATCACCTCGTCACTGTGCAGGTCGTGCACGATGTTGAAGTTGTGGATGAACTCGCCCGGATAGTCCGTCATGAACACCTCGTTGACCAGGTTGAGAGAATAGACCGGCTGCAGCAGCTCATACTTGCGCTTCTTGTCCAACTGGCGCACGAAGGCCTTCGAGGCGTTGAACAGCACGCGCTGCTTGAATGCCTCCGTCCACAGCATCTGCATCTCCACTATGAACTGGCGGTTCTTCTCGTCGCGGCAACGCACGTCGACAATGCTGTTCTTCCCGACATAGTTGTCGGGAACCAGCTCCGGAGAGAGATACTCCACACTCTCTATCTGCTCATCGTCGCGCAGGGG